>NZ_JAAPAW010000004.1:0-205097 GCF_014435245.1 Streptococcus sp. IMAU 99161 | reverse complement strand
ACGTCTGCATCCACTTTGCGTCCAAGTTCTTCAGAAAGGGCGAAAGCTTCTTGGTTTTCAGGGTTTGGAGATTTAACGGTTGAGAAGTCTGGGTCTGGAACAGCCTGCGCTTCAACCACTTGAACTGCTTCAAATCCTGCTTGTGCAAGGGCACGACGAGCTAACATTTCACCTGTACCATGAAGTGGAGTATAGACAATCTTCATGTCACGACCGTATTCATTGATCAAGTCTTGGTTGATGTTCACACCTTTGACTTCTTTGAGGTATTCAACGTCAACGTTTTCGCCAATGACTTCAATCAAGCCGTTAGCTTTGCTTTCTTCAAGGTCGGCCAATTGCACAGTGAAAGGATTTTCGATCGCACGGATGTAATCTGTCAATGCATCCGCATCTGCTGGTGGCATTTGTCCACCGTCTTCGCCGTAAACCTTGTAACCATTAAATGGAGCAGGGTTGTGGCTAGCGGTCACCATGATTCCAGCAAATGTGTGGAGGTGACGGACGGCGAAGGACAATTCAGGTGTTGGACGAAGGCTTTCAAATACGTAAGATTTGATACCGTGTGCAGCCAATACTTGAGCAGATTCAAAAGCAAATTCAGGAGAGAAGTGGCGGCTATCGTAAGCAATCGCAACTCCGCGTTTCTTGGCTTCCTCGCCTTTAGAGTCGATCAATTGAGCCAAGCCTTCAGTTGCTTGACGGACCACATAGATATTAATCCGGTTGGTACCAGCCCCAATATAGCCACGCATACCAGCTGTACCGAACTCTAGGTTGGTATAGAAGGCATCTTCTTTGGTTTTTTCATCCATTGCGACCAACTCATCACGAAGGTAAGCTGGTAATGCAGCAAAATCGAGCCATTTTTGGTAGTTTTCTTGATAAGACATGATGATTCCATCTCCTTTTTATTTGACAAATACAAATTAAATAATGCTATTTTCCTTGATATAGATAGGTTCTTCGTATTCTCCGACAATTTCAACAGGATGTTTAATGATTGTCGATTTGTCTATAATCGCATTTTCAATGTAGGCACCTGTTCGAATATGAACGCGATTTAAGATGATGGAGTTTTTAACAGTTACCCCATCTTCAATGACAACATCCCGGTCGATGACCGAATTTTCAACTTGTCCATTGATGATACTGCCATTTGCTAACAGGCTTCGCTTCACCTCAGATAGAGGTCCATATAAGGTTGGAGACGAGTCCCCTGTTTTTGTAAAGATTGGCCAATTTTGTTTGAACAATAATCTTCTATTTTTGGCTTCAATCAGTTCTAATTGCGTTTGGTAGTAGGACTCTGTATTGTTAATACATGCCACATAATCCTTATGCGCATAGCCAATCATCTTATACTCATCTACAACATCTTCCAAGATATCTCTAAACCAATACAAAGAAGAAACTTGATTGGCACGGTCGATTAATTCAAGAAATGTTTCTCTTCTCATGAAATAAGCTTCTAAAGAGATTGGGCGATTTTTATATTTCCCGTGATTTTCTCGGAAGTTCACAATTCGCTTATCCTCTCCAAAGGTTAGAGTTGTACAACCTATAAAATTCTCTCTAGCCGTTGAAACATTTTTATAGAGAACCGTGATATCCGCACCCGTGCGTTCAAAATCTTCCTGAAGTTCCGAAAAATCTTGACTGTAAATGAAATAACTTGGAGCAATTAAGACAAATTCTTTATTTGAATCTTTAATATAGTGCAGATTGTCCGTAAAGGCCTTCACATCATGTTGGAAAATCTCAGATGCATTATGGTCACTATTTAACAAGCGCAATTTGCCTCGTTTGCTATTGATATTATACTGGGTTCCTGCACCAACATGTTGAATCGTTGAGCGACTATTGGACGGGATGTAGACCTGGTATTCAGTGATCCCAGAATTTGACATATTTGAAAGGACAAAATCAATTAAATGGTATCGAGCCAAAAAGCTATAAGCCTGTGGAGATTTATGGGTTAGAGAAGTCCCAAAATCAACATTTTTACCTTCAATATTTACAATTCCTAAAGTATTTCGCAACATCTTTTCACCCCTCCTACTTGTTTACATTCCGATCAATTAAGAGAATGTTGTCAGCTGTTCCTTTTAATTGAACGCCTTCGCCAATCGTCACATTTTCTGAGATAATGGCGAAATCAACACTCGCATTTTTTGAGATACGAACACCAGGAAGGAGGACGGTATTGGTGACCACTGCCCCTTCTTGAACGACTGCATCCGTTGAAATAACCGAATGGTTTACAGTTCCTTCAATAACAGCTCCCTTATCAATGTAAGCAGACGACACGACTGCATTTTCACCAATGACTTGAGCAGGAGAACCTTTGTCTTCAGAGTAGACCTTCCAAGTTGAATCAGATAAATTCAATTGATCAGAGTGGTCAATCAAATCCATGTTGGATTCCCAGAGACTCGTAACGGTACCAACGTCCTTCCAATACCCTCTGAATGGGTGCGCAAATAATCTCTTGCCATCTTCTAAGTATTTTGGAATGATGTCTTTTCCGAAATCATGGGAAGTTTCTGTACTTTCTTCATCTTGCAACAGATATTTCTTCAAGGTTTTCCAAGTGAAGATATAAATTCCCATTGAAGCGAGGTTGCTCTTTGGTTTGGCCGGTTTTTCTTCAAATTCTACAATACGGTAATCTTTATCCGTATTCATAATACCGAAACGAGAAGCTTCATCTAACGGAACTTCAATAACTGCAATGGTGGCATCCGCTTGATTTTTTTCATGTGTTTCCAGCAATTTGTCATAGTTCATCTTGTAAATGTGGTCACCAGAAAGAACCAACACATATTCTGGCTCATACAAGTCGATGAAGTCAATATTTTGAGTAATGGCATCTGCCGTTCCTTTATACAGATTGAAGCCCTCAATTTTTTCTCGAGGTGGAAGGACGAAAATACCGGATCCTTGGGTATCCAAGCCCCAACGTTGAGACTGGGAAACATAGGCATTCAAAAGAATCGACTCATACTGGGTCAGAACACCGACAACATCTATCCCTGAGTTTGCACAATTACTAAGCGGAAAATCGATAATTCGATACTTTCCTCCATACGCTACTGCAGGTTTTGCAATTTTTTTGGTTAAACTTTCTAACCGGGTTCCACGGCCACCAGCAAGAATCATTGCCAGCATTTTCTTTTTTGCCACGGCTTTGTCCTCCTTGTTTCATTTTCTATATTATAAATTATACCACGAAACGTTCTCAAATGGAAACGTTTACATGAACAGTAGGGAAACTATTTTCCTTACTGATTTTCTTTACTGATTTTGAGAGTGGGACAGAAATCGGTCATTCGTTAGAATTCGATTTCGTCGTCCCACCTCCGCACAGTTGAGTAGGGCTATAAAAGCTGATGAAATCAGCGTAGTAGAGCCCACTCAACCACTGCGTCTTGCTCGACAATCCAAAGACAATTGAGAGACTAGAACTTTTGTCCCAACCTCGTCCTTAGACACAAAAGAAATCTTTAGCCTCTCCGATTCTAGAAAAGATTGTTTAGCCAAGACTCTATTTTTAGAGACTCCCACTCTTTTTTGTTCGAAAAGGAGGCTAAAAGACCTTTTAGTGAAACTCGTCACAAGTGGCTTCAAAAAATAACTAGAGAAATTCTCATTTTCAGGTGTCTTTCTCTAGTTTTTAAAATTTTTGTACCAGTTTTTATTGGTGTTTAAATAGAGGCTTGGTTGCCTGATGGACTTGATGAGCTACCTCAGCATTGTTCATCGTATACAGGTGAATACCTGCTACGTCTTGAGTGACCAAGTCTACAATTTGATCGACGGCATAGGCAAGCCCTGCTGCTCTGAGCGACTCAGGGTCATGCTCATACTTGTCTAAGATAGCCTTAAACTTACGTGGGAGATGGATATTCTCACAAGTCTTCAAGAGACGAAGCGCTTGGTTACGATTAAGGATTGGCATGATTCCCGCATGAATCGGTACATCAATACCAGCTAAGGTGCACTTGTCTTGGAAATCGTAGAAACGCTCATTGTCAAAGAAAAGCTGCGTGACAAGGCTTGAACAGCCTGCATCTACTTTCTTTTTAAGATGTTGAATATCTAAGATCTGATTGGGCGAGTCTGGATGACCTTCTGGATAGCAGGCCCCCACGATTTCAAAATGTGGTGCCTGGTCCTTGATAAACGCAATCAAGTCTGTTGCATAGCGAAAATCTTTTTGAGGCTCCACATCAGGAATAATATCCCCACGAAGGGCCAAGATGCGCTTGACCCCGACCTCGTCTAAAGCCACAATCGTCTCCGCCACTTTTTCCTTGGTCAAATAGATGGCAGGAAGGTGAGCGATGGTTGGAATGGCTAGGTCGTTTTGAATATGATCTGCTAACGCAACCGTCGTTTCTTTAATATTGTATTTATTATTGCTAGCCGTCACACTGATAAAATGTGGTGCCAAGGTCTGCATACTTTCCAACGCCTGCAAAATCTTTTCATTTCCAACAGCAGGATTTGGAGGAAATACTTCAAATGAAAGAGACGGTGTTTGTTGTGACATATTCTATCCTTTTCTATTTTGTTTTGATCAGGAATCGCAAGCTACTATTTGTGATTTGAAAACCTTCTACAGGCATATAGAAGGTTTTCAAATTATTTTTTACAAGTGTTCACGCGCTTCTTTAGCAGCATTAACTAGTTTGATCAAGCTTTCTTTTGTTTCTTTGATTCCGCGAGTCTTCAAACCACAGTCAGGGTTGATCCAAACTTTGCCACTTGGTACTTTGGCCAAGATTGCTTCGATAGTGTGATCAATTTCACCGTCTTGTGGGACACGTGGTGAGTGGATATCGTAAACCCCAGGTCCGACTTCTGTTTGGAAGTTTTTGGCTTTCAACTCATCCAAGATTTCAAGGTTTGAACGGCTCGCTTCAAATGAGATGACGTCCGCATCCAAGTTATCGATAGCTGGGATGATATCTGTAAATTCTGAGTAACACATGTGAGTGTGGATTTGTGTGTCTGGTGCTACTGTTGAGTGTACCAAACGGAAGGCTGGGATCGCCCAGTCAAGGTAGTCTTCGTACCAGTCACTGCGACGGAGTGGCAATTTTTCACGAAGTGCAGCTTCATCGATTTGGATGATTTTCACACCTGCCGCTTCAAGGTCAAGAACTTCATCTTTAATAGCAAGGGCGATTTGAAGAGTAGAATCCTTGATAGAGATATCTTCACGTGGGAATGACCAGTTAAGGATGGTAACCGGTCCAGTCAACATACCCTTAACAGGTTTGTTTGTACGACTTTGTGCGTAGCTAGACCATTTCACAGTGATAGGGTTGAGACGAGTGACATCTCCCCAGATGATTGGCGGTTTCACCCCACGCATACCGTATGATTGGACCCAACCGTTTTTAGAGAAGAGGTAACCAGACAAGTTTTGACCGAAGTACTCAACCATGTCGTTCCGTTCAAATTCACCGTGTACCAGCACGTCAAATCCAACTTCTTCTTGCCATTTGATCCATTCGTCGATCGTTTTAGCAAGGAAGGCATCGTATTCTTCTTGTGACAATTCACCCTTACGGAAAGCCAAACGTTTGGCACGTACTTCTTTCGTTTGAGGGAAGGAACCGATGGTTGTTGTTGGAAGAGCCGGAAGCTTGAAGGCTTCTTTTTGGATTTCTTCCCGTTCTGCGAAGGCTGGCAAACGAGTGTAGTCTGCTTCTGTCAACGCTGCGATGCGAGCATGAAGTTCCGCATTTGCTCCGACACGTTCTGTCGCAAAGAGTTCTTTGTTGGCAGCAAGAGCTTCTGCGCCTTGACCGTTGCGGATGGCATCCAAATCACGCAATTCACCCAATTTTTCAACTGCAAAGGCAAAGTGGTTCAAGATCGCTGGCTCAAAATCTTCATTAGCTGTTGTAAATGGCACATGAAGAAGAGAACATGAAGTTGTCAAGACAACCTTTTCAGCTGGAACTTGATCCAAGATTTCTAAGCTCTTTTCATAGTTGTTGCGCCAGATATTTTTCCCATTCACAATACCAGCATAAAGGGTCTTATCAGCTGGGAAGCCACCTTTAACAAGTTCAAGTGTTTTCTTCCCTTCAACAAAGTCAAGACCAATACCATCTACTGGCAAGTTCACGAGATCATTATAGACATCACGAACATCACCAAAGTAAGTTTGGATCAAGACTTCAAGGCCTTTCTTGTCCGCCAAGAGTTTGTTGTAGAGGTTCAAGAAGAGGGCTTTTTCTTCAGCTGACAAATCTTTGACAAGAGCTGGTTCGTCGAGTTGGATATGAGTCGCACCAAGTTCTGCCAATTTGGCAAAGACTTCTTGGTAAGCAGCAACCAAGCCATCGACGAAGTCTTCAGCTTTTACACCATCTTCAAAGTCAGATAATTGAAGGAAAGTGAATGGTCCAACAACAACTGGACGAGTGTTGATACCCAATTCTTTTGCTTCTTGGTACTCATCAAAAATCTTGTGACCAGCCAATTTCACTTCTGTTGTTTTTTCAAATTTAGGAACGATGTAGTGGTAGTTGGTGTTGAACCATTTCTTCATTGGAAGGGCACGCACATCCCCTTTTTCACCTTGGTAACCACGCGCCAATGCAAAGTATTGTTCCAATTCTGTTAAATCCAAGCTTTGAACAGAAGCAGGCACAACGTTGAAAAGGAAGGCTGCATCAAGGAAGTTGTCATAGTGAGAAAAGTCATTTGATGGGATTTCAGTGATGCCTTGTTCTTTGACGATATTCCAGTGTTTTGCACGCAAGTCTTTGGCGGCTGCCAAGAGTTCATCTGCAGAGATTTCTTTTCTAAAGTATTTTTCAGTTGTAAATTTTAATTCGCGGAATTCACCCAAACGAGGGAAACCGATAATTGTTGTTGACATGATGTGTCCTCCAAAAATTCTAATTGACACTATCATATCAGAAGAATGCTTTCTTGTATAATTGCTTTTACGCCAATTTTGTTATAGCCAGAAACTATAACACCGATTCAATAAGGCCTCAAGTCCTTTCACCGGACAGAAAACTAGGACCTCTTATAACATTTTCCTATAACTCTTCCGATCAGAGTTCCCTCATCCTCCATCAGCAACTGCTATACAAAAAAATCCGCACTCCAAATAGAGACAGATTTCATTTTATAATTAATCATATAGCAGTCCGCTCAGAAATTTGTTGGACAAGTTTTAAAATTTTTTCTGTAATTTGTTCATTTGATTTCCTATTTTTCCTAAATCATTTGTTCTGATCCCTAATTATATCATTTTTGAGCGGATTTTGAGCGGACTTTGGCAGAGAGGTCGTAACACTCCAATCCGAGTTGTTGAGGAAAGTAGACTTGTACTTGTTTGACAGCCAGAAACATTCAGAACCGATCTCTCTCCTGTCGTGTATGCTTTTACCAGCTGCTTCCTATTTGATTAATCCAATAGGTCCTGGATTCTTTCTAGGTACTGATTATCGGTCACTGCCATGACACGTACATCAGCTGGCCATACAAAATCAGGACCAAACTGGCTCTGGAGTGGTTGGTCTTCCGCATTTCGATAGCCAATGATATTGAGTTGATACTGGTTTCGGACTGCCAATTCTCGGATACTTTTTCCAATCCAGGCAGTTGGAACCATAAACTCAACAACCACGACTTCTTCATCCAATTGAAAAACTTCAATCGTATGTTGAAAGAGGATCATCTTCGCCAAAGATCTTCCAGCTTCCACCTCAGGAAGAATGACCAAATCGGCTCCAACTTTTTCCAGCACTTCTTTGGTTACTTCATTTTTCACTTTGGCAATGACCCGCTCCACTCCCAGTGCCTTACAATGCATCACCGCAAGCACACTCGATTCCAAGCTTTCACCGGTCGCAATCACGACCGTATCACAGTTTCCAATATCAGCTGCATCTAGTAACTCGATATCTGTGAAGTCTCCAACAATTCCTGTTGTAATAATCGATTCGTATTGATTGATCACCTCTACATGGTCATCAATCGCAATCACATCTACCTCTTGGTCTTTGAGACCTTTTAAGATACTTTGTCCAAAAATTCCTAATCCTAGAATTCCAATTGTTCGTTGTACCATCATACTCTCCTATCCAACAATAAGGTCTGCCTTGACATATTGCAAGGTATCCGCCTTTTTGGCTTGGTATTGATTTAAACTGACCATCAAGGTTAAAGGACCGATCCGTCCGATAAACATGAGAGCCATGATAATGCTAAGACCTGCTCCATTTAGGGTAGAGGTCACATTGGCCGATACTCCCACAGTCCCTAGGGCTGAAGCCACCTCAAAGGCCAGGTAAATAAAGCGTTGCCCAGCAGGCGTCACCAGACAAATCCCAAATAAACCAAGAAGGAAGGTTAATTGAAAAATGACAGCTGCGCCAAAGGATCGTTGCACGAGTTCTGGCGAAATGGTCCGTTTGCCCAAGTTAGTATGAGGCAGTCCCAAGAGTTCCTTGCGGACCAAGAGTAAGAGCACCAAAAAGGTCGTAATCTTCATCCCACCTGCTGTTCCGCCCGGTGCTCCACCTAGAAACATCTGAAGGATATAGACAAAGAGCGTCACCGGATGGGCTCTGGTATAATCGAGTGAGGCAAAACCGGCGGTCCGCATACTTACAGTCTGGAAGAAACTCACCAAGACTTTGTCCCCAAAAGGAAGCGGACCAATGGTTGCTGGATTATGAAACTCTGTCAATAGACTGGTCAGTGTGCCCAAAATAAGAATAGCCGCTGTCAGCCAGAGGACAACTTTGGTATGAAATCGTAAGGTCTTGCGTCCAGACTGGTTCTTGGCCTTTGTTGCCAAATCAAACCAGACCATAAAACCCAAACCTCCTGTAATAATCAGGGTGGATAGGGTCAGATTGACTAGCCAATCGGTCTGGAAGCTCATCATACTATCACCCCCAAAATTATCAAAACCTGCATTACAAAAGGCCGAGATCGAGACGAAAATAGCATTAAAGATCCCGTGTCCCCATCCAAATCGAGGAATGAAACGGATCATCAACAACAAGGCTCCTAAGCCCTCTATAATAAAGGTTGTCATAAAAATGGAGCGCACAAAACGACTCAGGCTCTGGTTATTGCTGAAACTAAAGCTATCTCGTAAGGTTTGCCGATTTTTATAGCCTAATTTTCTACGTTTTTCTATGAAGAAGAGACCGATAAAGGTCAAGATCCCCAATCCACCGATCTGAATCAAGAGCATACAGATCAACTGCCCCCATCCATTATAGGTCGAAGCTACTGACTGGGTAAAGAGACCCGTCACGCAAACCATCGAAACCGTCGTAAAGAGATGATCCATATAGGTCGCCTTCGAACTGGCTAACTGTACAAGAGGCAGGCTTAATAAGAGCGACCCCACAAGGATCACCAAGGCAAAACTGAAAAAAATCCGTCTTGCGGGAGACAGGCTCAATACCCTGGTCCGCCATTTTTTTAAAAATAATTTGATTTTCATACCGTTATTGTATCATAAAACAGGACAAGACTCACAGAAGATGGACCATCTCTATCGAAAGTCCTAAGGCCTTGTCAAAAGCTTGGGATCCCCAATCACGCTGGTCATAATTTTCCAGATCTGCAAGAGAATCTGCGGTAAAGAGGAGCAAGCCCCAAACCACACGACGAAGCTGGGCTACTGCTGCAAGCGAAGCGCACTCCATCTCTACAACACTACAGCCTTCTTGAATGCGATAGGCCACCTTGTCAGGTGTTTCTCGATAAAAGCCGTCCGTCGACCAGGTCATGACCTCTCGATAAGGAATTTCTTTTCCTTTCAAGACAGTTTCAATGGCGGTCAGCGCTTGACGATCCACTTCCATATAACGAGAAGGTGCCACATAATGGTAACTAGCTCCCTCATCTCGCAAGGCCTTGGTCGGGATTAAAAAAGCATTTTCTTCCATGTCCACCAAGACCCCACAACTACCTGCTGAAATGATCTTCTTCACCCCATAGCCAATCAACCAATCCATGAATTGAGCAGCAGCTGCAGAGCCAACCGGCGCTTGTGCCAAGCAGATTTCCTCTCCTTGGTGTTCCATAACATAGATCGGATAAACTTTGGTAGCTGAGACAAAGCTAGCTACTTGTTTGGCTCCGACGGCTTTGGCAAAGCGATCAATCTCATCCGCCAAGAAAGCATAAAGGCATTTTTCAGGTAGGTGCACAGCAAGCCCCTCATGAGTCGGCATAATGACTGCCTGCGGATTGTCGTCAAACTCTAAAATGGGAATTTCATGCCGATGGATCATTGTTTCTCCTTTTTGATAGGTATTTCTTTGATGACACGGGCTGGGTTTCCTGCAAGAACCACATTGTCTCCAAAAGACTTGGTCACGACTGCACCAGCACCAGCGACCACATTGTCACCTAGCGTCACGCCAGGAAGGATGGTGACCCCTCCTCCTGCCCAGAAATTGTCCCCTATCGTAATCGGAGCTCCGTACTCGAGACCAGAATTGCGCTCATCTGGATCCAGTGGGTGCAAGGGCGTCAAAAATTGGCAATTGGGACCGATCATGGCATTCTTTCCGATGGTAATGGGACAAATATCCAACATGGTCAAATTGTAATTGGCATAGAAATGCTCTCCCAAATGGATGTTGACGCCGTAATCCACAAGAACCTGACGATTTAGATAGAGGTTGTCGCCAGTAGAGCCAAACCACTCTTTGATGATGGTCGCTCCTTTTTTAGGGTCCACCTCTTGGTTAAAGGCTTCCTGCTTCTCCCGAGAGGCTTTGGCCAAAGCTCGTAATTCAGGATCCGAAGGTCTATAATAGTCACCTGCAATCATTTTTTCATATTCACTGGCCATAAGGACACCTCCACTTTATTTTGACTTATTATAGCAAATTCCCCAGGTCTAAATCAAGAACAGAAGAAGATAAAACTGACGAATCAAGATTTGAAAGACCAAACGATTGCCTAACTATCCAAACATAAATAAAGTGACTAACTAGTATTTCTTTGACTTTAAAGAATGGACTCGAGTGCTGTCAGTATGAAGAAGCGACTTATTTCCTCTTATTCATCCTATTTAATAATCTTTCATAAAAATGTATATTTTTGCTTCTATATCTTTTATTAATAATTAGGGCCAAAAAATCCCACAAAAGCTTGATTATTATACCGTTGACAAGTTTATGAAAAATCGGTATGATAGAAAAAGTTTATTAAAAAGGGGACGTATTTTGAAAAAATATACTATTTCACGTAAACAAACTTTAACTTTAGCTTCCGTTGTTTTAGGAACTGTCTTCACAGGAACGACTATCGCTTCTGCTGATGACGTTGCACCTAGCACAACCCAAGCTGCTCCTGCAGCTACTACAGCAGCAAAATCACCTATCACGGCTGCAACAGAAGAAATCAATGCCAAAGCCAATACACCCGTTGTGCCTGCTGATAAAGCAAAAACTGGAGATGTTATCGCTGTAGACGTCAAGAAAACTGGCCCATCTGCTAAAACAGACGGCGCAGACACAACCACTACTTCAACAGCAACCATCAAAACGACTAGCTTAGCCGATCCAAACACACCTGTTGGCACTTCAAAACCAGTGTCATCTACCAAGACAGCTACATCAACCAAAGAAACAGCTGACTACACTGAGACAACAACTGAAATCGTCAATAAAACAACTCTAGTCGAAGTGACAAAAGAAGCCGATGTGGTCAATAAAAAAGAAGTTCAAGGAACATCAGACATCGTCTTTGTCATTGATAAATCGTTCTCAATGGACGATCATATTAATGATACAATGAAAAATGTTGAGACATTCGTCCGTAATTTATCTGCAAAAAATATCCAAGCACGCTTGGGATTGGTTGATTATGAAGACTCAAAGCATACCAACTACCATGATTTTAATGGATCAAAATTCACAAATGATCCAGAAAGCTTTATTTCTGCTTTAAAAGCAATCAAAACCTACGGTGGTTATGAAAATGCTACTGTTCCATTGCACCATATCGCTACTTCAGGGGACTACAACTGGGGGACTGGGGCAAACAACCATCGCTTTGCTTTCTTGATTACAGACGAGGACATTGATCTTACAAAAGATACACCAACCAAAGAAGCAACACTGAAGGCCCTTCAAGATGCAGGTATCTCTTTGACCGTAGTTGGTAAAACACATACATATATTAAAAAAGACTTTGCTCCATTGGTCAATGGGACAAATGGTCTCTACCTAGATATTGACAAAAACTTTGCTGACTTGTTGAACGTTCAATTTGCCAATAAAGTGGTTGAAACTGTACAAAAAGGTCGTGTCTTCAAAGTCCAAACAGATAAGTATGAGTTGATTTCAAAAACTCACCGCGTGGCGAAAGCAAAACCACAAACGCCTAGCATCCAAACACCTGCGAAACCGACTGCCCTAACACCGGCTAAAAATGAGCCTGTTAAAACCGCAGTTTATATCGCACCAGCAGCCCTTTCTCAAAAAGAAGCAAGCCTTCCAAATACAGGAAGCAAGACCTCAACAGCCTTGACAACTATTGGCCTTGGTCTTCTTAGCATGGGTGCTGCCTTTGGTCTCTCTCGTAAAACAAAGAAAGACTAACATGAAAAAGCCTAATCCGTTGATTGGGCTTTTTTCATCATGCAACATTTGATCAATATAAATTTTGTTTGATCAATCCTTTCCTCTAGCGATGAACTGCTTATCCCCTTCTGGGATACCACCTTCATCTTCCATATATCGCTCTACTTCCATGATCAAATCATATTTCTGACGCAAGTCCAAGATTTTCTGCATTGTTGCCGATTGATGGTGGAGATCTAGTGCTTCCTGATTGGCCCATTGGTCAATCAGGAGGACCGTTTCTTTATCCTCTAACGGGAGAAAATAGTCGTATCTGAGATTTCCTTCTTTCCTTCGAATCTCCGCTACAATTCCTTCTTCCAGCATCTCTCTCGCAAATTTTGTTGACGCCCCATCTTTTCCTTTGTAATAAATATTGACTGTTAAAACCATTTTATTTCTCCAATTTCTCTTTTTTCTCTTTTAAAACAAGTCTGAGGATTTTCTCAGACTTGTTGTTTTATAAGGAGCAGATTACTTATATAGAGACTCACCGTTACTTGCAATGACTCCCTTATACCAATCAAAGGACTTCTTTTTATATCTGGCTAAAGTTCCTGTGCCATCATCATTACGGTCTACATAGATAAATCCGTAGCGCTTGCTCATCTCTGCAGTCGACGCAGACACTAGGTCAATACACCCCCAAGTCGTGTAGCCCCAAAGTTCTACACCATCCTCAAGAGCTTCTCCTACCTGTTGCAAGTGCTGTTTCAAATAATCAATGCGGTAATCATCTTCTACTGTTGGGCCATTTGATCCATCCACCAAGACATCTTTAGCACCTAGACCATTTTCTACGATAAAGAGTGGCAATTGATAACGATCATAGAAATCGTTCAATACTAGACGTAGACCAACTGGATCAATTTGCCATCCCCATTCAGAGCTAGCAAGATAAGGGTTGCTCACTCCTCCAAGAAGATTCCCCATACCGGATTCATAGTTTTCTGGATCATGTGCTTGCACCACACTCATATAGTAGGAGAAGGAAATAAAGTCAACCGTATTTTCTGCTAGTAATTTGGCATCACCGTCAGCAAATTCAATGGAAATATTATGTTCACGGAAATAACGATTGATGTAAGCTGGGTATTTCCCACGCGCATGAATATCAGAGAAAAGATAGTTTTGATTTGAAAACTCACGAGTTGCTAAGACATCTTTAGGATTTGGTGTCATTGGGTAAGCTGGCATGGCCAATACCATACAACCAATCTTGAAATCTGGGTTAATTTCATGACCTACTTTCGTCGCCAAGGCTGAAGCAACCAATTCATGGTGAACAGCTTGATAAAGATCTTGTTTTGTCAATTCTTCAGCTGGTGTAGCAATCCCACCACTCATGAAAGGTGCATGAAGTACAGAGTTGATTTCGTTAAAGGTCAACCAATATTTCACCTTGTCTTTGTAGCGGTTAAATACCGTGCGAACATAGCGTTCATAGAAACCAATCAAATCACGATTCACCCAGCCATTATACTGACGAGCCAGATGAAGAGGGGTCTCATAGTGAGAAAGTGTCACCAAAGGTTCGATACCGTATTTCGCCAATTCGTCAAACAAGTTATCGTAAAACTGCAAACCTTCTTCGTTTGGTTCTAGCTCATCCCCATTTGGGAAGATACGTGACCAAGCAATAGAGGTCCGGTAAACCTTAAAGCCCATTTCTGCAAATAGGGCAATGTCTTCCTTGTAACGATGGTAAAAATCAATTCCCTCAAGTTTTAAGTTGTCAGGAGTAGGCTCTTCTGTAATTAGAGGATTGTGGTCTCCAGGTTTAGCTGGAACTCCTCCTTTTGGTGTCACATCCTGAACAGAAAGTCCTTTTCCATCAACATTATAAGCACCTTCGTATTGATTGGCAGCAGTTGCGCCACCCCATAAAAAATCAGTTGGAAATGTAGCCATATTCTTTCTCTTTTCTTTTGTTCTTGCTTATATTATAATAAAGCCAGAAACGACTGTCTTACACTAAACTATCAATTACTGATACTATTCTCACAAAAAGGAAAATCATGCTTAATTTAGGACAACTCCACAAAAATATCCCCTATAAGAACGATCTCACCCCCTACTCCATTACTCGGACCATTATGGAAGACGGTCATCCTGATATTCTCTTTCATTGGCATACCGATATGGAGCTTATCTATGTCCATGATGGCCAAGCGCAATTCCATATTGATTATGACTATTTTAATAGTGAAAAAGGCGATATTATCCTCATCCGTCCCAATTGCCTCCATTCAATCCACCCAATTGATAGGAATTATCACTTTATGGATGCCATCAATTTCCATCTCGATTTGCTTGGCTATTCCACTTTAGATTACGCCTCTATCAATTATCTCCAGCCTCTCTACAATGGTCAGTTGGACTTTGATCGTGTCATCAAGCCTCATCAAAAGGGCTATACTGAAATCCGAAAACTTCTTATCGAGGCAATGGAAATTGGTTATAATCGTGAAAATTACTTTGAGTTAGAACTAAAAAGCAAGCTCCTATCCCTTCTTGGATTACTCTTCAAACACGGTTATGTTCACTCCAAAGAGCTGACACACGATGCCTATCGGCGAGAGGAAAAGATCCGGACAATCATTGACTATATCAATGCCCATTACCAAGAAGAACTCACGATTGATCACTTGGCATCAATATGCAATTATAGTCCTACCTACTTTATGAATTTCTTTAAGAGAAACCTAGGTGTCAGCTGCATGGATTACCTCATCTCCTACCGGTTACGCAAGGCGACTGAGCTTCTCCAACATTCCAGCCTCTCCATCCTAGAGATTGCATCAGAAATTGGCTTTACAAACCTATCCAACTTTAATCGCCAGTTTAAAAAGGCCTATCATATGACTCCTAGTCACTATCGAGAAGAAAACAGAAGCTAAAGCTTATCTTAGGAAAGTATCATGATGAGATAGGATACTAGTAGAAAGATTGCTTTTTAAAGTGTACAATCAAAACAAGATAGAAAGGAGGTCACTGATGGGTAAGATCATTTTTCTAGATGTAGACGGAACCATTGTTGACTATGATAATCACATACCCGATTCGGCTAGAGAAGCCATTCGAAAAGCACGTGAAAACGGACATCTTGTCTATGTATGTACAGGCCGGAGCAAGGCAGAAATGCCTGACGAGATTTGGAACATTGGTTTTGACGGGATGATTGGAGGAAATGGTTCTTATGTTGAACACAAAGGACAGGTCCTTTTCCATCAACTAATCCCTTATGAAACTGCCAAGCGGGTTGTCGATTGGCTAGAAGCTCGGGGATTAGAGTTTTATCTTGAAAGCAATAACGGAATCTTTGCTAGTCGAAATTTCCGTGAGGTTGCTAGACCAACTTTACGAACCTACGCACTAGGAAAAGGAGCCAGCGAAGAGCAAGTATTACACATGGAAGTAGAAGACGCCATGTACGGCTTGATCTACGGTGGAGACCTCTACCGTGATGACCTCAATAAAATCAGCTTCATCCTACACTCCTACCAAGACCATTTGGATTCTAAAGAGGCTTTTCCAGAACTGAAAGCTGGAACCTGGGGAGGACGTGGAGAAGAGGCACTCTTTGGTGACCTCGGAGTGAAAGATATCAATAAGGCTTATGCTGTAGATCTAATTCTCGACCATCTTGATGCGGATCGAGCGAATACGATTGCTGTTGGTGATGCAAAAGTGGATATCCCTATGCTCCAAGCCTGTCAGATTGGTGTTGCCATGGGGAATGGTGGACCAGAAATTCTTGCCGTTGCCGATCTCATTACAGATGATGTCGGTCAAGACGGTCTCTATAAGGCCTTTGAAAAACTAAATCTACTCTAAGGAGGAATCCTATGACAAAGACTCTCTATCTTATGCGACATGGCCAGACACTCTTTAACAAACGTCATCTAATCCAAGGCTGGTGCGACTCTCCTCTAACGGAGCTCGGTATCTACCAAGCCCAGATTGCTGGTAATTATTTTAAAGAAAATGGCATTCAGTTTGACCAAGCCTTTAGCTCAACTTCGGAACGGGCTTGTGATACATTAGAAATTGCCACAGGTGGGAAAATCCCCTATCAACGAGTCAAAGGTCTCAAAGAATGGAATTTTGGAACTTTTGAAGGGGAAAGTGAAGACCTAAATCCAGCACTACCTTACAAAGACTTTTTCGTTCATTATGGTGGAGAATCTCAACAGGGATTGCAAGATCGCATGAATCAGACGATTTCAGAACTAATGGAAAATGCAAGTGGGGAAACCATTCTCATGGTGTCACATGGAGGCTCCATTGCGAATTTCGCAAGAGCCTGGAAACATTATTGGCAGGTAGACATCACCTCTCGCATGACCAATTGTTGTATCCTCAAGTTTACCTATACAGATCATATTTTTTATTTAGAAGACGTCATTCATCACGATTTCAGTGGCTGGACGGGTGATGAAACTTAGACAAGAAAAAATCATAAACGACCAAGGTTTATGATTTTTTTATTTTTTCTTTCGAATCCGCGATAAGTGAATCGTCAGATACAATTGTTCATCATCTGACACGTGATAATTTCATAAAATATAAATCAATGTTTTTTAGATAGGGGAATAGTTTAGTGTTGTAAAAATCAATAAATCTTGTTACAAACAAACTTTGCAATGATTCCAAAAAATAGGTATAGAGTTTAAAGATATTTAAAATAATTAACAATCTTTTTTTCTTGTCTTTTAAAAAAAGTAGCGAAAGATCGTTATACTAAAAAATCTTTCGCTACAAATTAATTTTTATTTGAACTTCTCACAGTGATTTAGCAAGTTACCAAATCTTCAATTTGTTATGCTTCTTGTTCTTCTTTCACTAATTTCTGATCATATACGCGAATAAATGGGAAGTAAACTAAGAAGGCAGCTACTGCACATACTAGAGCGACTATGACCGCTCGAAGATCTGCTGTTCCTAAGAAAGCTCCTATTCCGACTGGTGTTGGCCATGGAACTTGTGCAATTACAGGCTTAATAAGTTCTAGTGCATTAGCTAAATAGTAAATAGTAGCAGTAACCATTGGAGCCAAAATGAAAGGAATAGCCAAAGCTGGATTATAGATTATTGGTAAACCAAAAATTAAAGGTTCATTAATGTTAAACATTGCTGGCACAATTGACGCGCGCCCAATCGCTTTAAGTTGTTCTGACTTAGCTGCAAATGCGATATATGCACATAGACCAAGAGTTGCTCCAGATCCTCCTGCAATAACAAACATGTTAGAAAACTCTCCGGCTACAGCAAAGTGACCCCCAGCAGCATTTTCTGCCATGTTAGCAAGTGCGATTGGATTTACAAAAGCAAAGATAATATTTGCGCCGTGAATACCTACAATCCAAAGAAGTTGAGTTAATAGATAAATAATCATTAGTCCAATCCATGAGTTGGTCAGATTAGCAACAAAACCAAATGGAATAGCAATAACCTTAAAAATATCTGTTCCCATAGCCACAAGTAAGCCATTAATGAAAATAACAACAAACGCAACTACGAATCCTGGAATCAAAGCGGTAAATCCACGAGAAACACCTTCTGGAACAGCTTCATGCATTTTAATAACCCAATTGCGCTTTACACACATACGATAAATGAGCACTGTCACAATAGCCATAATAATCGCTGTGAAAATACCTGTGGTGCCAAAACGAGTAACTCCATTTCCCATTGCCCAACCATCAGCAACTACAGACCCCTCTTTGAGGCTTGTCACAGCTTTCATCACACCACCATCAAAAATAATTTGTGGAACCGTCATGATAAAAGCCATTAATGCAAGAAGAGCACCGTTAAGGGGATTCATATTCAGTCCTTCTTCTTCTGCATAAATTTTTGTCAATTCGTACGCAAGCGAAAGAACAAAATAAAGAGAAAGCGAACCCATTGTTGCATAGTTAGCAACCATATAAAGTGAGGTGAATTTATCAAATGAGGCGGAGAAGATATCTCCTACAACTGGCCAGAATGAGAAGGCCTGTGGCAAAATACTAAAAACTAAAAACATCGAACCGACGATTGTAAATGGTACCGCTGCCATCCCTGCAGCAGTAATTGCACGAACAACCTTAAACTGAGCTAATTTCCCCATAGGTCCCATTACATGGTTTTCTAAAAAACCAAATAATCCTTTTTGTTGATCCATAATAGATCCTCCTATTTATTTTAAATTTTATCCATATTTTTTTTCATTTGGTACAAATATTTGTACGCTTTGTCAGTATTATTGTAAATCTGTGTAATTCTTCTTAAATTTAACAATAATATACTTAATCCAATACTCAAAATTGTAAAACTAAAAATTTTTGAAGTAAGATTATTTGCTAAGATAGGAAATATATTTGTAAAATTATTTGTCCAAATTAAAATCATTAAAAATAAATTTACATAGGTTTGAACATGTAAATATGACTGGGTGCTTTTTAACATTACTTCTTCTGTACCATACAACTTAAACTGTTCTATACAGGCTTTAACGTTTAAAATGATTAGTACAGATGGAACAATAATTACCCATGATTCATTTGTTAACCCTATCAATACCCAATATATATTTGCAAAGAAGAAAGTTGCTAAACTATAACGTAATAATAGATATCTATTAAACATACTATTTTTTAAAGCAGTTACCTGTCGCTGCTGATGTAGCACTTGTTTTTCTATCCTATCCATAATTTTTTCCTTAGGAGATTTCCTTACGCAATTCCAACATTTCTTTCGCTACTTCAAGTAAAGTCATCGTTGTCATCAGATGATCTTGAGCGTGAACCATAATAATTTCTATCTTAATTTCGATTCCGCTGGCATAATTCTGTAGCAACTTAGTTTGTGCATGATGTGCTTTCAAAATTTCTGCATTGGAAACTTCTAACTTAGATTCTGCTGTATTAAAATCTTTATTTCTCATAGCAGCAAATGCTTCGTGAATCTCTGTACGAGCAGTTCCCGAATGTAAAATAATTTCAAACGCCATCACCTGTAATTCTTCTTGGTTCATAAATATTCCTCATTATAAACTTTCTAATAATGTTATAAAAGTTACAAAGTCTTTACAATGTAGTATTTCCTGCTGAATTTCATTTTTTTCAGTTAGCGTAATGATCTTTTCTGTAACAAGCTTTAGCTCTTCATTACCATATACAGATGGAGATATCATAAAAATAATTTGTACCTGATTACTTACGATATCCCATTCAACCTCTTCTTTACAAATTGCAACAGCTACTTTAGCTTGTTTTCCAACTGCTTGAATAGGGTGAGGGACAGCAACCTTATCACTAAAAACAACTGAACTGAGTTTCTCTCTATCTCTCAAAAAATTTATAAAATCTTTTTTAAACTGTATTGTTTCATCAACAGCTATAGAGTCTATTAATAGTTGTTCGATATCCGCTCTCTTGCCAGTATTTAAAATAAAAAATCTAGACTCAGAAAAAAATAATTCTAATTTTTCTTCGGAAGATTTTCTAACAGCCGGATATGAATGATATGATTTATTACGTTGAATCATATGATCCATAGCATGTTTTATTTCCTCTACCTCATTCAGTTTTAAAAAAACACTTACTTTAAAAACAGGAATCGAAAAAAACAAATTGGATAAATCCACTGCAGAAACAATAAAATCGATATTCTCTAATTTATCCTTAGTTAATTCATAAAAACCAACAACATCGACTACATGAATCCTATGATTAAATTCCGTTTCCAATCTATTTTTCAACATTTGAGCGGCACCAAATCCCGTTGCGCATATTGCTAATACGTTAAATTTTGTATTTTCCTTGTAGCGCTCTAATGCTGCCATAAAATGTAAACTTACATAAGCTACTTCATCATCCGTTAATTTCACATCAGAAAAGAAATTCATATTATTTAAAATTTTCTCTGTTAAATAAAACACATCTTCATACTGGCTCTTAATTTCCTGTAATAAAGGATTCGAGAGTCCCATTTCATTTAACAACCGAACCTTCAGGGTTAATAAATGAGTCACCACTCCTTCAATCAAACGAAAATCCGATGAAAAATGGTAAATATCATCTATCTTCAAACTAGACAGAGAATTTAGTAAATCTTGCTTAATAAACTCCCTACTATCTACATGAAAATTCTCACGTAACATCTGACGTTTTGAAATCAAATGAAGAGTGATATAATCAATTTCCTGATCAGGAAAAGCTATACCAATCATCTCTTTTACTCTCTTTAAAATCCTAGTAGCTACTATGCGTTCACAAGAGTATTTCTCCAACCTCGTACCAATAGCTGGTACACTAAAGCCTGATTTGACTCTTTGAATTGCTAATGCTATGTGTACAACGAGATTTTGAAGAACAAAATCAGATAGTTTCAAGTTATCTTCTCGACATTCTTCAAGTACAATACGAGTCAACGTTTCAAGATTCAAATTCTGATCTAACACATCCATTTTAATATGACGTTGAACAGTTTTTAAAAATTGACTCCCCAAGTAATAGTTCATGATAAAGCGTCGTTTATCACTCTCTTTGCCTAAAATAAATACGCCTTTATTCGCCCGACTTTCAATCTTTAAGTTATACTCATCAAGCATTTTTCGTATTGCTTTAAAATCATGGGAAAGAGTAGATCGACTAATATACAATTCATCTGCCAAATCATCAAACAAGATCGATTCATGTTCAAAGAGCAACTTATTTAAAATTACCGTATATCGTTCTTCAACATCTGAGTCATTCTGAATCGTATGATTAACTAAATCATACATTTGTATAAAAGACTGCTTTTTATTTTGATCTCTAAACAACAATTTGTATCCATGACCTTGTTTAGAACAAAGATTAACTCCTTCGATAAATTCAAGTTCTGTGGAAATACATTTTAAGTGATTACGAATAGTTCTATCTGAACAAGACAAGTGTGCAGCTAATTTTTTACTCGTTACAAAATTCTCTTTTTCTTCTACGAGAATTTGTAAGATTTTCTTTTCTTTATTACTAAACACTTACTTCTCCCCCTACTACTTTTTCATCACTTTCCATTATACTCTAGATATTGTCGACAATCAGAGTAGCCATTTTTTCAATTCCCATCGAAATTGGAATATAAGCTTGTGGAGGAATTTGAACTACTGGTTTGCCTACTTTATTTCCAGCTTCTTCAAATTGTTTAAAATACATTTTTGTTTGAGGGCTCACGAGATATAAGTCAAACTCTGCACCTCCAATTGCTTTTGTTCCTTCAGTTGCACTAATAGCATCGACTACTATTTCTTTCCCCTGATTGTTTAAGAACTCAGTAGTTTTCTTTGCCATAAGAGATGATGACATTCCTGCTGCACAGATAATTAGGGCTTTTTTCATAAGGCATTTCTCCTTTATTTTTGATATCCATTATAGATATTCTTTATATTTCAATTATAAAATAAAGCGCTTACAATCTCCATTTCTGTTTTTTCCTCAACGATAAGGAAAAACTTTATTTATACTTCAATTTATATACTAAAATAATACCAGATAAAAGGAATGAAATACTGTTAGCCAAAATTAAAGGTAGGTCGCCAATGTGAATTCCATGAACAAGCCATAATGCTATTCCAACAACCTGCATAACATACATACCTAAGGCAATTGATTCAGTATCTTTTGTTTTTACTACACGCACGACTTGAGGCAAGAAGGCAAATGTCGTTAAAATTGCTGCAATGCTACCAATCATACTTATTCTCCTATTTGTTAAAGAAACTGGGTAGGGTTCCCAGTTTCTTAGCACTATTCTACAGTTGCACCATTAGATTCAATCACTTCTTTATACCAATTAAATGATTTTTTCGGTGAGCGTTCATAACTTCCCTGTCCATCATCATCTTTATCTACATAGATAAATCCGTAACGTTTCCTCATCTCACCGGTACCAGCTGAAACTAGGTCAATACAGCCCCAAGGTGTATAGCCAATTAAATCAACACCATCTTCTACTACAGCTTTCTTCATTTCACGAATATGGGCACCTAGGTAATCAATTCGATAATCATCATGAACCATGCCATCTGCTTCAACTTGGTCTATAGCACCAAAACCATTTTCAACTATGAATAGTGGCAAATGATAGTGATCTGTAAACCAATTTAATGCATAACGTAAGCCTTCTGGATCAATCTGCCATTCCCATTCAGATGCTTGAACATAATTATTTTTGACCAAATCTTCTGTTTCAAGATAATCAAAATAAGGATTCTTCTCACGATGAGAGTCGATCGCAAAAGACATATAGTAGCTAAACCCAATATAGTCTACTGTTCCTTCAAGTAAATCCACTTTATCTTGATCTGTAAAATCAACTGAAATTCCTTTACGTTCCCAATACTTGAGAATGTGTTCAGGATATTTACCCAAAACGTGTACATCAGCAAAATAATAACGTTTTTGCATAGCCTTCATAGCCATTAAAATATCTTTAGGATTACAAGTTGCAGGATAAATAGGACACATCGCAATCATACAACCAATTTGAAAATCTGGATTGATTTCATGACCGATTTTTACTGCTTTAGCAGAAGCTACTAACTCATAGTGTGCTGCTTGATACATGATAGCTTCTCTGTTATCACCCTCCTCATACACAATACCTGAGTTCGTAAACGGTGCAAAGTCTTCCTGGTAATTGGCCTGATTGTTGATTTCATTAAAGGTCATCCAGTACTTAACTTTATCTTTGTAGCGTTTGAATACAACTTCTGCAAATCGAACAAAGAAATCTATCAATTTCCGATTTTTCCATCCGCCATATTCTGTCACTAAATGATAAGGCATTTCAAAATGAGAAAGTGTAATTACAGGTTCAATACCATATTTTAAGCACTCATCAAAAAGATCATCATAAAATTGCAAACCTTCTTCATTAGGCTCTAACTCATCACCTTTTGGGAAAATACGTGTCCAAGCAATTGATGTTCGGAAGCACTTAAATCCCATTTCAGCAAAGAGCGCTATATCTCCTTTGTAACGATGGTAGAAATCTATAGCTTCATGATTTGGATAATATTTTCCTTCCAAAACACCCTGTGTAATTTCACGTGCTACACCATGGCGACCAGCAGTCATTACATCAGCAACACTGATGCCTTTACCACCTTCTTTCCATCCACCTTCAAGTTGATGGGCCGCTACAGCACCACCCCACAAAAATCCATCTTTAAAAGTAGTCATCTTTTTTCCTCCGTATTTTGATACTTTAATTATAAGCCATACAATAAACTATGAAAATGTATTCTTTTTCCATAATACTACGGAAAAAAGACTATTATTTGTTTCAAATCATTAAATTTAAAAATAGGAAAATAGAGCGAGGAAGTTTCCTCACTCTATTTTTTAAACGTTATTCTATCACAATCATAGCCTTAATGGTCTTGCGTTCATCCATATCTTTATAAGCTTGATCAATCTCATCCAAGCTATAGCTATGGGTGAAGACGCGACCTGGATTGATATCGCCATCAAGAACAGCCTTTAGCAAGAACTGCTTGTCATAGGTGGTAACAGAGGCTGCTCCACCTGCCACGGAAATGTTTTGGGCAAAGGTCGAACCGAGGGCACGGTTATTGTAGTGAGGGACACCGACGAAGCCTAAGCGACCACCATTGTGAAGCACCCCAAGGGCTTGATCGACCGCTGCCGCGGTACCGACACATTCAAGAGCGGCATCCGCTCCTCCACCAAGGATTTCACGGACCTTGGCAATCCCTTCTTCCCCACGCTCTGCTACAACAGCTGTAGCACCAAATTCCAAAGCCATTTGTTGGCGATCTTCGTGGCGGCTCATAAGGACGATGTGCGATGCACCCCGCATCTTAGCTGCGATGACTGCACATTGACCAACGGCTCCGTCCCCTATGACAACTACTTTGTCGCCCCGTTTCACATCAGCTACACGCGCTGCATGGTAGCCCGTCGGCATGACATCTGCTAGCGTCAAGAAGGATTTGAGCATGGCTTCTGTATAATCAGATGGTTGTCCAGGGATTTTGACAAGGGCCCAGTTGGCGTATTCAAAGCGCATGTACTCTGCTTGAACCCCATCAGACCAGTTGGTGCCAATATGGCGGTCACATGTCCCATCATAGCCAGCACGACAGGCATCACACTCCCCGCAGCCATGGGTGAAAGGCGCGATGACAAAGTCTCCCGGTTTGACTGTTGTAATAGCTTCTCCGATTTCTTCCACAATCCCAATGGCTTCGTGACCACTATTTTGGCGTCCCTATTCAATATCTGGATTGCGGTAGCTCCAGAGATCAGAGCCACAGACACAGGTGCGAACGATGCGGAGAATGACATCATCTGGTGCTTCGATGTGTGGACGCTCCACTTCTACTAGACCCACTTGCCCAGCTTTTGTATAGACTGTTTTCTTCATAGGGACGACCTACTTTCTATTGCTTACTGTCTTCTAGTATACACTTTTATCGCCTAATTTATAAGTAGCAGTCCTTCCTAATTCGCCTACTCCCTCTTATCAACCTTTGTTTAACAGAGCTCTTTTACAATATATCAAGGCTGCTTCTAAGAGTGTAGCGATCATTGCCAAATAGAAAACTGTCCGAATCCCGAAATACTCTGTCATAGAACTCATCAAAAAGACGAAAACTGAAAAAGCAAGGGTTGAAATGACTTCAAATACAGAATAGACATGCACTAACTGATTTTCATCAACCGTTTCCTGAAGGAAGACACTTTCGGGGACTTCTTTCAATTGAGACAAGAAGCCGATTCCAGCTGAAAAAAATAAAAATGTTTCTACAGTTGAGAAAAATAGGATACTGCCTGTGACGGCTGCTATTGCGACAAGCGGAAAGAAAATACTTTTCCATTTGTGAGCTAAAAACTTTTCAGAGTAGTTGAAAACAATCATTCCTCCTAAAATGATTCCCAGAGAATAGGCTGTATTGGAGTAGCCCCAGTAGCTTTCAGTCTGTTGCAACACCTCGGTCACAAAAATAAGAATGACAGATGAAACCCAGATTGTATTAGAAAAATTCTCCAATAAATTTGCTTGTACCAATAACTTCAATTGAGGATTTTTCACCACTAAACTCCAACCTTTGACAAGAGTATCCAGATTGGTCTCCGCTTCTAACTGCTCTATTTTAGCCTGAGGGAGAAAGAGCATCATAAAAGTAGAAAGAAGATAAAGGAATAAGACTAGCAACATTGTAGAAAATAGGCCAACCGAAGCGTAAAGGAGTCCTCCCAGTCCCCAACCAATTAATTGAACTCCCTCACCACTCATTGACAAAGCGGCATTTGCCTTTCCCAAATTTGTAGCATAGCGAGGAATCATGGCATAAGATACTGGTGACGCAAAGCCGTCTAAGATTGAAATAGCAATTACAAAAACATACATCCCCACGGCTGGTACGAATTGAAACTTGGTAAACAGGGCAGCGAGAATGGCCACTAAAGCTGTTTTTCCTCCTTGAGTCAAAAATAGAACTCGATTTAAGGGAATTGTTTTGGTCACCAAGGGGACTAAAAAACTCGCCACGAATGCTGACAATCCGATGAGAATCGGAACCATTGAGGTAGCAATTACCGATTTGGTTATAACAAAGATATTTGCAATAAGGGATACCCTAAGAAAAATATCCGCTAAATTTGCAAACAATTGGGAAACTAATAATTTCACAAAGGAACGAGACATCGTATCCCTCCTTTTTATCAATCTTCATGAGATAAATCGATCACTTGATCGTATTGAGCTAGTATCTCATCATCATAATGGTGAATCACCTCCACAAGGGCTTGTGGAAGACGTAGTAGGATCCTTGAAATTTGACGAGCATTCTCTTTGTCCAGATTGGCTTTGACTTCATCTGCTAAAATCAAGTCACTATTGTGGTACAAACTACGAGCAATTTCTATACGTTGCTTTTCCCCACCAGAAAGCTGCTCCCCATATAGAAGATGTTCCTTTAAAAATGCTAAGTTTACTCGATCCAAAACCTGTTCCATCTTTAGTTTGTCTAGGGCCTTCCCAAGGGTGATATTGTCTTCCAGCGACAACCCATCAAAAATATAGGAGTCTTGTAAAATATAGGAAACCGATCGTGCAATCTGCTCCTGTGCTAAAGTCTGACCATCGTAGGTCACACTTCCTGAATCTAGAGATACTTGACCATAAAGAAGGTTCAACAAGGTAGACTTTCCACAGCCACTTGGGCCAATCAGAGCAACTTTCTCTCCTGATTTGATTTCTAAAGATAGTTTTTTAAAGAGCACTTTATCTTCAAACCGCAAAGAAACATGATCTGCAACGATAGGAAAAAGAGGAACCAAAGCTTGGTCATCCATCTGTGAACTTGTATCTTGAAGTAGAAAAGAGTATCGTTCCCTCAGTTGTTCAGTCGACTTGTAAGTATTGATAAAATAGGAAAGTTCATTAAATTGATAGCCGATATTATGGGAAACCAGATAAATTGCAACAAAGCTGGCACCAGACAAGTAATCATAATAGGTCATCACCCCACCAATAATGATTGGAACAACCGAACAAAACGCATCAATACTATTAATAAGGATAGTGTTGATTGTCCGTTGTCGTTCATACCGAATGTCTTGCTCAACTCTTTTTCCCAAAACCTTTTTAAATCGATGAAAAAAGAAATCCCCGGCCCCATAATTTTGAATGACTCTTACACCACCAATTATATTAGTAGTTTGAGAGAGGTAATCCTCATTTGAGAGTGTTTTTTCATCTGAAATACGATCTAATTGTTTACTACCGATACTACTACAGAGAGCAGGAATAGAGTAAAAACAAATAAAAATCCAACCCAACCAAAAATTCGTTGCAAGAGCATAGATCATGGAAACCATTGTAAAGCCAAGAGATGAAATGATAATAACGGCTGGCTCGAGATAAGATGTTTCAAGTTGTTTCACATCGTTTTCAAGATGAGACAGAATCTCCTCTTTTTCACCATTTTTACCATACAAAAAATGGTGAAATAATTTTTCTTTCATGGTCAAGGTAAAATCTGCGACTAACCTTGCATAGTAATACCGTTTCCCAGCCAACCCAACCAGAATAATAAAATTACCGACGATCCCAACGATTAGTGCCATCCATAATTCACTCAGCGCCTTCTTCTCAAAGCTCGCCACAATCATCGATACCAAGGATGGCGTGATAATGGCTTCCAGCCAGGTCACAGCAATGAAACTAAAATAGAGAAGCAAATGTTTTTTAGAAATGAATTTTTTTAACATGGCAGCTAATCCTTTCTACAGAGTCTATTACTGATAACTGTTCCTTATCCCATTTAGTCGGATTCTATGGACTGATTGTAAAAATTATAGCACTTCTTCTTTTGTACTGTATTTTATTCCCATATATGCTCACTAATTATTTTCATTCATCAATTTTTTCAAATGTCTTTCATAAATCGTCGCAATATGCTCGCTCCCTGCCAATTTCATGGCTTCAATACACTTTCTCATTTCGTCGATGGCACTCGTATCTCCTGTCTTTCGATAGCGATAAAAGTTTTGAGCATAGACAAACACGAGACGTTCATACATTTCCGTCTCGATGAAGAAACACTGATTTAATTGTTCCTCAAAATAGCAGGCATCTACCATTTTTTGGCGCTCAATACAAGTAATATACCCATTCAGTAACATGGTTGAAATCATACGTCGATTATTCGGAATCTCTTTGTAGAAATCCGATCTTTTAGACATCTCCCTTGCCAACACCATAAAAACCTCATGATTCAACACATCTAGGGTATTTATAAAAATTAATAACTCATAATAGCCCCAGTGCTCTACGCTGAATAGGTAATCCGTTAAATCCTTTAGGTCGTCTTCTGTATAGTAATCCTCTCCAGATAAATCCTGTAAACGAATTTTTAATAAAATAGTATTGATGTTATGAAACTTTTCCCTTTTGTCTTTCAACCCCATCTGAGAAGCAAGGAGTTTCTTCATTTCATCGATATCATGAGTCGATACAAAAAGCCTGACCTTTGTCAAGAGTTCATTCAGATCATCACGGTGAAAATCATGGACAGCATACATAAATTCATCAATCGGCACATTGATTTCATCTAAGATCAACATAAACTTTGAAATGGTTAAATCTGTCTGCCCCTTTTCAAAGCGAGAGAGTTGAGAGGTTGAAATACCTGCCTTTGCAACATCTTTCAGTCGGATACCTCTGGATTCTCGGAACTGCCTATATAGTTCTCCAAATTTCTTCATTTAGCACCTCTATCAAGCATATATGGGAAAAACTTTTTCTTTTTAGTATTCTAGCATAAATTAACGAAAAAAACAAAACCCCTAGAAAATCTACTTCTCTAGGAGTCGCTTTGTAATTAATGATGGTACTCTTGCTCACTTTCTAATTCCAGCTCTTCGATATTTCGCTTATGAGCACGGTGGGTTGCTAGATCTTCATCCACTTCGATGGTGACATTTTGAAAGCCCCTCTCTTTGAGCAAGCCTCGGATAGACTCTTTACAGACCTCCATATGCTTGACATGCTCCAGACAAACATGGACGATGGCATTCTTTTCCAAGCCATCCATGGTCCAAAGATTGAGCTGGTTAATACTAGCAACGTGGTCCAATTCTGCCAAATCTGCCTTAATCTTCTGGATATTCACCCCTTCCGGCACAGCATCGAGGAAAATCCTGAGCGTAGACCAAAAACGTGGAATGGCTTTTGAAAGAATAAAGAAGGAAATAGCAAGGGACAGGAGCGGATCCAGGATATACCAGTCAGTATATCGGAGAACAATGGCCATCAGGATGACGGCGACCCAACCTAGGATGTCTTCCAAAAAGTGCAGGCTGAGAATAGATTCATTCTTGGTTTGTCCCTTACTAATGACCAGACTTGCTAAGACATTCACACTGATGGCAATGATTCCAAGCCAGAGGAGACCTTCTTCATTGACAGGCTGTGGGTGAAAGAGTTTGACCATATTTTCCAAAATCACCATACCAGACCCTGTCATCAGAATCACAGCGGTCACCATAGCCCCTAAAAGGCTAAAACGCTTGTAGCCCAAGGTGTAATGGCTGTCTTCTTTCCGATTGGAAATGCTCTCTAGAAAAGCCGAGATGCCAATGGCAACCGCATCCCCAAAGTCATGGACCGAATCAGCGAGAACCGCACTGGAACCAAAAATCCCTCCTGCGATAAACTCAACAATGGCAAAGCTGAGATTCAAGAAAAAAGCTAGCCAAACTGCATGTTTTGTCTTCATATTACTTAATCCTTTGATATAATAGATTCATGAACATCTTGTTCATTATCTATTATCCAATACTATCAACAGAAAAGGTAGAAGCAAACTGTTCGCTATGTACATTAATGAACAGTTTGTTCAAATTGTCCATATGAAAGTTACAGATCGTCGCATCACCAAAACTCGAAATGCTATCTATAAAGCTTTTTTACAATTACTTAACCAAAAAGACTATGAGGCCATTACGGTTCAGGAGATTATTGACCTTGCTGATGTAGGGCGCTCGACCTTTTACAGCCATTATGAGAGCAAAGAGTTACTACTGGATGAGCTTTGCCAAAAGCTCTTTCATCACCTCTTTGAGCGTGCTGAACACCTCTCTCCACAAGACTACTTGGCCCATATCTTCCAGCATTTTAAGAAAAATCAAGACCATGTAACCAGTCTTTTGCTCTCCAAAAACGATTATTTTATCCGGCAACTGCGAAAAGAACTGGAACATGACGTCTATCCCATGTTAGCTGACGAACTGATTCAAGCACACCCCAAGATTCCTCACTCCTATCTCAAGCACCTGGTCGTCAGCCACTTCATTGAAACTCTCAGCTGGTGGTTGAAAAAAGGCAAGACTTACACCGAACAAGAAGTCATCCAGTTTTATTTGGAGATACTGAAAGTTGGTTCAAACTAGAAAGAAGTTTTTTTAATGACCCTCACTCAATTTTATTTTCTCTTTCCAGCCTTATTCATGCTTCACGAACTTGAGGAAATCATATGGATGCCATCCTTTGTCAAAATACTATCAGCACAGTTTCCAGATATTCGATTCCTTTCTTATTACACTCCTTTAACTTTCAATGCCATTGTCTTGGAGCAACTTTTACTTCTAATGATAACACTTTATCTTAGTTACCAATTTAACAACTATACCATTTACACAACCATCGTAATCGCTTATATCTATCATGTATTCGGACATCTTATTCAGACAATTGTTATTCGAAAATATGTGCCGGGATTGCTAACTGGCATTTTTACGAGTTTATTTTCTCTATTCTATCTCAAAAATAACGTACCAATCAATCTTTATTGCTACTCTTTTATCACTTTAACCCTTATCATTGTTAATCTTGTGCTTTCATTCATGGTTCTTCATAAGAAGACTTTCAAACTAAGGTGAGTTAAGGTCTTAAGTTCTGAACACTATCACATTACATTTACTTTAATTATCCTAGAAAGAAAACAAATATGCCACTTTGTTACATTGTTAACATTATTACAGCCTTCTTAGCCCTTGCTTTTGCTCTTCTTCATTTCATGGCTAGCCTTTCAGAATTAAGAAAGGGCAAAAACACTTTAGGAAATCGGCTTCTCCTTATCGGAAGTAGCATTGCGACCTTATCTCTCATCCTCTACTGCTTTTTGCCGATTGTCGCACTATTTCTTTGGCTGATTGGCTGTGGGTTGATTTGCTACGGAGCCTATTGGAATGGCAAGCACAAAGAAAACTTCCATCCCGCCCACCATGTCATTCGATTGGGAATTGCTCTGCTAATCACTATTTTATTAGCCCTCATATAAGAAAAGCTCAAGTTGTATCAATGAAAACTTGAGCTTTTTATTATTCTATTCATCATCCAAAACTGCTATGCCTTTTACGGTTTATCTCCTTTTTTACTCCCCATCTTTCTATTTCTTAAAAGTAAGGACTGTTTTTCCACGTGAGCGACCATTAGCAACCTTTTCTAATGCGCTATTTACCTCTTCAAATGGATAGACTGTATCGATAGATGGTTTGATTTCTAATGTACTCAATAAGTCAGCTACCTCTTGTAATTGAGCGCCATTGCTTTCAACAAAGATAAAATGATAATGAACACCATATTTGTCTGCCATCTTATCAAATTTGCGACCTGCTAAGCCAAGAATCATCTGTTTCCATTTTGGCAGGTTCATGCGTTTGGCAAAGGCACCGTTTGGTATGGCACGAAGAGATACCAGGTGACCACCTTTTTTCATGATAGACATTTGCTTTTCAGTTTCAGCCCCACCAAGAGTATCGAGGACGTAGTCGACCTGGCTAACCGTTTTTGTATAATCCTCTGTTTTGTAATCGATAAAGCGGTCTGCTCCTAGTTTCAACACACGCTCAGCACTATCTCCAGCACCGCTGGTGATAACTGTTAAACCTTTAGCCTTGGCAATTGGAATGGCCATTCCACCAACACCTCCAGTGCCACCTGAGATAAAGATGGTCTTTCCAGCTTGAGCACCCATGAGATCTAAGGCTTGCACGATGGTTAGGGCAGTCAAAGGTACAGCAGCAGCTTCCTCGTCTGATAGATAGTCTGGTACCTTGGCTAGAGCCTGGCTATCAACAGCCACGTATTCTGCAAAAGCACCAATATGGTCAAGTGGGAGACGTCCAAAGACACGATCTCCTACTTGAAAGTTACTAACGTTGTTACCAATGCTTTCAACAATTCCAACGACTTCATTACCTGCAATTTGTGGGAGCTTGTACGGTACAATTATTTCAACCTCTCCACGTGAGATCATGTTATCGAGGGGATTAACCCCAGCTGCAGCCACCTTTATCAAAACTTGATTTTCGTTCATAGTTGGTCTAGGCACTTCTGTGATGTTCAGTACGATATTGTTTTTATTATATTTTGTATGTTGTGCGACTTTCATGGGATTTCTCTTTTCTATTATTTTATATTTGTTGAACTTGTATCTAGTACAGATATATCATATTTCTAGTAAAATTTCTAGTAAAAACTGACTTGTTTAATTTTATATTTTAGGCCATCAATGTCATCTTCTAAAGTTTGATTTGACAGCTCTCTCTATCTGAAATTCTGAATGAAGAGAAATGGGACTGTTTCTTAAATGTCTTTCTTCACTGGACAATTAAGATAAATGGTATAAAGAACCAAAGCAATTTCTATTGATCAAGCCATCAACACCATGAGTATGGGAATCACCACCATGGTAGCAAGGGTTGTCTCAGTCACCATGACCGCTGCGTAATCGCTATCGGCTCCGTAGAGTCTGGCAACGACCGGTGCATTGGTCATCACTGGCATAGCGGACTGAATGATAAAGACTTGCTTCATCAAGCTTGGAAGAGGTGCCCAGTAAACAATGGTCGCCATCAAGAGTGGGGCAACCACGAATCGTCCTAACAGAATTAAGAATTGGTCTTTTTTCAGAGTCAGCTGCTTTAGTCCTGCATTGGACACTGATAAACCAATAAATATCATGGATAAAGGAGTTGTCAAATTACCCAAATACTGTAAATCACTGGCTAAAAAGGTAGGGAGCTTGATATGAAGAATCACCAAGACTAGCCCTAAGAGAAAGCCCATGAGAGGAGGAGAAAAGACTTTTTTCAGACTCGTTTTGAGATCAAACTGAGCTTCTCCCTCGCCATCCCGCTGGATCAGGTAGGTCCCCAAGGTCCAGAAAAAGGTCGTATTACACATGTAATAGATCAAAACATAGGGAATACTGGCATCCCCGAAAAGGGCTTGGTTAATGGGAAGACCCACAAAAATCGTATTGGAGTTAAAAAACATGGAAATAAAGAGGCCCCGGTGGTCTTGTCTCACTGCAAAGATCCTAGCTACTGCTGTCGCGATGCCAAGTAAAATAACCATAGACAGGGCAGGAAAACGCAGTTCTGGTAACATTTTAAGCAGATCTCCCGCCGTGAAACGCTGCGTGATGGTGTAGAGCATATAGCAGGGCAGAGCGATTTGAGTGACTAGTTTTGCGATCAGGCCACGCGACTTATCATCAAACCAGCCTTTTTCACCAATGACAAAGCCCACTAAAATCATCCCCAGAATGACCAGGATCCCTGATATACTCCTCAAAAAGATGTCCATGTTTTCTCCTTTTACTTCTTTGAAATGAGCGTTTTTCTACAAGGTCTCAAAATCTATTCTAGTATATCACAAAAAGAGGTGGAGCAACATGCCCACCTCTTGATTTTATTGATTGTTACTAATAGCCTTTCTTGGCTGCCTTGCTCCATTGGTACCAACCAACCAGACTGTTGATCAAGTAAATAAAGTATTTTCCTTGAATTTGGAGGCTTTCTCCCCACCACAAGTAGATAGAGAAAACATTAGTAGCAGCCCAAAAAATCCATTGTTCACGGTAAACAGCTGTCATCAAGAGCTGACCGACACCATTTGTCGCATCGGTAACGGAATCCCGGAAAGGCCGATTGGCTCCAACTGATTGGTAAATATAGCCAAATACCAGCCACCAAATGGCACTGATCGATAAGTACTTGGTCCAGCCTACCGCATCCAGCTTACGAGCAACAAACTCTTGCTCTTCCTTTTTGAACTGGGCTTGATAGATCCAAACCAAGAGACCAATTGGCTGCATGATGGTGAAATAGAGAGTTGTCAAAACCTCACCGTAGAAGCCTTTTTGAAGGGCAAACACAAGATAAATGACAGAATTGATCAAACCAAAGAGATAGTTACTGGCAAATCAAACCGAGTTATCTGAGGAAGCACCCGATGATCATGAAACCTTATTAAACACAAAAGTCACCCATGTGAGTTCTTGCCAGAAGCTGAAGTTAATCCTTCAACCTGGAAAACCCGCAGAGGTGACTTTTTCTATACATCTCGATTTTTCTGGCAATAATCATCAACCGATAAATATGTCTGTGAATCACCCAGCGACTCCGCTATGTCCATAATCCGCGGTGGTAGTAATCCCACTCGCTGGACAAGTTCGTGATCGCTGAACAATTCCCGTGGACTGCCGGCGAAGCCAAACTTCCCGTGTTCCATAACATACACCGACTCAAACTCGGCGGCGACCCAATCCATGTCATGGGTGATGGTCACAACTTGGTGGCCCGAATCAGCCAACTGATGGAAAATTGCGGTCAACTTGCGCCGGCTTTCCCAATCAAGCGACATCATCGGCTCATCAAATAAATAAATCGCCGGATCCACTGCCAAAACTGTGGCAACGCTCAACAGCTTGCGTTCCGACAATGACAGGTCATATGGACTTTCAGCTGTTTTATCATCCAAGCCAACTCTTTTTAGAGCCGCTAAAGCCCGCCTCGTAATCGTGTCGTGGTCATCCATGACCTGCGCGACACTCCACTCCACCTCTCGTTGAACGGTCGGGTTGAAAAGCTGATCGTCAGGATTCTGAAAAGTAATCCCAACCTTCAGTAACTTTTCGACTGGTTTAAGATCATTAAAATTTTCTCCATCGATCTTAATCACACCGGTTTGTGGTGTCAGCAAGCCCGTCAACAATTTGAAGAGCGTTGATTTGCCGGCACCATTTTGGCCGACAATCGCCACCATCGGATCGGCGAAGTGTTTGTCTTCAACATCCAAGCTAAAGGACCGTTCCGGATAAGTGAACATCAGGTGTTTCAGTTCAATTGTGGACATAACGAACCTCCTTCAGTTCAGCGTCATTCACCGGATACCGGCCATCAGCCAAGTGCCAATCCATTTTTTGAGCAAGTTGCTGGATTGTCGGGGCTGGAATCTGCCAGTCAGCTGCCAAATGATTAAACACCTCACCCGGCCTGCCCTGGGCTACCATTTGACCCTCGTGCAGCACCCACACAACGTCGGCAACTTCGCACAAATCGTCAATTTCACTGGTGACAATGAAGACAGTCGTCTCTTTGACTTGGGCCAGCCATTGGAAAAATTGCCGGCGGCCAAGGGGATCCATCTGACTGGTCGGATCATCCATAATCAAAACAGCCGGATTAGCCACAATCGCCGTGGCAATTGCCAACCGCTGGATCTGACCACCGGAAAGGCTCTCGGGACGCAAATTCAGCTGTTCAATCAGCCCCATTTGCGCGGCAACTTCTTCAACCCGTTTTTGAATCAGTCCTTCAGCCATTCCCTGATTAATCAAGTCAAAGGCGATTTCATCGGCAACCGTGTCTGCCAACCCGCTTAGTTGGCCAGCTGGATTTTGCAGTACAACTCCATTCATGGCATTATAAACGGGCCAATTGTCGGACACTCGCTGGCCAAACATATGCCAGTCTCCCTCAATCTCAGCAGACACAATTTTGGGAATGACCCCTGCCAGCACACGGCACAAAGTCGATTTGCCGGAGTGGCTATTCCCGATAATCCCAACCACCTGGCCGCTATGAACCTCCGCGTTAATCTGACGCAGTTGTGGTTGCTCAGTACCCGGATAACGGGTGGTCAAATTTTCAATTACAATCCGTTTATCTTCGTCCATATCTTCCACCCAATCAATAAAATTGCCAATCCAGTCAGACCAATGTGCAGCGTCCGCGACAGGCGATACACGCGCTGGGAGGTTCTGACAGTCCGGTTGAGATTATCAAAACCTCTCAGTTGGAGAGAAATCGACCGCGTCATCGATTGATCCAAGGTCTTAATCACCAATGGAATTAGAACCGGCAGGACTGACTTTAATTTCTGAATCAACGTTTTTTGCGGATTGGTTCCGCGAACTTTTTGCGCCTGCTGGATTTTCCGCATATTGCGCATCATTTCCGGCAAAATATAACACACCGACATCAGAACGTAGACGGTTTTATAAGACAATCCGGACAGTTCCAAATAGGCCGCGTTTTCTGAAATACTCGTGGTCACCATAAAAAAGCCACTGGTCAAAATAATCACCAATACTCGACAACCCAGAGTGGTAGCGTAAATCAGGCCTTCTTTGTAGAACGACACCCCAAGCACAGAAAACAGCACAGTTTGATTCCGACTGTAAAATAACCCTTGGATGATCAGCATGGTGCAAATCATAAACAGACTGAATCCCAGCGCCTTAAAGATGGTAGAACTCAATTTGGAAAATAACAATAGCAGTGTTGCGACAAGAATTAATCCGGCCTGAAGCAATAAATTCATACTGGCAAAGCTCAACAACGTCATGTCCAAGATGAACAAGAGCTTAGTAATCGGATCGATCACCTGGTACCACTTGAGCTTGACCCGTGGCGCTCCAGAAATCAATGTTTGATCAGTCATCATTTATCACCGCTAAAGAAGTGCACCATCCGCTTCGGCAGCTGACGATAGATGAAGAACGCCAGGTAGGCCACACAGACTTTATCCAAAATATCCAAGACAAACTCATCGGTAAATGAGGCCAGCCACTTTGGTGCATGATTGGCGGACATTACCGCAAACAATGAGTCACCCCAAGCGATACCGGTCTGACCACCCCAAAAGATGAGGTTGAGTGGTGTTGAAATGGCAGCTGAAATGATGGCAATAACAATCGCAGAAACAAATACTCGTCGCGCTGACGAGAACCACCCATTGGCGTGCAAAACTCCGACAGCAATCCCAATTCCGATGCTGGTTATCGCATACACGGTTGAAATTGGCGATAAGGTCAGCCCATAGATCACGTTGTTGATGAAACCACTGATGGCACCGGCAACTGGCCCAGCCAACATGCTGGCAAGAAAGGTTCCCAAAGACCCCAGCCAAACGGGCAACTTTAACCCCTCCGCCAAGGCTTTGGCAACATAGTTAATCCCCACGGCAGCGGGAATCAAAGTCATGGTGGCAGCACTTAACTTAAATTTCCACATACTGGTACGATGAATAGGTTCTGTTTTCATAATCTTCTCCTTTTGTTTTTAAAGAGCCGTGTCTGTTTAGACTTTCGGACGCAACGCTCTATAGATTTTTATGCTTGAACTGTCATCATTTTAGCAGAATCACCTTAGTCGACATCGGATCTTCTCCTTAGAAACACTTGTTCAACAGTTCACAATTAATCATACTCTCTTTCCCTAAAATGTCAAGGTTTTTCTGAATTTTTCTTAAAAATGTTCGGAAAATGAATTTCAACTACTCCCCTAACCCTGATAGGAAGGGTTGTAACTCCCATCATCCGATCATTTAAGGCTAGAAAAACAAAAACGAGGCTGGGACAAAAGTCCTTGCCTCTTAATTGTTTTTGGATTGTCAAGCAAGACGCAGTGGTTGAGTGGGCTCTACTACGCTGATTTCATCAGCTTTTACAGCCCTACTCAACTGTGCGGAGGTGGGACGACGAAATCGAATTCTAACGAATGACCGATTTCTGTCCCACTCTCGCTTCATTTTATGCTAACTTATTCTTTCTTTTTCTTCAGAATATAAGTAGCGATACTTGCCAAGACAAAGGCTAAGACAAGACTAATGATAGAGATAGTCGTACCCGTATTTGGTAAGAATCCTAAGATTTTGCCTGGTTTCTTCGGTTCTGGTTGGCTTGGTTTCTTTTCATACAACTTCCTCCTTCAGGCTACCTTTCTAGCCTTATTTTTGGTATACTCAATACACGACTCAACCTTCTGCTTAGTTGCTCAAACACAAGCTTACACAGCCTCCATACAAATTCCATCAAAAACGGAGGGGCTCTAAAAGGGGGGCTCCCCCCAATTTTCAAAGAAAGGATTCCTAATGAAACTGATTTTTTTACATGGACTAGGGCAGGATGTCCTCTCTTGGCAAGGCGTTCAATTTGCTCTGTCACCCCTGCACTCAAAAACCTTTGATATATTCTCTCATCCAAGCGAAAGCTACCAGGAGGTCAAAGAAAGGCTAATGGAGCGCCTCCAGCAGGAGAGCGAACCTTTTATTTTGGTCGGTCTCTCTCTCGGTGGCGTTCTCGCCCTTGATCTTTCTAGACAAGACTTTCCGCAGCTCAAGGGTTTGGTACTTGCAGGGACACAATACAAACTCAACACCAACCCCCTCTATCGGCTCCAAATCCTCCTTTTTCGTCTCCTTCCCAAGCATTTCTTTGAAAAACAAGATGCCGATAAGCGACAGATGCTCCAAATCCTAACGGAACTAAAGGGACTGAATCTAACTGCTGTCGCTAAGTCTTGTCCTCTTCCTACCCTAGTTGTTTGCGGAAGTAGAGACTGGGCCAATCGGACCCCTTCTAAGAAGTTGGCAAAACTCCTGCCTAAAGGTCGCTATCAAGAAATCGCAGACGGAGGCCATCTACTCAATACCGAAAAGCCCTATGAACTCGCGCAAGCCATCAAGGAGTTTGTTGGTGAATTTAAAAATGGAGAGTCTAGCTTAAAAAACAGTTCCTCTTAATGTAGATAAAGTCATTTAAAAAACTTTCCTTAGGTGAGTACGGACGTCAGCGAACTTCGAAGAAGTTCCATGACTTAGTTTTGGACCTAAGGTTCCAAAACTCCCGAGTGCTAGAAACAATCATGTTTCTAGCACTTTTCTCACAGCGGAAAGTTTTAGTATATTTTGTATTGAATCTCAACATTAGAAATTCTATTTATTTCTTTGCGGAATTATCTATTCAACATTTTTATTTTTTAAGAATTCTTTTCCGCGATTTTTTAGAAATATTTTAGAATTGCTTGATAGTTATTTGAAAAGCAAGCTGTATACTAAGAGTGTAAAGAAAACAACTAGTCATTTGGACGAAGGAGAAAACCATGGAAAAAGTATTAGAAATTTCCCATTTGAGTAAAAAATTTGGTCAACAATACGCCTTAAATGATGTGAATCTGAGCATTCGCAAAGGCGACGTCTACGGCCTGATCGGTAAGAACGGAGCTGGGAAAACCACCCTCATCAAAGTCATCACCCAACTGATTCAAGAAACGGACGGAAGCGTCTCTCTCTTTGCTTCTACAAATCGCTCCCAGTGGACGCAAGCCCTGAAACGTGTCGGATCCGTCATTGAGAGCCCCGTGGCTCACAAGCATATGACCGCCTACCAAAACTTAGTCTACTATTGCAAGGCACGCCATATTCCGAATCCCGACCAGGTCATCAAAGAAACCTTGAACTATGTGGGCCTGAACAATACTGGGAAAAAGAAATTCCGTGATTTTTCACTGGGGATGAAACAACGGTTGGGAATTGCCATCGCGCTCATTGCCAAGCCCGACTTCCTCATTCTAGATGAACCCATCAATGGTCTCGATCCAGTCGGAATCAAGGAGTTCCGTCAGATGATCAAGCGCCTCAATGATGAACTCGGCATGACCATCCTCATTTCCAGTCACATCCTCTCTGAACTTTATCTGGTTGCCAATCGTTTTGGCATTGTCGACCAAGGCTGCCTGATCAAAGAAATTAGCAAGGCCGAATTCGAAGAGCAGGGAGAAGATTATATCATCCTCAAGACCAGCCAGCTAGCCCTTGCGAGTCAACTGATTCAAGACCAACTCCATCACCGTATCAAAGTCATCGATAAGGATGGAGAAATCCATATCTTTGGACAGACTCACGATATTAAAGTCATTGTCAAAGCCCTCGTTCAAGCCGATATTGACGTGGACGAAATCTACTATGCCCGCCAAGATCTGGAAAAATTCTTTACAGACTTGGTAGACTAGTCAACCCACCGTCTTGTATTACTTATCCCACACATTTCATTTAGGAGATTTATCATGTTGCATACCATTCAAGCAGATTTTTATAGACTTTTTCGCTCCAAAGGATTTTGGATTACAGAAGCCATTCTCGTTTTCAATATCCTGTCTGGTGTCATCTTTGGAATTGCTGGACACGCCGGTGTCAATACGGAATCAAAAATCCCCCTAACGACAGAAGTTTGGACGGGTTTTAAAGCCTTGATCAACTACTCCGCCAGCCTCAGTATGACCATTCTCTTTACTATTATTGTCATCACCTTGGTCTTGGGAACAGACTTAACACAAAACTTATACAAGAACAGTCTGGCCTACGGCGTTTCGCGCACCAGCTACTACTTTGCCAAAAGTGCAGTTGTCCTGACCATTGCTCTCTTCCAATTCCTTGTTTCTTATGGTCTTGTCTTCTTGCTCGCGACCTTCTACAATGGAATCGGGACCATGCCTGAGCACTTCTTGGCTCATTTTGGATTGACCCTTCTGATTCAATTCCTCTCCACCTTGGCTTGGGTCAGCATCATTTCCTTCCTCCTTTACGCCAGCCAATCCATCACCTTGGCTTTCGTTGGCTACTTCGTTGGAAATATCTTCTTAAGCCTTCCTGCGCTCTTCTTTAAAGATATTGATCTTCTCCACTATCTAAACTTGGAATTCCAATATTCCATGGTCCAAAGTACGACAGCAACAAACAACACCCTCTCGATTGCCCTTGGCTTCATCCTTGTTTTCGGATTCCTAGGACTCGCTACCTTTAAACACAAAGATTTATAACAAAAAGGCTTGACGATTGGTCAGGCCTTAGATTGAAGACAAAGTAATTTTAGAAACTTTCCATAGGTGAGTACGGACGTCAGCGAACTTCAAAGAAGTTCCATGACTTAGTTTTGAGTCTAAGGTCTCAAAACTCCCGAGTGCCTGAAACTATTGTGTTTCAGGCACTTTTCTCACAGCGGAAAGTTTTAAATTTTCTTAAATGACTATAAATAAAAATCTTTTTTTGAAAAGTATCTAGCTGTTTTAATGTAAAATAATAGTTTGTCTACATCTAAAGGCTTGAGCAGTGCTCAAATCTTTTTTCTTAGTGTAATGGTCAAGATAAACCAATCTGCCTCTGTCGCCAGTTGCAAGTCTCCCCCTAAGATCTCTACAAAATTTTGAATGATGTAGAGACCCAAACCAGAAGACTCTTCTGTGTCCGATAGATTTTCAGAGTAGAATCGACTAGCCAGTTGGTCTAAATGCTGAATCGGTTGTTGCACAATATTACGTAGCTCGACCCGAATCGTGTCCTCATCCGAGGTTAGGGTCAAACGTGCCTGCTCCTTCCCATGCTTAAGGACATTGCTGAGCATATTTTGCAAGAGACGCTCCCACAGCTCGGGATCGGTAGCATAATGGAGATGCTCTTCTAGCTCTACCTCTAAGGCAATCCCCGCCTCAGACAAGCTATCATAATACTGGAATAACTGCTGGGTTAGGACTTGGCTGAGATTGACGTCTGAAAGCCGAGGCTGAATGGCTCCCTCCATCAAGCGTCTATATTCCAAGAGAGACTCTAGGCGTTTTGAGACGACTTGGAGATTGGAAGCAATTTTCTTCAGTTTTTCCTCTTCTTGCGTCCCTCCTTTGATGATTTGTTGGGTATAGCCCGAAGCAATGGTCAAAGGTGTCCGAATATCGTGAGCAATATTACTGATGGCCATATCCAAGGTTTTCTTCTCTTGAAAGGCAATCCGATTGGTCCGCTCGATCTGTTCAAACAGATCACTGACCTGCTTGGTCAAGGCGACCAATTCTTTTTTTGAGACCTGAGATGTCAACCGTACCCCACTCCCATTTTGGAGCTTCTTTTGAATTTGCTCCTGCAAATCCTCTAAGGAAGAAAGTAAGCGAACATAGCCCAGTCCCAAGAGAAGGACAAGGACGACTAGAACTAGAATCAACCCCCACATTACTGGTCTCCTTTCAAGCGAACTCCCAAGCCCCAGACGGTTTCAATATAGTCCTCATCTGGATCGAGCTGAGCAATTTTCTTTCGGAGGTTGCTCAACTGAGCATTGAGCGTATTATCTCCAGGTAGATAGACTTCTTCCCAGACTGCTTCATACAACTCTTCCTTGGTAAAAATCTTCTTTGGATGCGCCAGTAAGGTCTCAAAAATTTGAAATTCTTTTTTGCCCAAGCGAAGCGTTTTTGCTCCAGACTCCAGTTCAAAGCTTTCTGGATTCAGGACCAGATTTTTAAAGGAGAGCTTTTTCGACGCTTGAGATTCCTGTGCTGGAGAGACGTGATTTCGCAACTGAACCGTCACCCGAGCTGCCACTTCGTCCAGATTAAAGGGCTTGACAATATAATCATTGGCACCTGCAAGGAGGTACTGGCTAATGAGGTGTTTGTCTCCAAGAGCGGTCATCATGATGACCGGCACTTGACTCTGCAAACGGATCTCCTTCAGGACCTGATCGCCATTTTTCCCAGGAAGCATGATATCGAGAAGAACCAAATCAATGGCTTCTTGCTGGAAGAGCCGCAACCCTTCTGTACCTGAAAAAGCCTGAAGGACCTCATGGTCTTCACTTAAGAGACTGTATAAAATTTCTTGGATATCACTATTATCCTCGATTAATAAAACCCGTGCCACTTGCCTCACTCCTTTTTTCCTTTGAATTCCAAATCATTTCTATTCCTCTAGCCTATCAAATAAAGGGACCTTCGTCAATGAAAATCTGATAAAATCCTATTGTACCCCTGCAAATCTGCATGTTAGGTCATCACAAGATGAACTTGACTATCCTTTCTTTCAAAAGGTATAATAGGACCAATGACACAATAGGGAGACCAGTTTATGAAAAATAATGCTAAAACTAAAATCAGCCTTGTATCCATCCTCGTCATCCTGGGCGTTGCTGCAAGAATGATGCGAGTCATCCACCGCCAGCAAATCAGGGAGCAAAACAGACAAACCATTCAAACGACTAAAAAGGTTGCAGAGTTTCAGAAAACACTAGACGAGGAAGAAACGAAGAAACGGAATGAAAACTTCAACAAGATTTATAATGAATCCCTTGTTCAGAATAAGTTTGAGCATTGGCAAAAAGTCGATGAACTTCATGGTTTGGGACAAAGAACTGGGCAATTTTATATCTATAACTTTGAAAAAAAAGAAGAGATTCTCTTAGAGAATACTGATCAAGCATTTGTTCTACCTATTCGAGACAAGAGTAATAACGTCACATTTCAGGCTATCTTTGCCCACAAGGACGGTCAGTGGCACATCATGAAACCAGACGGAAGTTCGCAGTTGCAACTAGGAGAAGCTAGCATTACCGCTGAATCTAAGTTTGTCATCGAAAACAATGTCTTAGATTACGACCAGTAAATCAGTAAGGACTTGCCTTAACTACATACAAAAAGCTTAGAACCCCAGCTTTGGTTGGGATTCTAAGCTTTTTAGTTTGCTGCCAGAGAGTCATCCAGAAGATGGTTTAGCTCTAGAGGAGACTTTTAATTAACAGAAGCTCCATTGGTCGCAATGACTTCTTTGTACCAATAGAAGGATTTCTTACGTAAGCGGGCTAGGGTTCCCTTGCCTTCGTTGTCCCGATCAACATAGATGAAGCCGTAGCGCTTCTTCATTTCTCCAGTCCCGGCAGAGACCAGGTCAATACAGCCCCAAGTCGTATAGCCCCAGAGGACAACACCATCTTCGTTAATGGCATCTCGCATGGCCTTGACATGGGCAGCCAGGTAGTCAATCCGGTAATCATCAGCTACATAGCCATTTTCATCTGGAGTATCCACTGCACCAAGCCCATTTTCCACGATAAACATGGGCTTTTGATACCGATCCCAGATGGTATTGAGCGTAATGCGAAGCCCAAGAGGATCAATCTGCCAACCCCATTCCGAGCTTTCTAAGTAGGGATTTTTCAGAGAGGCAAAGATATTGCCTGCTGTTTTTTCGTTTTCAGCTGGATCACCCGAAGCGACTCGACTAGCATAGTAGGAGAAGGAAATAAAGTCCACCGTATATTCTTTCAACAACTGCAGGTCCTGCTCGGTCATCTCAACCGTGATTCCCTGACGCTCCCACTCTTTCTTAGCATAGTTAGGGTATTCCCCACGCGCCTGCACATCGATGAAGAAATAGTTCTTGCGGTCTTCTTCTAGACCAGCCCAGACATCTCGCGGAGCACAGGTATGGGGATAGTTTTGCCCTGCTGCCAGCATACAGCCGACCTTGTTGTTCGGATCAATCTCATGGGCCAGCTTAGTGGCAATGGCTGAAGCGACCAACTCATGGTGAGCCGCCTGGTATTTGACTTGCTCCTCATTCTCCCCTTCTTCAAAGCAGAGACCCGCTCCCATAAAAGGTGCGTGGAGGATCATATTGATCTCATTAAAGGTCAGCCAGTAGTTGACCAAGCCTTTGTAACGAGTGAAGAGCGTTCGGCAGAGACGTTCGTAGTATTCTAACATCTTACGACTACGCCAACCTCCATACTCGGCGATCAAATGCATGGGACAGTCAAAGTGGGTAATAGTCACCAAGGGCTCAATGCCATGCTTGTGACATTCCTTAAAGAGGTCTTCATAGAACTGAAGACCTGCTTCGTTTGGCTCAAGCTCATCCCCTTTCGGGAAGATCCGAGACCAGGCAATGGACAAACGATAGGTTTTAAAGCCCATTTCTCCAAAAAGGGCAATGTCTTCCTTGTAGCGATGGTACATATCAATGCCATCTTTAGCCGGGTAAAAATAGCCCTCTTCAAAGTCGAACATCTTTTTCTTCCCTGTAATAATCGGGAAACGATCTGGACCAATTGGAACCACATCCACATTGGCCAAGCCACGGCCATCTTCATTATAAGCTCCTTCACATTGGTTGGCAGCCGTTGCTCCACCCCAAAGGAAACCATCTGGAAATTGAAGTTTGTCGGTCATTTCTCTACCTCACTTGATTTGATAGGTCTATTATATCCCTCTTTAACCCGAAAGTCTTACAAGATCCTAGGAAAAACTGATACTATTCTAAGAAAACTCCTATACATGCGCAACACAAAAAAGACCGGATTACTCCGATCTTTCAATAGTTCATATTCTCATATTCTGTTTTAAGAATAATTATGGTTAACTTCAAATGACTAGCGTCCTATTTCATACGATAAAAATCAATGACTAGACCGGCAGGCCCTTCAACTAGCAGACTTTCGGTTCCCCAATCGGTTACAGCTGGGCCATTTAAAATTTCAATCCCTAATTCTTTCAAACGCTTTTGATTCTGTTCCAAATCTTCAACTTCAATGTGTAGAATGATTCCTGACTGAAAATTTTCCAAAGGTATCAAATGATTCTCTGAAAACATGAGGCAGTGACTGCCAATCGTGAACTGAGCAAAACTGTTATCAACATAGTCCGCCTTTTTATCCAAGATACTCTCTAATTCAGCACAGACTTGGGGAACATCTGACACGATAATATCTAATTGATTTAAATTCATTTACTATCCTCCAGAAAAAGACCGGATTGCTCCGATCTTTTATGTTTCTCTCTAAGAAAATCAAAGAATAAACAAGGCGGAACCAAGTTTGATGGCAAATCCTTGCTCATCAAACTACGAAAAATCCTTTGGGACTTTTTCTAGGCTCCGCACTAGATTCCATCATTGAAAATTAAGGTTTCAATGATGAAATCGTCGGCAGTAACCTAATAAAGAAGTCTACAAATTTATCTTTGGTTTTCCACGAGAGGAATTATTTGATTGCGCGTGATTGCAAACCTTCTTCTTCCAAGAAAAGGCGGAATGGTACGAGTTCTTCAGCTTCGTATTTTTCCTTGAAGGCTTTGATTGCTTCTTCTGAGTGTTGTTTTGGATCCAACTCAAGTACTTCTACTGGAAGTGGACGGTGTTGTGTGATGCGGGCATCGATCACAACTGTCTTACCTTCTTTGTTGAGTTTCACAGCTTCTGCAACAACAGCATCGATATCTTCGATACGGTCAACTGTAAATCCTACAGCACCTTGCGCTTCAGCGATTTTCGCATAGTCAGCATTAGTGAAGTCACAACCAAACAAGTGTTTGTTTGTGTCTTCGTATTTGTCCTTGATGAAGGCATATTTACCATTTGAGAAGACAACGTTGATAACTGGAAGGTTGTATTGAACGTTTGTGATCACGTCTGGGTAGCACATGTTGAATGCACCGTCACCCATGATGTTCCATACTTGGCGATCTGGATTGTCTTTCTTAGCAGCAATACCACCAGGAAGGGCAATACCCATTGTCGCAAAGAGTGGAGATGTACGCCACATGTTCTTAGGTGTCATGTGAAGGTGACGAGTAGATGTTTGAGTAGTGTCACCTACGTCGATTGAGTAGATAGCGTCTTGATCAGCATGTTTGTTGATTGCATTGTAAACTTGATACAATTGCAATTCACCCTCAGTTTTACCTTCGAGTTTGTTCATGTAATCACGCCAGTTTTGGTTATTCTTCACGTTTGCACGCCACCATGGAGTAGACTCAACTGGGTTCACTTTGTCAAGGATCGCTTTGGCTGCTTGACCTGCGTCACCAAGGATTGAAGCGTCAAGGGCGTGACGTTTACCAAGTTTGTAAGGGTCGATATCGACTTGGATGAATTTTTCAGTGTTTTTGAAGGCTTCGTATACTTCAGCAAATGGGAAGTTTGAACCTAGGAAGAGAACTGTGTCTGCTTCAAAGACCACTTCGTTGGCTGGTTTCCAACCAACACGGTAAGCAGAACCTGTCAAACCTTCGTAGTTCCATTCGAAAGCTTCGAAGTTTTTACCAGTTGTGATGATTGGTGCTTTGATTTTACGTGACAATTCAGTAATCACTTCACCAGCTTTCACACCACCGTAACCAGCGTAGATAACTGGACGTTCCGCATTGTTCAAGATTTCAACAGCTTTGTCAATTTCAGTTTCGTTCAAAGCAGGAGCGATGAATGAACGTTCGTATGAACCTGAACCGTAGTATGAGTTTTCGTCGATTTCTTGGAAACCAAAGTTTACTGGAATTTCAACAACGGCTGGACCTTTTTTAGAAACGGCAGCACGGCAAGCTTCGTCGATTACTTTTGGTAATTGTTCTGCGTAAGCTACACGTTTGTTGTAGACTGCGATACCATTGTACATTGGGTTTTGGTTAAGCTCTTGGAAGGCATCCAAGTTCAATTCATTCACTGGACGTGATCCAAGAATAGCAAGAAATGGAGTGTTATCCATAGCTGCATCGTAAACACCATTGATCAAGTGAGTCGCACCAGGTCCACCTGAACCAACTGCAACCCCGATAGAGCCGCCAAATTTAGCTTGCATAACCGCTGCAAGTGCACCAGTTTCTTCATGGCGAACTTGCAAGAAACGGATATCTTTGTCTTCAGCCAAAGCGTCCATCAATGAGCTAAGTGTTCCTGATGGGATTCCGTAGATCGTGTCTACGCCCCATGTTTTCAATACGTTCAACATTGCTGCAGATGCAGTAATTTTCCCTTGAGTCATTCTAACTCTCCTTTATTTCTAATTTGATCCTGAAAAATGAAGCACAGCGCTTCTACTTCATCTTTGCGATCAAAGCTCGTCTTGAAAATGAATTTATTCTGACTATTCTCATGAAAACGATTTACAAAACGATTACAGTACTAATTTAACACAAAGAGATTCACATGTATAAGGATCTGCTCAGAGATGCTCAATCCCTATTACATAACAGATGCTGAATTTGATAAATTTTCACAAACTATCTTATAATAGGATATTTTATTATAAAATATATGCTTCCGTTTTCTCTTGTGGCTGTAAGAAAAGATAAAAAAAGTGGTACAGAATCTTAAATGAATTCTGTACCACTTTTTTTGTTGAGTCTAATCAATTTTCGCAACATTGAGAAGCAGAGAGCTAGTCAAAACAGACAAAGAACTAAGGGCCATGGCAAGACCTGCTAGTTCTGGATTGAGGGTCAATCCCAGTCCTACAAAGACTCCGGCAGCAATTGGAAGCCCAAGAATATTGTAGATAGAGGCCCAGAAGAGATTGAGTAAGATCCTGCGGAAGGTCTTTTGACTCATGTCAAAGGCGCGCACAACGCCAAGCAAATCATTTTGCGTGAGCACGATGCCACCGGACTCGATCGCAATATCCGTTCCAGATCCCATAGCGATCCCCACATCTGCGATCGAAAGAGCAGGAGCATCATTGATCCCATCTCCAACAAAGGCGACCTTGCTAGCTTCTTGCAGTTTTTGGATGGCGCTAGCTTTTTCTTGAGGAAGGACATCAGCAATGACGGTGTCAATTCCCACTTGCTTAGCAATAGCTTGGGCCACCCGTTCATTATCCCCCGTTAACATGACCGTTTTCAAGCCCCGTTCTTTGAGCTTTTTGATCGCTTCTTTTGAGCTGGCCTTTGGAGCATCTTGAATGGCAATCAACCCAATCACTTGCCCATCCACAGACAAACTGATCACTGTTTTGGCCTGCTCTTGCAACTCTACCATCCGTTTTTCAAGCTCCGGATCCATCGCTGTCCCGTCATGAAGTTTGCCATTTCCCAAGGTCACCAACTGCTGGTCGATCTGACCTTGGACCCCTTTTCCTTCAATCGCTTGGAAGTTTTCCACAGGGGATAACACCAAACCTTTTTCTTCTGCTTGGGATAACACCGCTTGGGCTAGTGGATGTTCTGAAAAAGTTTCAAGACTAGCAGCCAGTGTCAAGACACGCGCTTCATCTCCTACAACATCGGTTACAAGTGGTTGGCCAATGGTAATAGTCCCTGTCTTATCAAACACAACGGTTTGAATCTTTTGCACTTCTTGAAGAACTGTTCCATTTTTAATCAGAACCCCCATCTTGGCACTACGGCCGGTTCCGACCATCAGGGCTGTTGGGGTTGCTAAACCAAGGGCACAAGGACAGGCAATAATGAGGACAGATACTGCATAGAGCATGGCCTCTTGAAGCGACGCGCCCAGAAGCACGGACCAAACCCAGAAAGTCGCAATGGCCAAAATCGTCACCACTGGAACAAAGATACCTGAAATCTTATCCGTCAAATCTTGAATAGGAGCACGACTGGATTGGGCCATTTTGACAAAGTCCACAATTTGAGATAAGAGGGTCTCACTACCGACTTTTTCAGCCTTAAAGAGAATGGTCCCATTGCTGTTGATAGTGGAGCCGATAACTGCATCACCAACTGATTTTTCCACAGGCAAGCTTTCACCTGTCACCATCGACTCATCAATGGTCGTACTTCCTTCTACAATCGTCCCATCAACCGCAATCTTTTCCCCAGGACGGACACGAATCAAGTCATCAATTTGGATATCTTCTGCCGCCACCTCGACATAGTTCCCATCACGGAGAACTTGAGCCGTTTTTGCCTGCAAATCCAACAACTTTTCCACAGCCTCGGAGGCATTGTTACGCATCCGTTCTTCAAAGATTTGCCCTAATAGGATAAAGAAGATGATAAAACCCGCAGCCTCAAAGTATACTGGCTGACCAGTAAAAAGTGCAAATACACTATAGACATAGGCTACCAGGGTTCCAAGAGCTACCAAGGTATCCATATTGGAATGGTGCTTCTTAAATGAGGCCCAGGCACTCTTGATAAAAGGTACTCCTGCTACCAACATGATCGGCGTTGTCGCTATAAAGTTTCCCCAGCGATTGACTGGATGGGATACAAGTCCTGCCCACATCCCGATCATCAAGATCAATAAAGGAAGGGTAAAGATACTAGTAATCCAAAAGCGATCCCGTAAACTTAAGACACGACGGCGTTTTTCCACAACTGTGTAGGAACCCTTTTGCATCTTCATTCCACAAGAAAACTCAAAGTCCCCTGTTTCTGTCGGGGTAAAGGATATCACCTTATCCACACCGACTTCCAAAGGCTCTAAAATCCCCTGATCTTCAAACAAAATTTCCTTGTAACAGCCGGAAGGATTGACCCGATGGAAGGTGATTTCAGCAGGGATCCCTTTTTGAAGTTGAAATTCTTTGGGACTATAGCCCTTTTCTGCTGTAATACGGATCTTTTGCACTCCGTTTTCCACAACTGCTTTTTGTTTTTCTACCATACCTACTCCTTTATTCCACAATCATTTGACCATGCATCATGTTCATTCCACATGAAAACCCATATTCGCCTGCTTTTTCTGGCGTAATTTCAATGACATGTTTTTCACCTAAAGGCAAATCTTCATGAACGCCAAAATCTGGAAAGATCACTTGAGCCAGACATGAAGATGGATCCTTGCGATGAAAGATGATCCGGGCAGGAACATTCTTTTTCAGGACAATGGTTTCAGGCGAATAGCCCCCCATGACTTCGACTTCAATTTCTTGATAACCTGATTTCTGACGAGCTTGGCCGCTTACCTTTTCATGCTCTGCAAAGAACCACCAAGCAATAAAAGCAACCCCAAGTAAACAAACAATACTAATTAACAATCCAAACATTGAAATTCCTTCTTTCTATTACATACAATTGCAAGGGACTGTTTCGACAGCCTCTGCTTTCTTTTCTTCCAGGACCTGCTGCAGCTGATTAAGATCTGCAAGCGTAAAGTCACTCGCCTGAATCAAGTTTTCAAGCACCTGGACAATTCTTTTTGAGCAAACCTTGTCTTTCACCTCCTCAACCACCAAGTCTAAACTCTGGTCCTGTTTCAACAAAGCCGAGTAGACAAAGGCTTTGCCAGATTTTTCTCTGGTCAGACAGCCCTTTTCAACCAAGCGCGTCAAGAGGGTCTTGATGGTCGACTTCGACCAGTCAAAGCGCTCGGACAAGACGGCGATCAAATCCGTGCTGGTCTGCTTGCCTTCCATCCAGATAATCTTCATGATGCGCCATTCCGCATTGGAAATTTGCATGACCTCTCCTTTCTAAATCTACATTTGTAAATCTTATGATGCTATTTTACACCTAAGATTTACATTTGTCAACAAAAAGTTTTAAAAAAAAAAAATCTTCCTTTGAAGATTTGTCTGGTTGGGCTTTTTTCACTCCCTATTTTTGTCTCTATACTATCTCCTGCAAAGCTTGAGCTAGGATGCGGTAACCGGCCACACTTAAGTGGAGGCCATCTGTCGTATAGGCTTCTGCTAACTGCCCCACTTCATCCAATAAAGACGAATACACATCGACATAGCTGACCTGATGGTAGGCTTGGGCCAATTCTCTGTAGGCCTGATTGAGGGCCTGAATTTTTTCATTGGACCGGACATAGACCTTTTGCTTGTAGCGCTCTTCTTGACTGACTGGTAGAACCGAGATCAGGTTGATTTTCGTCAATGGAAAATCCCGCATGATCGCTTGTAAGACCGCTTCTACATTGTCCAAGGTTTCCTTTTGAGGGATTTCTTTTCCAATATCATTGGTCCCAATCAAGAGAAAGATCTGCTCCAAATCCGTTCCAAAGACATGGGCGTCTAGATGCGTTCGAAGGAGTTCTGTCCGATAGCCACGCACCCCACGATTGACCATGTATTTCGGACTTTGGAGTAGTTCATGGATAGGGAAATACTCTACAATAGAGTCTCCGAGGAAAATCAAGCCTGGCTCCTTCAAAGGAGCTTGATTGAGCTTTCGGTAAGTCATTAAAATATTCTCTTGCTCTTTTGTGAGTTGTGGAAGCATCTAGTTCTTTCCTTTCACTTGTTCCCAGGGCGTCAATCCCAGATACTCTTCAATCACCTGATAGACACCGCCTTCTTGATGGCTCGGTGCTAGGTGTTTGGCAACACCCTTGACAGCTTCTTCTGCATTGGCCACAGCATAGGAGTGACCAGCCATTTCAAGCATTTCGATGTCGTTTCCGCTATCCCCAAAGGCCATAACCTGACTAGCATCAAGCTGCCATTTCTCCATTAATTGAGCCAGTCCCCAAGCCTTGTGAATGCCTGCTTGTAAGAGATCCATGCTGCCGAAACCACTCGAAACCGCCATGAGCTGATCTCCAAAAGCCTGTTGGACTTCCTGACTCACTTGATCAAGACGATCCAAGCCAACCACCAAGCTCATTTTAAGCACCTGGTCAAACAAATCGGCTGTCAATTCCGGAACAAACTTCATTCGCTTGTACAAGGCTTCAATCACTTCCGGCCGCATGAATTTTTCAACTTCTGTAAAGACCGTTCCTTCCTTGGCAAAGCCCCCATTGACAGCTGATACGACCAACTGATCTGAAATTTCCCGGCCCTTAAAATAAGCAAGAACCGCCTCCACCAGTCCTCGATCCCAGAATTTTCCTAAAACCATCTGGTCATTCTCAAAAATCCGAGCTCCGTTGGCAACGACCAAGGTCACCCGCTTGACCAAGGGGCCTAAAAGCTGGCGCATGCGATGGATTTCATTTCCCGTCGCAATGACAAAGCGAATCCCTTTTTGATCCAAGCGGTCCAAAAGCCTTTCCAGACGCGGAAGGTCCACCTCTCCTCGTTCATCTAATAAGGTTCCATCCATATCTGTTGCAATCAACTTAATCATACAATCTAACCTTTTCCCTTTCATAGGGTGCAAACTATCTGTTCCCATTATACCACAGATCAAGCAAGTCAAAACCACCCGTGAAAACAGGTGGTTTACTTTTAGTCTGAAAGTTGCTACTAAAGACCAAGGGATATCATGAATATAATCCCTTTTCTACACTTTCCTGAATCAAGTCTTCCGTCAGTTTCCACAACTCTTTGGACTCACTTTTTATAAATTTTTTCTTTTCTAATACCATCTCTGAACGAATGTGATCAGGATTATAATTTACTTCTGACACTTCCAAGTGATTGATCAGTGGTACCAATGCGTCAATCACTCTTGCATATCTTGCCTCAGGACTCTGCCCTTTTTCAAACTCCAACCACAAATTTTTCATATTCAAATAGGTTGCTTCTGGAAGGAGGCCCATTGTTTTTTCTATAGATGCTAGCTCTCTATCATGAGAGTGACGCTTTTTTTCATCATCAAAGACCCAAGTATCTCCGGCATAAATCTCACCTAAATCATGAATCAGTAACATAGAAATCACTTTTTCCATATTCAATTTTTCAGGATAATAATCTTGAAGAACCATCGCAGCTATGGCACCCTGCTAGGAATGCTCGGCACTATTTTCAAACCGTCCATCAAGGGTTCTATTAAACCTTGTTACCGACTTTAATTTCTCGATTTCTTTAATAAATTCAACTGTCTGATTCAAATCACTCATGGAGACTCCAACCTCCCTATTCGAAATTACGACTATCATACCAAAAATCAGGGTTTCCATAAATGAATTCCCATATTTGCAAAAAGAAAATGTCCCTCTTTTTCGGAGTAACTTCATTTTTCTAACAAGACTACATGGGCAAGCAAAAAAGCTAACCGATCCTGACCGATTAGCTCAGAAGGAAGCTCCATTTTGACAGTGGAGCTTACTAAAATAGGAATCGTTTTTGGCAACACAAACCAGTACAGGATTATTCACTGCTAATTCTTCAAATGAAGGTCTCCATCAATTGACCTTCTTTTAAAACAATGACAGTTGAACAAATCGCCTCAATTAACGACTGATTGTGACTAATAAATACTATCGTCATATTGGTTTTTTCTTGAACCTTTTGCAAAACTTGTATCACTTTTTCCTGATTCGCATCATCTAGCGAACTCGTTATTTCATCACAAATCAAACAATCTGGTTCTGCCAATATTGCCCTTGCAATGGCACACCGTTGACATTGCCCTCCGGATAATTGATGAGGATATTTTTCTAACCAATCGAATTCTAACTCTAGGTTCGTAAATAATTCCTGTATCATTCGAATCCGTTCTGAACGATTTTTTATTTTTCGAATAAATCTTAATGGTTCTTCTAAGCTTTTCAATATCGTTTGATTCGGATTAAAAGATAATAAACTATTTTGGAATAAATATTGAACTCTTCGATAATAGCTTTGTTTTTCTTGAGCCAATACTTCTCTTAATTCTTTTCCTTCAATCAGAATATGGCCTTCATATGGAAGAAAGCCAGATAAAATTCTTGCAAGAGTGGTTTTCCCGACTCCTGAACGGCCCATAATTCCTGTTACTTTTGATTTTGGAATTTCAACTGTAAGATTTTGAAGAATCGTATCTCCACTTTGATAATGGTTTGATACGTTTTTCAATTGAAAGAATACTTCTTTTTGCTCACTATGGTCTCTTACAAAGGAAAATTTTTCTTGTGGTACTTCCTTTTTTTCCACAAAATGACCCTCTTCTAAAGTCAATACTTTCGCACAAAATTTATACGCTAAGTCTCGTTGATGTGTCACCATAATGGTTGCGGTATGATATTGCTCGGTAAAATGAACCATTAATTGTATCATCTCTATTTGCAATTGAGAATCTAAAGCACTAAAGGGCTCATCCGCAATGATTAATTTAGGCCGATTAATAAAAGCCATCACAATCATCACTCTTTGCAACATTCCTCCAGATAATTCATGAGGATATAATTGCAATACTTTTTCTTCTAATTGAACCAGTTTTAGAGCTTCTATCATTGTTTGATGATTTGGTTGTACCATTAATTCTTCCAACTGTTGTCCAATTGTAAATACGGGATCTAAGCTATGTTGTCCATTTTGAAAAATAATGCCAATATCTTGTCGTAAATAGTCTCTTCTCTTTTTACTAGATAAGGTCAACCAGTTTTCTTCTAAAAACTTCATTTCACTCGCATTCATCATGACCTTTTGATGAATATTACCGAGTAAACATTCTAAAAAAGTCGATTTCCCAATACCAGACTCGCCAATAATCCCGATGACTTCTCCTTCTTTAATTGAAAAGTCTAAATTTTTGAGGATTATTTCCTGTCCGTATGAGGCATTTAATTGTTTGACTTCAAAAATTGTCTTTCCCATTAGTCTTTTACCAATTTATTCGTAACTTGATGGATATCAGACGGAGATAGTTCAAAATGATGAATAGAATTGTTCATTGCTGCATGTAAGTTGACAAATCCAATGTAATAAACAACTGCTTCGTCTTTCGCATAGTCTTGGATTTCTGCTACTTCACTACGTACTTTATCCGCATCTTCTTCATGAGCTAAGGCAGAAATTTTTTCATCTAACCATTGGTCTGAATTTTTCACATAATTCAATGCCCCATCACTAGATAAAGCTGCATTTAGGAAGTAATACGGATCTCCCGTTGCCAATGTTAATGAAGAAGCTAATGCAATGTCATAATCCATTTGATTAAATCCATCAACAGTTTCTTGAATATCAATTTTCAAATCAATCCCTACTTTTTTCAATTGTTGTTGCAAAGCTGTAGCAATTTTTTCATTGGCTAATCTCTTATAGGTTTTTAGAACAATTTGTAATGGTTTATTTTGTGCATTCACTAAAATACCATCTGCATTTTTTGTTTTATAGCCGGCTTCTTCTAACAATTTTTTCGCCATTTCTGGTTGGTATTGTTTATTAGTAAATTTACCACTTGAATATATACTTGAATCTAAAAAGGCACCATCTGCAGGAGTTACATGACCTTTTAAGTAATCTTGTGTCAATTCTTTTTTATTAATCGCATATAAAATAGCTTGACGAACTTTTTTATCTTGTAATTTTGCTTTATTCAACTCTAAATGATAGGTTCTTGTACTTGGTTGATTATACACTTGAACGGAAGAATCTTTCTTTAATGAATCTGCTACATCATCACTTAAATCGACTCCACCATCTACTTCTTTTGATTTAATCGCTAATTCCAATGTTTTTTGATCCGGAATTAATTGATAATGAACTTCCTTAATGGAAGCATTGCCACCCCAATAATGAGTCGAAGCCGTTAATGAAATGGAATCATTTGGTTTAAATTCTTTCACCTCATAAGGGCCTGTTCCTACAATTTTATCCTTACTTGTTGCATCTACAATCGCCGTTTTTGAATCCACTAATTCATGAATAAATTGAGGACTTGGTTTTTCAGTATGAACTGTAAAAGTTTTTGAATTATTCGCTGTATAAGTAGCTGTTTTAAAAATTTCACCTTCCTTATGATTTTCTCCTACTCTTTTCAGGCTAGCAATGACTGCATCACTATTAACAGGATTTCCATTTGAAAATTTTACATTTTCTTTTAAATGAATTTCCCATGTTTGATCATCAATCTTCTTATAAGAGGATGCTAACCAAGGTTCTACATGAAAGTCATTTGTTAAACGAAATAAGGTTTCGCCAATCCCAAAACGAATAGTAAACCAGCCTTCCCAATCTTTTGCTGGATCAATCCCTGCTGTAAATTGAGGATCCCCAATTTTCAAAATTGAATTTTGGCTACCTTTTTGTTGTTGAGATGTTGGATGTACAGGTGCGCATCCAACTAATACTGCTGCTGCAATGATGCATAACAAATTTTTTAATTTCATAAATTTCACTCCTTCGTCTGTTGAATCCAATTATGAATCCCGTTAAACATAATAATCGTTATCGTAATCGCAAGTCCTGGAGCAATCATTAACCATGGCGCTTGTTCAAATGATAATCTTCCCTCATTTAACATCGCTCCCCATTCTGGTTGAGGAACTTTCACTCCTATTCCTAAAAAAGATAGTGTTGCTAAACTTAAGATCGTACTTGAAATATTGACGATCATATAGGTCACTAATGGTCGTTGAATATTTTTTACAATCGTCATCATCCGATACCATAATGGAGCTCCTTGCATATACATCACTGTGACATATTCTCGAACTTTAATTTTACGAATTTCTCCTCTTGTTAATTTGGCATAATAAGGTAAATAACTGATGACAAGAGCAATGATCCCATTTCTTAACCCTCCACCTAATACTCCAGCTACCGTAATAGCTACGAGTAAACTAGGAATGGCCAACAAAATATCAATAATACTCGTTACGATTGTATCAATCCTCCCACCAAATATCCCTGCTAGTCCCCCTAAAAGAATGCCTCCTAAATAAGATAAACCAACAATGAAGAGAGAAGCTCCAATCGAATATCTAGCTCCTACAATCACTCGAATAAAAATATCTCGACCAAAATCATCCGTACCAAACCAATGACTAGAACTTGGTGGACTTAACACATCTTTGGCATTCATCGTTTCGTAGTTTAAAAACAATGTGCTCCAAAGTAGTAATGCAAATACTAAAACAATAATTGCAATTTGCCATTTTCTCTTATTTGTCATGACAACTCACCGCCTTTAATACGGGTATCTGTCCTATTTTGTATTCCATCAGAAATTTGAGTAAGCACTAAGTATAAAAAGCTAATCGAAACTACAATCATTTGTACGAGTGGATAGTCTCTTGAACTAATACTATCCATTAATAACTTCCCAATTCCTGGCCAATAAAAAATGGTTTCTACTACAACGACACCCGCCATTAAAGAAGCAAACGATAATAAGATAATGGTTACCATCGTAGGAAAGATATTTTTCAATAAATGTCGTCGAAATATTTTTGACTCATCTATTCCACGGTAATAAAGCACTTTGACATATTCCTGTTGTAATTCTTGTTCTAATAAGGCTGAAAATTGTTGAATAAATTTTGCACTCATTGGAATAACAAGCGTTATAACCGGTAATATTAAACCACTCCCCCCTTGTTTAGCTAGTAAAGGAACCCATCTTAATTGAACGCTAAATACATACATTAAGAAATAACCAATCACGAAAGACGGTAATGACATGTTGAAAAATAGAATCAATTGAAAGAGTACCTTTACAATCCGATTTTGGCATCGTACAAAAAATATAGACAAGGGGATGGAAATTCCTAGTGAAACCATTAATGTTATCACTGCCAATTGAACCGTATTCATAACTGCTGGAATCATTAAATTCTTAGTTGGAATATCTGATATTAAACTCTTTCCAAAATCACCTTGAAGAAATTTAAGGAGCCAATTTCCATATTGTACAAGTAAAGGTTGATTCAGCCCCATTTCCTCACGCATCCGTGCAAGAGCATCTGTAGAGACACGACCTGTTCCAACAGACATTTTGACAGAAGCAGGATCACTAGGTGCCATATGAATCAGTAAAAACACAACAAATGATATGCCGATAAATAATACAAATATCGTTAAAATTTTTTTCAATACATTAAACATCCACTGCAACTCCTTACTTTTTAGCACAAAGCAAGAATAAAGGTGTTGGATTATAAAATTCATCTTTTTCAAGATAAATCCTTTGGCTAATAGATCGATCAATTTGCAGAAAGTCAACTTCTTGACTTAATAAATATTGTACATCCCATTGAGGCCGTACTTCACTTGAAATCACTAAACTTCTTTGAATCATTTCGCATTCTGTTAAAGTTTCTTGACTTAATTGGTAATGAGCATGATGCTGCGGTAAATGACTCGTATCCGTCATACTCGAAGCACCGTAATTTCCATCAATATTAATGAGGTTTCCACCCTTTTTTAAAACTCGAAGCCATTCACGATAAGCTCTCGGAACATCCGGCAATGTCCAAGTGACATTTCTTGCAATCACGATATCAAAGCTTGCATCAGCAAATGCTAGATTTTGAGCATCCATGACGAAGAATTGCGCATCAAACTTTTCTTGTTCAGCAAAAACAGTAGCTAAATGAATCATTTCCTTTGTTAAATCGATTCCTATTACTTCATGTCCCATTTGACTGAAAATTCCTGTAAAGAATCCTGTTCCACAACCAATATCTAAAATTTTTAACCGTTTCTTTTGTGGTAAATAGTTTTCAAATTCTGTAATCCATCTATCTTTTAATGGACTATGAAATTCTCTTGTTCGTTGTTCAAGGAAAGTGGAGCTTCGCTTTGTCCAATAATTTTCTACCCGTTCCTGTATATTCTGATGATTTGTCATCACGCGTCCCCCTTTACGATTTTGATACAAAACATTGGTGTTGCTCCATAATTTAATTGTTCTTCATAATCCCACACTAAATCGCCAAAATTTTCTTCCGTCTCTACGAAGATCCCTTCCAGTGAAGAAAAATATTCTATATCCCATTGCGGTCTTTGTTGATACGTCAAAGGTAATTGCTGAACAATCCAATCCATTTTTTCCTCATCAATATCTTCGCCTTGCCAATAATCTTCTAACTTCTCTTCAATAGCTTTTTTGCGTTTTTTTTCAAATTCTTTTTCTAATGCTTCATTTTGAAGAAACGCATACCAATTTGCATCAAAAACTAATAACGTTCCATTGGGTTTCAAGACTTTTAACCATTCCGAATAAGCTTGTTGTGGATTTTCTAAATTCCAAGTTAAATTTCGACTCACAATGATATCAAAACTTTCTGGTTTAAAATCTAAATTTTGGGCATCCATTTTCATGAGTTGGATACTTGAATTGTCTTTGCCGTATGTTTGAATATTCTCTTTGGCAATTTCTAGCATTTTATTGGAAACATCAATACCAGTTATAGTTGTATAACCTAATTCTTCTAAAATAATTGTAAAAAAACCAGGCCCTGTTCCTATATCTAACGCTTTTAGATTTCGATTAGCTGGTAACAATCGTTTCAATTGTTCTTTCCATTTTTCTCTTTGAGTTCCCTCTAATTCTTTTCTATTCACTTTAGAATATCCTGTGTAGCGATGATTCCAATAGTTTCGTATTTCTTCTAACAGGTTCACATTTGTTACTCTCTTTTCAACTTACTTATTAAATTTCTGTTACAATTTTACCAAAAAGCATTTGAATTAATGTTAACAAATCATCACATCGAAAACTATTTTTTTAATGCAACGTATGTTAACAAAAAAAGAATTCCAGATTAAATCTAAAATTCTTCTTAACTCATCATTTTTATCGTCATTATTCTTCTTTCAAAATCCAATGTTTGTTGCACTTCAGATAGCTATTGCAATTAGCTTGATCATATCCCATTTCCCCTTTATCTTAGATAAACGTCAAATTTCAATCCTTTCTTTAATTTTATCACATTTAAAGTCAATCCTCTCCTTTTTCGAGTTCTTCCATTTTTCTCATAAGGCTACGAGGACAATTAAAAAAGCTAACCGACCCTTACCGGTTAGCTGCTATTTTTTTAACCAACAAAGGCCCAAATCATGGCAATCAGTACTGCTGGAAGGAGATTGGCAACCTTGATTCGTTTGCCCCAGATGAGGTTGATCCCGACACAGAGAATGAGGCTGGAGCCGACCAGTGACAGATTCGAAAGGGCTTGTGGTGTCATGATCGGTGTGATCAAATGGGCCAAAAGCGTGATCAAGCCCTGAAGGATCACGAGTGGGACCACCGCAAAGATCGCACCCTTTCCTTTTGAAACGGTCAAGACTAGAACGATAACCATATCCAGAATCGCCTTGGCCAACAAGGTCGAAGTGTCGCCTGTCAAGCCATCCTGGACAGCTCCGACCACCGCCATAGCCCCGATACAGATGGTCAGGGCCGTGGTCATAAATGCATCGACAAAACTGGTATCCCCTTGGTTGCCCGTCTTTTCCTTCAGCCAGGTCCCGAGGTGCTCCAAGCCCTCCTCAATCTTCAAGAGCTCCCCGATAACGGTCCCGAGCACTAGACTCAGAATCAACATCATACTGCCGTGACTTTCCACATGACTTCCATGCACCACCAGCATCTTTTCCAAGGTCCCTGCAATACCCAAGACAAAAACAGCAACTCCTGTCACTTTCAGAAGGGTCTCATGAAAATCTTCTGATAAACGTTGACCGATGAGCAGTCCTAAAAGCCCACCAAATAAGACCCCTAGGGCATTATAGAAGGTCCCTAAACCGACCATTTACAAACTCCTTCATACATTTTCATTCTTTTTCAATTTCTTTCAAAGACCAGCGCCCCGTCTCTTCATACTGGTCAATCAAGTCCTTGGCTGTTTGCGTGATCTCCTCTGGATAATGCAAGCTTTCTAGAGTATTGACCGCATTCTTGGTTACGGCTGATCCTGGCTTGATCTGGTAGTCAAAGACGATCTTGCCATCCACATAGCGACTGTCAAAATGGTAATTATCATTGACCTCACCAGATGCCGCGACCAGCTCAATATCATGGCTGGAAATCATGTAGAGGCAGTTTTGGGCAGCCAACCAGCGGACAATTCCAAGGCCTGATCCGATCCGCTCGATGGTATTGGTCCCCTTAAAGAGCTCGTCAATAAAGAAATAGTGAAAACCAGGCTCGTTTAAATGCTGAATCATACGCAAAATAGCTTTACTTTCGGTGATGAAGTAGCTATCTCCAACTTCAATATCGTCGCTCACATCCATAGCCGTTAGAACATGACCATAAGGGAGGGCCAATCTTTCTCCATAAGCAAAGCCCAGCCCTTGAGCCAGAATAGCATTAATGGCAACCGTTTTCAGATAGGTAGATTTCCCAGACGCATTGTCCCCACTGATGACCATATTTTTTTGAAAATGCACATCATTGGCAATCGGATTAGACAGCAAGGGGTGGTAGAGCGTCTCGCCCTCAATTCCACCTGTTTCCGTAAAGACGGGTTGGCAGACTACTTCCAGATCCCGTTTGTGGCGCAGGAGACTAATCGCTACCTCCATCTCTCCTAGGAGATCCAAAAGCTCCTGGGCCTCTTTTTGATGGGCTTTCACCTGATTGTAAATGTAGACCTGAGCAATCTGTGGAAGCAAAAAGAGGACGTTGAGGTAGAGGAGAATAATTTCCATCTCCGAAGTCCCCGTTGGACTCTGCAAGATGCTGGCGAGGCTCCGTGCTTTCTTAAAGGGTTTAACTGCCTGCTTGACTTCTTCTTGTTGTGGCAAGGCTAGGTGACTCAAGCGTTCTGCCGAAGCAAAGATGCGGACCAGGTAGCTAACATTGTCCAGACGGATTTTATTAGACCAATTGCGCAAACTTGAAAAGACGATATTAAAGACCACACTGATCACCAAGAGGGTAATCGCCCCAACTGGCTCAAAGGGGATGACAAAGAGACAGAGGATTGGAAGACAGGCCAAGGCTATGTAGAGGGGCAAACCTGCATAATGCTTGCCGGGATTTGCGACAATGCTTCGCGCCATGTTGTGGTTCTTCTTGCCCAGTTGGTTAAAAATAACCTGGACCTTGAGCCGCAAATCGGGATGCTCTTCAAAGAAGTCTTCTAAGTCATGAAGCTGATCCTGGGGGTGGAATTCCAGCAGGCGCATTTTTTGATAGAGAGCTTCTGCCCCAAGGCTCGATTGGGTGTAATTGAGCTGATCAAAGACAGCGTCCAAAGCCAAATCATGCCAAGTCTGATCATCCACTTGGCTATCGATCGTCCTTCCCTTAGCTGGATAAGCCAGACTGTCTATCAAACTTTCTTCCGTGTCTTTCTTACGAAAGAAAGTCGCACCGTCCCAAGCTTTTTTCAGCTTTTGCCTGAGGCGGATAGTCGTCAGAAAGTTGGTTACCCAAATCACCACGATCATGCCTAGAATCCCAAGTGGGATCCAGTTCACATTTCCTTCCATACTCTATTCCTTTCCACTCTGAGGCCAGTCCAAGTGAACATGTTCCTTCATTTCTCGGTATGCCGTGTCCACTCTCTCCTTGGTCTCTTCATCTAGCTTATCGCGGTATTTGCCACCTTTGATAAAATCTTCCAAAATATAGGTCTGGTACTTGTACAAGTCATAGCCTTCAGGAGAATAGGTCCCCTTCGGAGTTCGACTAACCCAAGTTGGATGAGCAGTAGCCGTCTTAATTCGTGTCTTGCGTCCAACCTTTTCGATGGTCACATCCATCAAGACCCCTCGCTCTGTCCATTGGGCAGTCTCCACGTCCTCCATGGTTTCCAGACGCTGATTGGAGAGGAAATTCCCCATCGAGTAAATGATCAGCTTGTTTTGGCCATCTTTATTGACCACTTCAGCAGGCTCTACAACATGGGGATGTCCGCCAAAGACGATATCAGCGCCCCAAGAAATCATCTTATGGTAGAGCTCTTTTTGCTCTTCTGTCGGCTCCAACTGGTACTCAACTCCCATCTGGGGCATGACAATGGTGATATCAGCCTCTTGCTCCGCCTTTTGGATCTCCGCCTTCATCCGTTCTTCATCCAGGTCAGACAAGACATTTGCTTGCTCCTCTGGAGTGAGGGTCGTTTCCATCCCATTAAAGCCGTAAGAATAGGCTAGAATAGCAATCTTGATGCCATTCACTTCCTTGATCACCAAGGGGGCTTGCCCTCTCTTTTCATGCGTGTAGACACCGACAGGTGTGATGCCTGCATCTTCAAAGGCCTTGGCTGTCGAATAGACCCCATCTAGGCCTGAATCCAAGATATGATTGTGCCCCAAATCCATGACATCATAGCCCGCATCCTTGATAGCTTGTACGACTTCGCTTGGTGCATTAAAAAGGGGATAACCTGCTAAATAATAGTTGGGATCGATTGTTCCTTCAAAATCGCCCAAGGCCAGATCCGCCTTTTGTAGCCAAGGTTTAACATACTCATAATTTTCATGAAAATCATAGCTTCCATCTTCTTTTTGTGCACTCATATAGACCAGATCATGGTAGAGTTGGTCTCCATTCGCCATGATCCGAGCTGTATGAGGAATCTGATCAGCCGGTGTTGTTGCCTTGTACACAACTTCCGGTCGTTTCGTCGCAGTGATCGGAAAGCCTTGGAACTTTTGTACCCAAAGGACGGCGTTTGCAGCCATAAAAACGACGGTCAAGAGTACATAGACAAACTGTTCATTGGTCAGCTGGATCCTTGAAAAGAGACGATCAAAAACCCAATCAAAGGCAGCCGATAGCTCTTTCCCTATTCTTTTGATGGTTTGCTTCGCTTTCTCCCACTTCTCTAACATTCCTACCTCTTCTTCGCATTTGGTTTTTCCAATGATCCGCTAACAGATTAAGCTGTCATTGAACTACTTTCTCTTCATTGTATCACAATTTTTATGAAGAGAAAAAAGAGAGTGGGACAGAAATCGGTCATTCGTTAGAATTCGATTTCGTCGTCCCACCTCCGCACAGTTGAGTAGGGCTATAAAAGCTGATGAAATCAGCGTAGTAGAGCCCACTCAACCACTGCGTCTTGCTCGACAATCCAAAGACAATTGAGAGGCTAGGACTTTTGTCCCAGCCTCTTAAATCATTGGATGGTAAAACAATAGCTTCGTCACACCAAAAAACATCATAATTCTCTATACTAATGCAAGCATCTACTGAAACTTTCCGCTGTGAGAAAAGTGCCTGAAACAGTGATGTTTTAGGCACTCGGAATTATTGAGACCTTAGGCTCAATAATTAGTCATGGAACTTCGTAGAAGTTCGCTGACGTCCATACTCACCTAAGGAAAGTTTCTAAGATGCTTTTTCTATTATTTCAAAGCCTTTAACAAATAACCATAACCTTCTTGTTCCATCTCTTCTTTTGGAATAAAGCGCAGAGAGGCTGAATTGATACAATAGCGAAGACCACCCTGGTCTTTTGGACCATCGGTGAAGACATGGCCGAGATGGGCATTGCCGGAGCGGGAACGAACTTCGATCCGCTCCATTCCGTGGCTATGATCCTGGTAATAGTGGACAACGTCTTTGGCAATGGGACGGGAAAAACTTGGCCAGCCACAGCCAGACGCAAACTTATCCTTGGCAAAAAAGAGAGGCTCCCCCGTCGTAATATCCACATAGATCCCCTCTTCAAAGGTCTGATCATAGGCATTGTGGAAAGGACGCTCTGTCGCACTTTCTTGGGTAACTTGGTACTGCTCAGGTGTTAGTTTCGCCTTTAAGGTTTTTTGATCTGGTTTCTGATAAGCCGCCGGATCAATCAAAGGTTGGTCTGCATCTGTCACATCGATATGGCAATAGCCCCCTGGATTCTTCTTGAGGTAGTCTTGGTGGTAGTCCTCCGCCAAGATATAGTGGCGCAAGGGTTCCAACTCAACCGCGATTTTGCGGCCCAGTTGCTTCTCTTCTTCCGCAAACAGGTGGGCGATTTCTTCACGATCTGCCTCGTCTGTATAATAGACACCGGTTCGATATTGGCGACCTCGATCATTTCCCTGTTTGTTAACGGACAAGGGATCGATCACACGGAAATAGTAAAGCAGAATAGCTCGTAAGGTGATCTTCTCTGGATCGTAGACGACCTGAACGGTCTCTGCATGATCCGTTTCCTTGATCAGTTGGTAATTGGTCGTTTCTACTTGTCCATTGGCATAGCCCACTGTCGTCAGTTCTACACCAGGGATCCGTGAAAAATACTCCTCCAAGCCCCAAAAACAGCCGCCTGCTAGATAAATTTCTGCCATCTTTTTTCCTCGCTTCCTGCATTCCCTACAAGGAACGCTTGACATTTATTAGCTCCATCATAATCCAAGAGCCTCAGATTTTCAAGGATTCTGCCTGCCCCCTCCATGAAAACAGCTAAGATTTAGTCAATGTAGTGCAATTTCCCACGGAAGTCTTCCAAGCTTTGGTAGCCTTTTTCTTCCATGATAGCTTTGAGCTCAGCAGTGATGCGTTCAAAAGCTCCCACTCCTTCTTTATGAAGCGTGGTTCCGATTTGCACCATACTAGCCCCACATAGAATATGTTCAAAGGCATCACGACCGGTCAAGACACCACCAGTCCCTATAATTTGAATTTCTGGTTTTAAGCGTTGGTAGAAGGCATGGACGTTAGCAAGGGCAGTTGGTTTGACATACTCACCACCAATTCCTCCAAAACCATTTTTTGGTCGAATCACAACGGTTTCATCCTCAATGTAGAGACCATTCCCTACGGAATTGACACAGTTGACAAACTTGAGCGGGTATTTGTTAAAAATCGCTGCAGCTTGATCGAAATGAACGATATCAAAATAAGGGGGTAATTTGATACCAAGCGGTTTGGTGAAATAGTCAAAGACTTCTGACAAGATGCGATCGGTCGTATCAAAGTCATAAGCAATCTGAGGTTTTCCAGGAACATTAGGGCAAGAAAGGTTCAGTTCTGTCAAGCCTTTAAAGTCGCTGTCTTGCACCTTTTTCAAGATAGTATGGGTCTCTTCTGGAGACATGCCGACAAGAGATAGGAAGAAAGTCCGATCCGGATCGGTTTCTTGCAACTCTAATAGGTAATCCAAATAATAGTCCAACCCTTGGTTGGGTAAGCCCATGGAATTGATCGAGCCAAGTGGTACATCATGATAGCGTGGTTCGGGATTTCCAGCACGGAATTTCAAGGTCGCAGTCTTGGTCACAAAGGTCCCAGCAGCCGAATTCTTCACTTCCTCCAACTCTTCCTTTGTCATACAGGCCACTCCTGCCGCATTCATCAGGCAGTTGCCAAATTCAAAACCAGCAATTTGTGTCTTTGTTGATACCATCTTGTACTCCTTTACGCCAGACCCAAACAGAGACGTTTGGGAGGATCAATTTTCTTTCTTTCATTATACCATTCCTTGGGAAACTCTGGAAAATCAAAGCCAACATTTCTGTTAAACATTCGGACTTTCCAGCACTTCTAAAGAAACTAACAAAATTTTCAGAAAATTCAACTTTTTTCTTTACAAGCCGAAAAAAGTCTGTTATAATGATCCACGTAATAAAACATGACATTGTTTGTCAATTGTCTCAAAACCACTCCCTTCAAGGGGTTGCTGGTTTTCGTTTCATTCACAAAGGAGAATTAACATGACAACTGCTAAAGAATATATCCAAAGCACTTTTGAAACTGTAAAAGCTCGTAACGGCCATGAAGCTGAATTCCTTCAAGCTGTTGAAGAATTTCTTGGTACCTTGGAACCTGTATTTGAAAAACATCCTGAATACATCGAAGAAAATATCTTGGCTCGTATCACTGAGCCCGAACGCGTGATTTCTTTCCGTGTTCCTTGGGTAGACCGTGAAGGAAAGATCCAAGTTAACCGTGGATACCGTGTTCAATTCAACTCTGCTGTAGGTCCATATAAAGGTGGTCTTCGTTTCCACCCAACTGTTAACCAAGGGATCTTGAAATTCCTCGGTTTCGAACAAATCTTCAAAAACGTCTTGACTGGCCTTCCTATCGGTGGTGGTAAAGGTGGATCTGACTTCGATCCTAAAGGAAAAACAGACGCTGAAGTGATGCGTTTCTGCCAAAGCTTCATGACTGAATTGCAAAAACACATCGGACCTTCTCTTGATGTCCCAGCTGGTGATATCGGTGTGGGTGGGCGTGAAATTGGTTACCTCTATGGTCAATACAAACGCCTTCGCCAATTCGACGCTGGTGTCTTGACTGGTAAACCTCTTGGTTTCGGTGGTAGCTTGATCCGTCCAGAAGCAACTGGTTATGGTTTGGTCTACTATACAGAAGAAATGCTAAAAGCAAATGGCGACAGCTTTGCTGGTAAGAAAGTCGTTGTCTCTGGTTCTGGTAACGTTGCTCAATACGCAGTTCAAAAAGCAACTGAGCTTGGTGCAACTGTTATCTCAGTATCTGACTCAAACGGTTATGTGATTGACGAAAACGGAATCGACTTCGATCTTTTGACAGATGTGAAGAACAACCGTCGTGCTCGTTTGACTGAGTACGCAGCTGAAAAAGCAACAGCTACTTACCATGAAGGTTCTGTATGGACTTACGCTGGTAACTACGACATCGCCCTTCCATGTGCGACTCAAAACGAAATTGATGGCGATGCTGCAAAACGTTTGGTAGCCCAAGGTGTGAAAGTTGTTTCTGAAGGAGCAAACATGCCAAGTAACTTGGAAGCTATCCATGTTTACAAAGAAAATGGTGTCCTTTACGGACCTGCCAAAGCTGCTAATGCCGGTGGTGTTGCTGTATCTGCTCTTGAAATGAGCCAAAATAGCCAACGCCTTTCATGGACACGTGAAGAAGTGGACGGCCGTTTGAAAGACATCATGACCAACATCTTCAACACAGCAAAAACAACTGCAGAAGCATACGGACTTGGCAAAGATTACTTGGCCGGTGCCAATATCGCTGCCTTTGAAAATGTCGCAGATGCGATGATTGCCCAAGGTCTTGTATAATTATTAGATAATTTCTTTCCGGCCTTTGGGTCAAAAGCTTCCTAACTCCTGAAATCTTGCCTTTCAGGAGTTTTTTTGTAGCTACTGATTTCTGTTAGGGCAATCGGTCTCAAGCGAGGAAAGCCATTGTTAAAGAAGGAAATCTTGACCATCATTCGTGATAAGATTTGAGCCCTGAATTTTTTTAAAAAATTTTATTTTTTTACTTTACCCCCTTGCATTTTGAATAGATTAGTATTAAACTATAGCACAAGGAGGTGCGCTTATGTTTCTAATCTCTCAAAACGAATATTATTCCATTGAACATACCAAATCGGAACTGATCAAATTGCTGTCTCAAATGCGGCAAGAAATCGCAGCGAGTCGCCAATCTCAAACAAGCATGGCTTGTAGCCATATTGAATATTGTTTAGAGCATTTACGCAATGCCAGAAGCACTATCGCTGTCAGCCTCCCGGTCAAATCACTTGACCTTGAGATCACCTCCATGCTTGGACAGCACATCCTGGTCCTACCACCAGAAGCGCGCAAAAGCTGGGACCAAGTCAAAACATTGACCCATCAGTATGGTCATTTTAAATAGAAAAACTAGCAAAAAAAGGGAATGCGACAAAACGAATCTTCTACAACATTCGTTCTGTCACACTCCCTTTTAGTTTAGGCCATTTTTACCAGTTGGCAAATTGATGCCTGCTTCCATAAGAGCATCGTGATAGAGTTTATAATAAGTGTGGTAGACAGTGGTTTGGGTACCATTTTGAGCGGTCATAGCAATGCGGAAAGAATAACGACCATTTTTTTCGATCTGCGGTCCAATAATGGTCGGACCTGTCAATACTTCTGGATGGTTTTCCTGCTCTGCTTGATTGACCTGAGTGATGACTTGGTAAATCTTGTCAAGATCTGTATTGGCATCCAGTGGAATATCGACCAGCACGCGCATATCCCCGCGCGAAAGATTGCTGACGACGGTAATATTCCGATTCGGAACAAAGTGGAGTGTCCCATCAAAATCGCGAACCTGGGTCGTCCGAATCCCAACACTGCTGACAATCCCAGCAATTTTGATAGAACCGTTGGTCAGGCGAACATTATCTCCTACATCTAGCTGCCTTTCCAAAAGAATGAAAAATCCATTGACCAAATCTGAAAGAAAACCCTGGGCTCCCATCCCAATAGCGACCCCAGCGATTCCCGCACCGGCAAGCAAACTCGAGACTGGAAGACCTAAAATCGACAAAATCCAGTAGATCAAGATGAAATACAGACAGTAGTTTAAGAGGCTCTCCACCAACCGTAGAATGGTTTTTTGGCGTGCTTCATCCTGCCCAGCATATCTAAAGGAAGGAGCTAAAATCCTCTTGACCAGGCTGTGAATCACCTTTTTGGCGATATAAAATAAAAGAAGGACAAAAAGGAGTGAAATACACTTAGAAATCACTTCATCAGCGATTCTTGTCCAGTCGATGTTTTGAAAATACCGTTGAAATACTTGACTCATGAATACCGTTCTCTTTCTATTTCTGAATACTTTGATTATACCAAATATTCGGATTTTAGGCCATTTTTTCTAAAACACATTGCTTTTGCAGGCTGTCTAATGTATAATATTTCTTAATATTTGCATAGGAGGTCATTTATGATTCATCATTTACTAGCTACTTGGAATAAAACCAACCTCATGAAGCGGATTGCGATTGGGATCGTCGTCGGGGTTATTCTGGCACTGGTTTTCCCTCAAGCATCTGGAATTGGTATTTTAGGAGAGTTCTTTGTTGGAGGTCTTCGTGCGATTGCTCCCCTCTTGGTCTTTGCTCTTGTTGCAAACTCCCTCTCCCAACACCAAAAAGGGACCCAGACCAATATGAAGAAGGTCATCATTCTCTATCTCTTGGGAACCTTTGCCGCAGCCTTTGTCGCCGTTATGGTGAATTACCTCTTCCCAGTGACAATTGATCTGAATACAAAAGCCGCGAAAGGGACTGGACCAAATGGAATTGGCGAAGTGATCAGTAACCTCTTACTTAAAGTGGTCGACAACCCTGTCAACGCCCTACAACAGGCCAACTACATCGGGATCCTTTCTTGGGCGACTGTCTTTGGGATTGCCATGAGAGAGGCGAGCGACCATAGTAAGGAACTCCTTCAAACACTAGCGGATATCACTTCTAAGATCGTAGAATGGATTATTAATCTGGCACCTTTTGGAATTTTAGGTTTGGTCTACACGACCATCTCAGGAAAAGGTCTCAGTGCCCTCAGTAACTACGGTCTCCTTCTCGTCATTTTGATTGGGACCATGGCTTTTGTAGCCCTTGTTGTCAACCCATTGATCGTCTTTGTGATGATTCGCAAGAATCCTTACCCACTTGTCTTTAAATGCCTCCGTGTCAGCGGAGTAACGGCCTTCTTCACCCGAAGCTCTGCCGCTAACATCCCTGTGAACATGCGTCTTTGTGAAGAATTGGGGCTCAATCCAGACACCTACTCTGTCTCTATTCCACTTGGTTCAACTGTAAATATGGCTGGGGCCGCTGTCACCATCAATATCTTAACACTAGCTGCTGCGGATACCTTACACATTCATGTTGACTTTGCGACTGCACTTGTCCTTAGTGTCGTAGCAGCGATCTCAGCCTGCGGAGCATCTGGAGTGGCTGGTGGATCTCTCCTTCTCATCCCCGTTGCATGTAGCCTTTTTGGAATTACCAATGATTTGGCCATGCAAGTCGTCAGCGTCGGATTTGTCATCGGTGTCCTCCAAGACTCCTGTGAAACAGCCCTCAATTCATCGACCGACGTCCTCTTCACCGCCATTGCCGAAATGAGCAGCTGGCCCAAAGAAAAAAGATATTAAACCAATAGACACATTACAAAACGATGCTGGGACAAAAGTCCTAGCCTCTTCTTGTTTTTGGATTGTCGAGCAAGACGCAGTGGTTGAGTGGGCTCTACTAGGCTGATTTCATCAGCTTTTACAGCCCTACTCAACTGTGCGGAGGTGGGACGACGAAATCAAATTCTAACGAATGACCGATTTCTGTCCTACTCTCAGTTTATTTTCTAAAGTAGCGTTTGCTTTCTTTGATGATAATCGGTGAGAGAGCAAGTAAGGCGATCAGGTTTGGCAGAGCCATCAATCCATTTACGATATCGGCGATGACCCAGACAAGATCCAACTTGAGAAAGCCTCCAAGTCCTACCATCAATACAAAGAAGATCCGATAGAGATTAATATGTCTGACGCCAAAGAGGAATTCGAAACACCGTTCTCCGTAATAAGACCAGCCAAGGATGGTGGTCGTGGCAAAAAGCACTAGACAAAGGGTCAAGATAATCCCTCCTATCGGTCCAAAAACACCTGTAAAGGTATCATGCGTCAGCGTATTGGAATTGCCACTTGCCATCCATTCCCCAGATACTAAGATCGAAAGTCCTGTCAAACTACAAATAATAATCGTATCGATAAAGGTCCCTGTCATTGAGATTAGGCCCTGCTCGACCGGTTCATTGGTCTTCGCTGCTGCTGCAGCAATCGGAGCAGATCCAAGACCTGATTCATTAGAGAAGACCCCACGCGCCACCCCTTTTTGGATGGCCATCTTGACCGTAGCACCAGCAAATCCTCCCATGGCCGCTGTCCCTGTAAAGGCTCCTGAAAAGACAGCTTTTAAAGCAGGAAGCAATTGATCCCCGTGAAGGGAAATAATGATCACGGTGACCAGAATATAGGCTGCAGCCATAAAGGGAACCACTTTTTCTGAGACTTTTGAAATCCAGTGAATCCCACCAAAAATGATGGCAGAAACAATCAAAGCAATCACAACACTAGCAACTTCAGGGGCGGTACCAAAACTGGCTTTTAAAGAAGCTGTAATGGAATTGACCTGGGTCATAGTCCCAATCCCAAAGAGGGCTACGAGAACACCTGCTACGGCAAAGAAACTTGCAAGCGGGCGCCATTTTTCACCCATCCCATTCAAGATGTAATACATAGGACCACCTGAAATATAGCCCTTGTCATCCTTGGTCCGATATTTAATGGCTAAGAGACCTTCTGCATACTTAGTGGCCATCCCAAAGAAAGCAGCCATCCACATCCAAAAGAGGGCACCTGGTCCACCCGTCTGGATAGCAGTTGCGACCCCGACAATATTTCCTGTCCCGACAGTTGCTGCTAGGGCTGTTGCAAGAGCTCCAAAGCTTGAAATATCCCCATGCCCTTTATCTTCCGTAAAGATCAACCGAAAAGCCTTGGGCAAATAGCGAATCTGAAGCAGGCCCAAACGGAGGGTCAGGTAAATCCCCGTCCCCACCAGAAGCACCAACAGCGGAGCTCCCCATACCAAATTGTCTAGATTTTGAAAAAACTGCAATGCATGATCCATTTTCTATCTCCTTTTTCATCGACCGATCGACTGAAAAGTGAAAAAGAAAGAGCACATGTCAAACATGTACTCTGGTTTGCTAAAATAGGGGCTTTCCCCATTTTCGCTCTGTCCTTTTACCTGAGAGTTTGAGTAGCTGTTCCATCTACCTTGCCCCTTCGGTGCCATGACTGGTCTCTCCAGAGTTCCGTCCATTCACAGTTATAGATATTCCTGCAAACTTCATTCAGTCGTATTGAATTGCCCTTATTTTATGTCTTTTTCATGAAAATGTCAACTATTTTCCGAAAATAAATGACTTTTTTATGAAAAAGATTCGTTTTTTAATCACTCAAGGAGAAGTGATTGGTCATAAGGTTGCTGGCATCTAGTAAAATCTTGTCCAAGAGCTGATCTGTTGCTTCTTGAATTTGATCACTCATAGCTTGGTTTTCAGCCTCGAAATCAACGGTTTCACCTGCTGCAAGGGCACGATCGACTTTATTGATGCGTGCATGTCCCCAAGCCATTGTCGATTCTTGGTAGTCATCTAGATCCCCAACATGATGAGCATAGTGAGGGTCAGCTAGTCCTGCAATCAATCGGTTGGCCCAATAGAAGGAATCCGTTGTTACTTTAGCCGTCGTATTGGCAAAGTAGTCTGGTGTCGTATCCACTTGGGTAAAGAAAGGAACAGCTGTGTTGTATGGCATGGAGCCGTATGAAATCCATTGGATGCCTGTCGTTTCTTGTGGTTTATTGGGACGCAATTGCAGAATCGCTGTTTGGCTGGTCCGATTGATCCCGATCGTTCGAAAAGTCCGCTGACTCACCTGGTCTCCTTCCGGTCCATAAGGATCGTAGAGGGTATCTTGGTAGTGATTACTCAAGACATATTTGACATCTTCAATCGTCACCTTGCGATAGGGCTTTTGACACCAAGGAATCTCAAAGCTCCGTGGATCCTGCTCAATTTCAGGATTAAGGAAACGCTGGATGGCCCAAGCCCGCGGTGTATTGTAGTGGCGGTCCTTGTCTTTTTGGCTACCAAAGGCATAGCGTGGATTAAACCCTTTGCCTTCTTGATCCAGAATCAAATGGTGCTCTGAGACAAAATGTTCAAGATCCGGGTCACAAAGGAATTGGTCTGGATTTCCAAATTCAAAATAATCACTTCCCAGTTGGTTCGGGTTGGTCACATAGGCATCATCTGGGACACGGCGCGCCATCCAGTGGTGACCTCCGATGGTTTCCAACCACCAGATTTCATTCACATCTGAAATTGCAATCCCGTTAGATTCATAAGTTCCATACTCTTCCAAGAGCTTTCCAAGACGCAAGACCCCTTCACGGGCTGTCTTGACATAAGGCAAGACCAAGGTCAGCATATCTTCTTCACCGATCCCACTCGCTACAAGAGGATCTGCCCCTAACACACGGCTATTGGTCGTAATGGTCTCGGTCTCACTCATGGCTACATTATAGACATTGATCCCAGCTTCTCCCCAGATTCCGTCTTTGGGAATGGCATCTGGAACAGCTGTATAGCGAACCGGATTGTCTGGCAAGTCAATTTCAAAAGTGGACAAAACCGATTTGTAATGGCGGGGTTGATCTTCTGGTTTCACCACAATATATTTCTTGGGCGTAAAGACACCATTTTGAGAATCCTCTGTCCGTGCTACAATGGTTGAACCATCATAGCTAGCATGTTTTCCGACTAAAATTGTTGTACATGAATCTGCACTTTCACGTTTCCGCATACCTATCCTCCAAAATTATTCATTGCCTCTATTATAGCACTTTTAAAAAACAGGACCTACTGAAAATCCGATTGAGAGTGGGACAGAAATCGGTCATTCGTTAGAATTCGATTTCGTCGTCCCACCTCCGCACAGCTTCAACAGTCTGGGAGACTGTTGAAGGTTGCAGATAAAGGAAACATAATTTCCGTCAATATAGGGCATCTTTGAATCTTAAAAAGCGAACAAAGACTTAGGATACTTGCTTCGCAAGTTCTATCCGTCACCTCAAAGCAGTGCTTTGAGCACTCAACCACTGCGTCTTGCTCGACAATTCAAAGACAATTGAGAGGCTAGGACTTTTGTCCCAACCTCAATGTTTTTTAATCAGTTCCATTTTTCGAAGGATTAAAAGACCTAGCCGATAAACAGCTAGATTCTGATTGAAGAAAAAGTTTTCTTAGAAACTTTCCTTAGGTGAGTACGGACGTCAGCGAACTTCGAAGAAGTTCCATGACTTATTACCCTTTAAAAAATTTTGTCTACATTCTAAACCCTAGCAAATGAAAAGCTAGGGCTTAACTTAGCCTTTAAACGTGACAATGGTTGCGCCGCTTCCACCTGCATTTTGTGGGGCATATTCAAAACTCTTGACATGCTTGTTGCGGCGGAGGTATTTGGTTACCCCTTCACGGATAACCCCTGTCCCAATTCCGTGAATAATATCGACTTGGGCCATGTTGTTCAGAAGAGCCTGATCGATAAAGCCATCTAGCTCTTGCATGGCCTCTTCGTAGCGTTTCCCACGGAGGTCCAGACGCGCTCTGGGGCCACTGGTGTTCGAGCGTTTGACAACATTGACCTGGCGTTTCTTAGGTTGAGCCGCTTCTTTTTCAACCTTGATAAGGTTGAATTCTTTTTCTTCCAAGGTCATCTTAATCAAGCCGACTTGCGCCTCCCAGCGGCCATCTTTGAGCTGTTTGACCAGGCTTCCGCGTTGGCCATAGCTGATAACCAGGATCTCATCTCCTACCTTAGGAGCACGCGCCTTCTTGGCTTTTTTCAAGACCTTGTTTTTAGAAAGATCGACAGTCTCAGGAGCTAGTTTTTTCAACTGAGCCTTGGCTTCAATGATCTCATGCGGTTTCAACTGAGATTTAGCGTGAAGGCCTTGAAGAATCCGATCACTCTCTGAAAGGGCCATGTCCACAATTTCCTTGGCCTCTTCTCTCGCCTTGTTAAGCTCTGTTTCTCTCTCCCGAGTCAATTCGTTATAGAGTTTTCGAAGAGCACGATTGAATTTGAGATTTTCTTGCTCCACTTCTTGGATGGTATCCAAGCGCTTGCGACTCTCTAAAGTCTGTGCCTCTAATTTTTCAATAATCTGATTGACATCATTATCGGTATTGGTCATGTTCATAGCATCCTGGATAATGGTCTCAGACAAGCCCAATCGGCGAGCGATCTCAAAGGCATTGGAACGACCAGGGACTCCTTGCATGAAGCGATAGGTCGGACGCAGACTCGCTGTATCAAACTCCATGCTGGCATTTTGCACTCCGGTAGTCTCAATCCCATAAGCCTTGAGCTCTGGATAGTGGGTCGTCGCCATGGTCTTAATTCCGCGTAAGCGCAGGTCTTCTAAGATGGCGATGGCAAGACCCGCCCCCTCTTGGGGATCCGTTCCAGCGCCCAACTCATCCAGAAGGATCAAGGAGGCTGTGTCCACTTGATTTAAAATAGACACAATATTAGTCATATGACTGGAGAAGGTCGACAAGCTCTGCTCAATGGATTGTTCGTCGCCAATATCCGCAAAAACCTGTGAGAAGATACCCACGCGACTGCCTGGATCCGCTAGGATGGGAAGACCGGACTGGGCCATAATTTGCGCCAATCCCAGCGTTTTTAGCATGATGGTTTTTCCCCCTGTATTGGGACCGGTAATCACGATTTCTGTCAAATCCTCGGTGAAATGCAGGTCATTTGCGACGGCATTCTCAATCAAGGGATGACGCAGTTGCAAGAGCTGAACGGAGCGATTACTGGTCACTTCTGGAACCACTGCCTGGAAATCGCGCATAAACCGATACTTGGCCTTGATCAAGTCCAAGTGGCCGATAATCCAGGCATTATTGGCAATCTCTGCTGCATGAGGACGCAGGGTATCAGATAATTCTTCCAAAATCTGAATGATTTCATAGCGCTCATCTGCGCGATGGTTGGCAATTTCTTCGTTCAGATTGACCACTGCACGTGGCTCGATATAAACAGTATTCCCACTGGCAGAGATATCGTGGACCACCCCTGCAATCCGGTTGCGATAGGTATTTTTGACCGGTAGAACATTGCGTCCATTCCGGCTGGCAACTACAGCATCCACCAACATATCGGACTTGCTCTTCAGTAGTTCTTGGAGAATCTCTCTGACCTGGTGCTCATTTTCCTGGATTCGGCGACGGATTTTAGCCAATTTTTCACTGGCAAAAGACTCGACAAAGCCTCCTTCGTTGATGGCTTGAAGTCCGCCTTGTAAGCGTGGCAGATCCACCAAGTTATCAAAGAGCCGATCGAGCCTTTCCAGACGGACATTTTCCAAGTTATCGTAGAAATCCTTAAGTTCATGTGTGACTCGAAGGACAGCTTTTAGCGAAAGCAATTCATCGATATTGAGAGCCGCTTCCATCTCTAAGCGCTTGGTCACAGCACGAACGTCTTGGATGGTCGATACGGCAAAGCGAGGCTCTTCCATAAGGATTTGCTCCATATCTTCTAGCTCCTTAAAAGCCGTTTCGATATTTTCTTGTTTATCAGTTGGAGCTAGAGCAGCCAGCTCCATCTCCCCTTGCTCTGTCTGTAGATAGGGTTCAAAGAGCTGCTTGACCTTGTCAAATTCTAAAATAGATAAGATTTTCTTGTTCATGTTTCTCCTACAAAAAAAGTGAGCGTCCTTCCTAGAGTCGGACTTGTCTCACTCCTTTCTTTCTGTCATCGTCCTTAAGCCCCGATAATCGCCGTTACCCACAAATTGTGGAAAATGCTTGAACTGATCGGGGTATGTAGGATAATCAAGCGGACCAATCCGCTTGCATTAAGTCTGTTTTGGATAGTCGGCATCGGAATAGTTGAGAGCACCGTCAAGCCCATCTGGATGACCAAGAGGGTGATCACAACAGCAATCACACCCGCACCAATTTGATACTTGCGATCCTCCAATTTTTCTGGCTGGGGAACCAAGTGCATAAAGATTCCAATCACGCGGCCGATCAAATAAACCAGCGCAAAAATCAACACATAAGCCAAACCCGCATAAAAGATGTCATCTAATTGAAACAGGTAGCGGTTGGCATAAAAATAATTGACCGATTGCTGGGTGGGACTCGAAAAAGGAACCCACAACGACAAAACCTTGGCCAGTCCCTTGTAACTACCTGCTGCAATCAGCATGGCTACCAAGGTCACTAGAAAGTAATAGGACTGAAGGATGATGCCTCTTGCATACCCAATATAAAAGCTCCATGCCAAAATCAATAAGATTAAGAAAGTTAACATGTATCTCCTCTTATTTGGATGATTTGTCTTTTAAATCGTCTAAAGCTTTGCGACGAAAATCATCTAATTCTTTTTCTTTGTCGTCAAATTCAATCTCGCGATTTAACTGCATCGACAAACTGTTTACTGCCAATAAGATGGCGATGGTTTCATCATCAGCCTCTGGCATTTGTTCTTTAATTGCTTGGTATTTTTCTTTTGCTACACGTTCGACTTCTTCCATAAACAAATTATCATGGTTGGTTGTTAAAGTGAGCACTTTGTTTCCAAATGTAAATTTATATCTATTTAAGCTCGCCATAAAAATCACCTCACGGTATTATACCAAAAAAGGCTAGCTTTGTCAGTAGCAAAGGCCCTCTTCACAAGGATTTTCCTTACGATTTCTTCTTTATTTTGCTCCCTCTCTCTTTGAATTTGTGGTACAATAGAAGTTATGGAAAGTATGACACTCACTCCAACACAGGAGCAAATCCTTGATTTTGTCCAGACCTATCGTACCTCTCTTGCTCAAAGCAAGAACCCTCATATGGACTACTTCTTTCGACTAGAGGGTGCGACCGTTTCGATCTACAAGTCTGGAAAAGTCTTGCTTCAAGGCAATGATCTGACTCCTTATTTGGCCTTTTTCGGGCAAGATACTAGCAAAGCAGCAAGTGACAGCCCTGTAGCTGGTCGAGCAGATCTAGCCATAATCGGAACTGACGAGGTTGGAAACGGCTCTTATTTTGGTGGGCTTACCGTTGTTGCATCTTTTGTCACTCCAGACCAGCAGGACTGGCTTCGAAAACTGGGTGTTGGGGACTCAAAAACCTTGGACGATCGAAAAATTCAGCAATTGGCTCCTCTGCTTGAGGAAAATATCCAGCACCAAGCACTCTTATTGTCTCCAAAGAAGTACAATGAAGTGATTGCTTCTGGCTACAATGCGGTTTCGGTCAAGGTTGCCCTACACAATCAGGCCATCTATCTACTCTTAAACAAAGGGATCCAGCCTAAACGCATTGTGATCGATGCCTTTACGACTGCAAAAAACTACCAAAAATATGTGAAGGCTGAGAAAAATCAAGTCACACAAGCCATTGATCTGGAGGAAAAAGCAGAAGGCAAGTATTTGGCTGTTGCGGTTAGCTCCATCATCGCTCGCAATCTCTTTCTTCAAAACCTGGAAGATCTGGGCAAGGAACTGGGCTTTAATCTCCCTAGCGGGGCAGGAGCTAAGTCTGATCAAGTAGCTGCTCGATTGATCCAGACCTATGGGATGAAAGCACTGGATTATTGTGCCAAACTCCATTTTAAAAATACTGAAAAAGCAAAGAAATTACTAGAAAGATAAGTTATGTCAAAAAGAAGTTCAAAACACAAATCGAGCTCACCCGTGGTGAGATTCCTGAAAGAATGGGGCTTGTTTAGCATCATTGTTGGCCTCATCGTTGCCTCCCGTATTTTTCTGTGGGCTCCTGTTAAGGTAGACGGCCATTCGATGGATCCGACTCTAGCTGATAGCGAATACCTCCTTGTGGTTAACCATCTCTCGATTGATCGATTCGATATTGTCGTTGCCAATGAAAAAGATGACAATGGGAAGTCCAAAGACATTGTCAAACGGGTCATCGGTCTTCCTGGAGATACCATCCAATACGACAATGATACGCTCTACATCAACGGGAAAAAGACCGACGAGCCTTATTTGAAAAACTACATTGCCCGCTTCAAAAAAGATAAATTGCAATCCACCTACACTGGAAAAGGCTTTGAAGAAAATGGCGAACTCTTCCGTCAATTGGCCAATACAGCCCAAGCCTTCACGGTAGACAAGGATGGCAATACAACATTCACCTTGAAATTGCTCGATAATGAATACCTCTTGCTTGGAGATGACCGTATCGTTTCAAAAGATAGCCGTCAGGTCGGAGCTTTCAAGAAAGAACAAATCAAAGGGCAAGCCGTCTTTAGACTATGGCCTATCTACCCTTTCAAAACTTATTAGTATAGATCAACAGACTGAGGCTGAGACAAGTATGTCCCAGCCTTGGTTTATAAAAAGGAAAGAAATGATGGAATATTATTTTTCTGGTACTATTGAGCGCATTATTTTTGAAAATCCCAGTAGTTTTTTTCGAATCCTCCTGCTCGACATTAGCGATACCGATGCCGAAGACTTTGATGATTTTGAGATTATTGTGACGGGCACCATGGCAGATATCATGGAAGGTGAAGACTATACCTTCTGGGGTGAGCTGGTCCAACATCCTAAATATGGTGAGCAGCTCAAGATCAGTTGTTATGAACGTGCTAAACCCTCTAGCAAGGGCTTGGTGAAATATTTTTCCAGCGATCACTTCAAAGGAATTGGTCTCAAAACGGCCCAAAAGATCGTCGATCTCTATGGAGACGAAACCATTGACAAAATCTTAGAGGCCCCTGAAAAATTAGAAGAAATCACAGGTCTCTCCAAGAGAAACCGCCTAGCTTTTATAGAGAAACTCCGGCAAAATTACGGAACAGAGCGCATCCTCGCTCAGCTCGCTAATTATGGCATTCCCAATAAATTGGCCTTTCAGATCCAAGATTACTACAAAGAAGAAACGCTCCAAATCGTGGAGCATCATCCTTACCAATTGGTCGAAGATATCCAAGGGTTGGGCTTTAAAATCGCGGACCAACTGGCTGAAGAGTTGGGGATTGCAAGTGACGCCCCCGAGCGTTTCCGTGCAGGTCTGATTCACAGTCTCTTTAGCTACTCTATCGAGACGGGAAACACCTATATCGAAGCCAAGGATCTCTTGCGCTATGCCATTGACCTTTTGGAATCCGCAAGGCCTGTAGAGTTAGATCCAGCAACTGTTGCCCAAGAATTGGGAGGCCTCATCGAGGAAGATAAGGTCCAAAACGTAGACACCAAGATCTTTGACAACAGTCTCTTCTTTGCGGAAGAAGGCATTCGCAGTCATATTGGTCGATTGCTGGAGAAAGGTAAAAAAACTTCGTTTGACCCTGAGAAAATCAACCAGGCAATTGAGCAGGTTGAAAATGATCTGGGGATCCACTACGATGACATCCAAAAAGAAGCGATTCACCAAGCCATTCAAAACAAGGTCTTTATCCTCACTGGGGGACCTGGAACTGGAAAAACCACTGTTATCAATGGGATGATCAGTGTCTATGCCCAGCTCCACCAGCTGGATCTTCGGAAGAAAAAAGACCTGCCAATCCTGCTTGCTGCGCCAACTGGTCGGGCAGCAAGACGTATGAATGAGCTAACAGGGCTTCCAAGCGCCACTATCCACCGTCATTTGGGCATGACAGGAGACGATGATACCAGCCACTTAGAGGACTATCTAGATGCAGATTTCATCATTGTGGATGAGTTTTCCATGGTCGATACCTGGCTGGCCAATCAATTGCTCAGCAATATCGCAACCGATACCAAACTCTTGATTGTGGGAGATGCCGACCAATTACCATCCGTCAGTCCTGGACAGGTCCTAGCGGATCTCTTGCAGATTCCAAGCATCCCTCAGACCAAACTCGAACATATTTTTCGTCAGAGTGAAGATTCGACCATTGTCTCACTTGCGGGTGAAATCCGTCAAGGGAAACTTCCTCAAGACTTCACAGAACGAAAAGCTGACCGCTCTTATTTCGAAGCCGCAAGCGAACATATTCCTAAAATGATTGAGCAGATCACTTCAGCTGCTCTTCGCAGCCAGATCCCTGCTCGGGATATCCAAGTCTTGGCACCCATGTACAAGGGGCAGGCTGGCATTGACAATATCAATTCGCTCATGCAAGACCTTCTCAATCCAGCTGTCAAAGATCAGGTTGTCTTTGACACGCCGGACTGCCAATATCGAGATGGGGATAAGGTCATCCACCTGGTCAATGATGCGGAAAGTAATGTTTTTAATGGAGACATCGGCTACATCACTGACCTTCTTCCAGGTAAATATACAGAATCCAAGCAAGATGAATTGACCATCCAATTTGACGGCAATGAAGTCGTCTACCCACGCAATGAATGGTACAAGATTCGCCTAGCCTATGCTATGAGTATTCACAAATCACAAGGAAGCGAGTTTCCTGTGGTGATTTTACCCATTACCAATCAAAGCCATCGCATGTTGCAGCGCAATTTGATCTATACAGCCATCACGCGCTCTAAGAGCAAGCTCATTCTTTTAGGGGAATACAGCGCCTTTGATTACGCCACTAAAAATACTGGCACTGCGCGCAAGACCTATTTGGTTGAACGCTTCAAGGACCTGGACGGACATACAGTCAGCAAGGACTCCTCTTCATCCATTGCAACAGCTTCCCCTACAGTTAAATCCACAAAAAGCAAGGAAGGGACTGTTGAAACGAAAGCAGAGACGTCTAAACCTACTGTCTATCGACTGACAGAAGACAATCTCCACACCATCTCGCCTATGATTGGACTAACAGAAGAAGAGATTGCAGCCTTTTTTGACATAAAAAAAGACGACTAGTGAATAGACTAGTTGTCTTTTTCTTCTTCTACCAGAGGCAGTTCAGTATGATCAACAAAGTTGGTCATGGTGACCCCCAAGAGGCGGATTCCCTGATTTGTTGATGCGATTTCTTGGTAAATGTGGCGAGCAGATCGGTTGATGCGATCTCCATCTCGTGTTGGCTCTGTCAAGGTGAGACGCTTCGTCAAGGTAGTAAAATCTCCATAACGCACTTTTAAGACCAAGGTCTTTCCTTGCTTGCCATGTTTTTCCAGCGATTGGGCTACCTTGCTGGAAAGATTAGCAATTTCTTCTAGAACATCTTCTTCTCCATAGAGGAGCTTGCGGTAGGTCCGCTCTTTTCCAATTGACTTGCGGATCCGATGACTCTTAACCGGGCTATTGTGAATCCCTCGCGCCTTGCGAAAGAGATCATAGCCAAAGCGCCCAAACCGATCAATCAAAGTCATCTCCGGGATGGCTAAAAGATCCGCACCAGTATAGACCCCCATCTCATGCAGTCGCTCCACTGTCTTCTTTCCTACCCCATGAAATTTGGCAATGTCCATCTGGCTTAGGAAATCCTCTGCATCCTCAGGCAAGACCACCGTAAGCCCATGGGGTTTTTGATAGTCACTCGCCATCTTGGCTAAGAACTTATTATAAGAAACACCCGCTGAAGCTGTGAGATGCAACTCTTCCCAGATAGCATGCTGAATCAAGCGAGCAATTTTGACAGCTGATTTGCTCTGGATTTTATTTTCCGTCACATCCAGATAAGCTTCATCAATACTCATCGGCTCGATCAGATCCGTATAGCGCCTAAAAATCTCACGGACCTGCTCACCTACTTCTCGGTATTTCTCATAATTCCCAGAGATAAAGACGGCTTGGGGACAAAGGTCCAGCGCTTCTTTGGAACTCATGGCCGAGTGAATTCCATATTTCCTAGCTTCATAGTTACAGGTTGAGACTACGCCTCTCCCTCCTGACTGACGAGGATCCTGGCCGATCACGACAGGTTTCCCCTTTAAACTAGGGTTGTCTCTTTCTTCGACCGCAGCAAAAAATGCATCCATATCAATATGAATAATCTTGCGGCTGGTATCATTCATTAATGGAAATATCAGCATTTTTCATCCTCCTTCTTCTATTATAAGAAGAAACTTTTGGAATTGCAAAAATCGGATCTCCACAGAAAAATAGATCATTTTTTGAAAGTCCTTAGCTGTTTTTCAAAAATATAGTACAGATTTAGTACATTTTAAAAACTGTATTATAAAAGAATCTCTTTTATTTCGCAACTTCCCTTTGTGAAACCGGTTACTGTGTGGTATACTACTAGTGTAAATGCAACAGATACAGTTGCTAGAAAGACAATAGAGGAAAAACAAATGGTTGTTAAAACAGTCGTTGAAGCACAAGATATTTTTGACAAAGCCTGGGAAGGCTTCAAAGGAGAAGATTGGAAAGAGAAAGCAAGCGTTTCTCGCTTCGTTCAAGCTAACTACACACCATATGATGGTGATGAAAGTTTCCTTGCTGGACCAACTGAACGTTCTCTTCATATTAAAAAAATCGTAGAAGAAACAAAAGCTCACTATGAAGCTACTCGTTTCCCATACGACAACCGTCCAACATCTATCGCTGATATTGATGCTGGTTACATCGACAAAGAAAACGAAGTGATCTTTGGTATCCAAAACGATGAACTCTTCAAGTTGAACTTCATGCCAAAAGGTGGTATCCGTATGGCAGAAACTACTTTGAAAGAAAATGGATACGAACCAGATCCAGCTGTTCATGAAATCTTCACTAAATATGTGACTACTGTAAACGATGGTATCTTCCGTGCTTACACTACAAATATTCGTCGTGCCCGCCACGCTCACACTGTAACTGGTCTTCCAGATGCATACTCTCGTGGACGTATCATTGGGGTTTACGCTCGTTTGGCTCTTTACGGTGCTGACTACTTGATGGCTGAAAAAGCAAGCGACTGGAACTCTATCACTGAAATCGATGAAGAATCAATCCGCCTTCGTGAAGAAGTAAACCTTCAATACCAAGCTTTGAAAGAAGTTGTTCGCTTGGGTGACCTTTATGGTGTAGACGTTCGTCGTCCTGCCTTCGATACAAAAGAAGCGATCCAATGGACAAACATCGCCTTCATGGCTGTCTGCCGTGTCATCAACGGTGCTGCTACTTCTCTTGGACGTGTTCCAATCGTTTTGGATATCTACGCAGAACGTGACTTGGCTCGCGGTACTTACACTGAATCAGAAATCCAAGAATTCGTTGACGATTTCGTTATGAAATTGCGTACTGTTAAATTTGCTCGTACAAAAGCTTACGATGAATTGTATTCAGGTGACCCAACCTTTATCACAACTTCTATGGCTGGTATGGGTAGCGACGGTCGTCACCGTGTTACTAAAATGGACTACCGTTTCTTGAACACATTGGATAACATCGGTAACTCTCCAGAACCAAACTTGACCGTTCTTTGGACTGACAAATTGCCATATAGCTTCCGTCGCTACTGTATGCACATGAGCCACAAACACTCTTCTATCCAATACGAAGGTGTAACAACAATGGCTAAAGATGGATACGGTGAAATGAGCTGTATCTCATGTTGTGTATCTCCACTTGACCCAGAAAACGAAGAACAACGCCACAACATCCAGTACTTCGGTGCTCGTGTAAACGTGCTTAAAGCTCTTCTTACTGGCTTAAACGGTGGTTACGATGACGTTCATAAAGACTACAAAGTATTTGACATCGAACCAATCCGCGACGAAGTTCTTGAATTCGAATCTGTTAAAGCAAACTTCGAAAAATCACTTGACTGGTTGACTGATACTTACGTAGATGCTTTGAACATCATCCACTACATGACTGATAAGTACAACTACGAAGCAGTTCAAATGGCCTTCTTGCCAACTCACCAACGTGCGAACATGGGATTCGGTATCTGTGGATTTGCTAACACTGTTGATACATTGTCAGCCATTAAATACGCTACCGTTAAACCTATCCGTGACGAAGATGGCTACATCTACGACTACGAAACAATCGGTGAATACCCACGTTGGGGTGAAGATGATCCTCGTTCTAACGAATTGGCAGAATGGTTGATCGAAGCTTACACTACTCGTCTTCGCAGCCACAAACTTTACAAAGATGCTGAAGCTACTGTATCACTTCTTACCATCACTTCAAACGTTGCTTACTCTAAACAAACTGGTAACTCACCAGTCCACAAAGGGGTATACCTCAACGAAGATGGTTCTGTGAACACTAGCAAATTGGAATTCTTCTCTCCAGGTGCTAACCCATCTAACAAAGCTCGTGGTGGATGGTTGCAAAACTTGAACTCACTTGCTAGCCTTGACTTTGGTTACGCAGCTGATGGTATCTCACTCACTACTCAAGTATCTCCTCGTGCACTTGGTAAGACTCGTGACGAACAAGTAGACAACTTGGTAACAATCCTTGATGGTTACTTTGAAAACGGTGGTCAACACTGTAACTTGAACGTTATGGACCTTAAAGATGTCTATGACAAGATCATGAATGGTGAAGATGTTATCGTTCGTATCTCTGGATACTGTGTAAACACCAAATACCTTACTCCAGAACAAAAAACTGAATTGACACAACGTGTCTTCCACGAAGTTCTTTCAATGGATGATTCATTGAGCTAAGATTCAACTAGATTCTAAAAACCAGTCGGAAACGGCTGGTTTTTTGGTGTAGCTCGAACAGTCTTTCTCAAGACAATTCAGAATATTGAAAGAGTTTTTTCTCCTACACATAAGTCTTTGACAGCGTTTTCTTTAAGTGTTATAGTGATCTTGTAAAGAATCTAGAAGGGGTGATCTTATGTTTTTAACCTTTATATTTCTCACTATCTGGCTCTTTAGCATGATTGCTTTGCTCTTTTTAGCAATCCTTCTCGTCCAGGATATTACCGTCCAACACCATCACATCAGTTAAAGCATTTTCTTATGAAACATTCAAAAAAATCAAGGACAAGAAACACACTAGAATTGCAAAATTTTAGTTCTGTCTCTCGTTCTTTTTTGCTATAATAGAAGCAGATTATTTAGTAAGAAGGAAATTATGGAAGAGTCAAAAGAGATCAACCAAGTGATCGATGTCCTGATGATGGCAGGAACCCTTCTGTTGGAAAGTGGCTCTGAGATCCACCGGGTTGAGGATACTATGATCCGTATTGCTCACTCTCAAGGGATCACTGATTGCAATGCCTTAGCAATGCCAGTTGCTATTTTCTTTTCAATTGAAAATGCCAATATCACGCGGATGAAACGGATTTTGCGGACCAATTACAATATCGAAAAGGTCTGTGATGTCAATCAAATTTCTCGTCAATTAGTGTCTGGTCAAATCAATCTTGAAGAGGCTTACCAAGCCCTACTCCACTTAAAGAGCAAACCGGTTCCATATACCAATCTGCAATTGACCCTTGCAGCAACCTTGAGTGCTCCATTTTTTTCCATCATGTTTGGTGGAAATTTCTATGATGCGATTGGGGCAGGAATCGCCACAATTTTTGCCTTTGCTTTCTCTCTTGTAGTGGAGAAATACGTTCGCATTCCCTTTGTAACTGCCTTTGCTGCTGCCTTTATCTTTGGTTTTTTGGCCCATATTTGGGCGCGCTATAGTGGGCTTCCCTCTAATACGGACCTAATTATTGCAGGTTGCGTCATGCCGTTCGTTCCTGGAATTGCAATGACCAATGCTGTCCGAGATCTCATGAACAATCACCTCAACTCTGGAATGAGTAAGCTTTTTGAAACATTGCTCATTACCCTTGCTCTCGGTGCCGGTACCACTGTCGCCCTCGTCCTTATGAAATAACATGATGAACCTAACAGATTTCTTTATCCAAGCGGTGGCTAGTTTGATTGCCATCATCACCTTTTTAATTGTCTTAAATGTCCAACGTTCCATGCTCATCCCTGGTGGTGTATTGGGCATGAGCATTTGGTTGCTCTACTATGTCTTAAAGGGTCCTACCAATGTCATCGTTGCTACCTTTATCGCAGCCATTGCGGGTTCCTGTATCAGTCAGATTTTAAGTATCGTTTACAAGACCCCTGTTGTCGTCTTTATGCTGGCCATTCTTGCCCCCTTGGTCCCTGGATATATTTCCTATCGGACCACCTCTTTCTTTGTCAGTGGTCAATACCGCCAAGCTGTTACGAGCGTCACACTGGTTGTCATTCTGGCCTTGGTCATCTCGATCGGGATGGCTAGCGGATCTGTCGTCTTGAAACTCTACCATTCCTACCAACAAGCCCAAAGCAGAAAACTAACCAATGCCAAATAGCATTGGTTTTTAATTTTTATAGATGTAATCGCTTGCATTTTTACTTAAAAAGACTACAATAAAAGTGAAAAACATATCTTTTAAAGGAAGCGGGGTGCTGTAGGATGGTACACAAGTATGTCAAGTATCTTCCTTGGGTGATTCTAGGAGCGCTGAACTCTTATCAGTCGGCTTGTCATTATGCACGCAATTCATTTGACGTGTTCTATCTAACCTTGAACTTTATAATTGTGTACATCGCTTTACTCGTCTTCTACGAAAAAGTTCTAAAAGATAAATGTAAAGACTTCTTCACACGGGTGATGAGCAACCCTAAGAAAGATAATCAAGCCTAGTTAAATTGGCACTGAAAGAGGCTGGGACAAAAGTCCTAGCCTCTCAATTGTCTTTGGATTGTCTAGCAAGACGCAGTGGTTGAGTGGGCTCTACTACGCTGATTTCATCAGCTTTTACAGTCCTACTCAACTGTGCGGAGGTGGGACGACGAAATCGAATTCTAACGAATGACCGATTTCTGTCCCACACTCTTTTTGATGGAATCTTTGATTTGCGCCATATCCAATTGCAAACTCGGTCCTAAGAATGATTTCCAATCCGATCTAGCTTTTTCAAAGGAGTTTTCCCTCAAATATGGTAAAATAGTAAGGAAATATACTAGTAGATATCAAATAAAAAAGAGGTTAAGAATGACAATTGGGATTGATAAGATTGGTTTTGCGACGAGCCCTTATGTCTTGCGTTTAGAAGATTTGGCTGCTGCTCGTGATACCGATCCTGAGAAATTAAGCAAGGGTCTTCTCTTAAAAGAACAAAGTATTGCACCGATCACCGAAGATATCGTCACACTGGCTGCAACGGCGGCAGATGATATTTTGACAGACCAAGATAAACAAGCGATCGACATGGTGATTCTTGCGACGGAATCTGGGATTGACCAGAGTAAAGCTGCGGCTGTTTTTGTCCATGGTTTGCTAGACATCCAGCCTTTTGCCCGTTCTTTTGAGATGAAAGAAGCCTGCTATGCTGCAACGGCTGCCTTGGATTATGCAAAACTCCATGTTGAAAAATTTCCGCAAAGTAAGGTCTTGGTCATTGCCAGTGACATTGCTAAATACGGAATTGGAACTCCCGGAGAACCGACACAAGGATCTGGTGCAGTGGCTATGCTGATTAGCCACAACCCTCGTATCTTAGCTTTTCATGATGACAATGTAGCTCAAACACGTGATGTCATGGATTTTTGGCGCCCGAATTATGCTACAACACCATTTGTCAATGGGCTCTATTCAACCCAGCAATACCTAGATTCCTTGAAAACAACTTGGTCTGAATACCAGAAACAGACAGGTCTCGACCTAACAGATTTTGCGGCTGTTTGTTTCCATTTGCCATATCCAAAATTGGCGCTGAAGGGCTTGAAAAAAATTTTGGACAAGTCCCTATCTGAAGAGAAAAAAGCTCAGTTACAGTACAACTTTGATCAATCTATTTTGTACAGCCAGCGTATCGGAAATATTTACACTGGCTCCCTCTTCTTAGGATTGCTATCTCTGTTAGAAAATCATCCACAGCTAAAAGCTGGAGATCGGATTGCTCTCTTTAGTTATGGAAGTGGGGCTGTCTCTGAGATCTTTAGTGCGGACCTCGTTCCTGGTTTTGAACAACTCTTAGATCACAAACGTATGGAAAAACTGGATCAACGAACCGTCCTTAGTGTGGCTGAGTACGAACAGATGTTCTATGAGGAAGTGGATTTGGATCGTCATGGCAATCAGGTCTTTGAACCTAATTTCAAGCAAACCTATGCTTTGACGGAGATTAACGAACACCAGCGTATTTACCAGAAAGTAGAAAAATAATGGCACGATTACCAGGTTTTGCAAAACTTCCGCCCACAGAACGAATAGAGGCCTTACTGAAGGAAGGCCTCTTAACTTGGGATGAAGCTCAGATATTAAAAGAACAACAGGGACTTCCTCTTTCCATTGCAGATCAACTAACGGAAAATGTTCTGTCCACATTTGATCTCCCTTTTAGCTTGGCCCCTTATTTTCTGATTAATGGCCAAGACTATGTGCTTCCTATGGTCACAGAGGAACCATCTGTCGTTGCTGCAGCTAGCTATGCAGCAAAGATCATCCAACGATCAGGTGGCTTTACTACTAAGATTCACCAACGCCAAATGATTGGGGAAATTGCTCTTTCTTCTGTTGCAGATAGACAAGCAGCCAGCAAACGGGTTGTAGAGGACAAAGAAGAGCTTCTGCGACTCGCAAATGAGGCTTATCCTTCTATCGTCAAGCGAGGAGGTGGGGCACGGGATCTCTGGGTAGAATCAATAGGTGACTTTCTCATTGTCTACTTGGCAGTCGACCCCAAAGAAGCCATGGGAGCCAATATGCTCAACACCATGTTGGAAGCATTGACGGAGCCTATCCAGAAACTCTCTGGAGGACAGGTCCTGATGGCAATTTTGTCCAATTTGGCCACCCGCTCTTTGGTGAGTGCAAGTTGTGCCATCGATTTTAAAGCACTGAGTCGGGATCCTGAGGAAGCCACTGCTATTGCCCAGCGTATGGAGTTAGCTAGTCAACTGGCTCAAGTGGATCCTTACCGTGCAGCGACCCACAACAAAGGGATTTTTAATGGGATTGACGCCTTGGTCCTTGCTACAGGAAATGACTGGCGAGCCATCGAAGCAGGAGCCCATGCCTATGCAGCGCAAAGTGGCCCATACAAAGGCTTGAGCCAATGGAAAAGTCTTCCTGATGAGAAAAAACTTTATGGAGAGATCACCCTTCCTATGCCAGTTGCGACAAAGGGGGGCTCAATCGGCCTTAATCCTACGGTCCATGTCAGCCATCGGTTGCTTGGGGAGCCTACTGCTGTTGAATTAGCAGGTATCATCGCGTCACTCGGTTTGGCGCAGAATTTCGCTGCCCTCAAAGCCCTCGTCACTATAGGAATTCAGGCTGGACACATGAAATTACAAGCGCGTTCTTTAGCTCTCCTAGCAGGCGCTAAAGAGGAAGAAGTTCCTCAACTAGTCCACCAACTCCTCAAAAACAAACCGTTTAATCTTGAAAAGGCGCAAACACTCTTAGAAGAGATGAAAAACCAAAAGAGAGAGTGAGACAGAAATCGGTCATTCGTTAGAATTCGATTTCGTCGTCCCACCTCCGAACAGTTGAGTAGGGCTGTAAAAGCTGATAAAATCAGCGAAGTAGAGCCCGCTCAACCACTGCGTCTTGCTCGACAAGCCAAAGACCATTGAGAGGCTAGGACTTTTGTCCCAGCCTCTTTTTAGAATGTAGACAAACTATTTTTTACTAAAATAAGTAAAGTATTCTACAAAAGAAGTCGAAATATGTCCTAATTTTTTAAAATAAATCAAAAATATAAAAAATTTCCGCCGTGAGAAAAGTGCTTGAAATGCGATCATTTCAAGCACTCGGGAGTTTTGAGACCTTAGGCTCAAAACTAAGTCATGGAACTTTGAAGAAGTTCGCTGACGTCCGTACTCACCTAAGGAAAGTTTTTAAGATGACTTTGTCTTAAATCTGAAAAATTTCCTTATTGTTTTAAGAATGGCAAATCCGGCTTTTTCTTGGTGTAGAGCACCACTTCAATAAAGGTTCCTACTTGGACTGCAAAGAGAAGTCCTACAAGAAGATTGATCCGATGGTCTGTTTCATAAAATGGGGAATTCCACAAGAAATGATTAACTACTGTAGATACCACACACCAGAGGCCAAAGATTTTTTCTTTTTTCTGAGTAACCTGTGAAAGCATGAGGAAAATACCTACAGACACAACAGCTGTATAGAGAGTATGTGAAGCTAAGCCTCCAGATATACGGTTAATAGTTTCGGTGATAGCTGCCAATTGACTGCTTTGAGTTTGGCGTGCAACATAGCCTAGATCCTCAATAATCTGAAAACCGAAACCAGCGCCCAATCCTGCAATGAGAACTGATTTCAAATCTTTTTTACCGACCATTAATACAACCCAAAAAGCAACCAGAGCTTTAAAGAATTCCTCTGAGAATGGAGCTGTCAGAGCATCCGTCCATTTGTTGAAGATTGCAGGGTCTTTTATAATATGGCTATTTAGGATATCAATTAGACTATTTCCTGCGAAGCTTAACCAACCTGCTATAAAGGCGCCTCCAAACATCGCAATCCACAATATGTATCGTGAAACCGTCAAAGAAATGGCCAGGTGTTTTGAAAAGAGATAAAGCGGAATGATAATAGCAGCTAAAACGGATAAATTTAAGACCAGATCTCTTCCTGCTGACTGAGTAAATTCTTCCTGGGAAAGATGACCAAGTTCAAACTCCAAGCCGATTCCTGCAAATAGTAAAAAGAGATAGATAGAGGCTCTTTGAATTTTAGTCATCTTGTTTTCCTCCCTTTTGTTTCTTTGAGCGAATCAGATAAACAATGATCGCGATAAGAGTTGCGCCAAATAAGCTTCCAGCGATGAGGAAGTCGTAGTCAAATTTTTCTAAATCAATTTTCTCTTCGTAGGCTGCATCTTCTTCATCATCTAGGTCTTGAATGGCACTATTTCCGTGCTCATCAGCGACTTTCTTTTCTGCTTCTTTTCGAATTTCCTGTAGACGCTCAAAGGTCTTCTCTGCCCTATCTATACTTTCCTGCGTTGCCTTTGCACTAGCTTCATCAGGCTGAGAAGCAAGAGCTATCTGCTCTTTATCACTCAGATTTTGTTCCTGCATCCACTGAGACTCTAAGCGTTCCATTTCGGTCCGAATGGCCCCATCCTCAAACAAGTCCGGATACTTAGCTACAAGATCATTAATTCTGGAAATAGTCCAATACCAAGACTTCTCATTGTAATGATCACCTAATTCTTGGTAGGCTTGATAGGTATTGGTAATATTCCCATAATAAGGTAGGTAAGGAGCATTTCGTGGGCTTCCCATGGATAACCACATGGTTCCACCACCAGCACTAGCAGGTATCTCATCTTTCAATTGGAAAATATGAGCTTCCATAACATTTGGATTGGAGATAGGATACTTATAGACAGCATCAAACTCACCTTTTTTCGGAATACCTTTTCCATCTAACTCCATTTGATCCAGTGGTTTATATTTGGTTCCTTCCAAACGGTTACGTTGGAGATTCATAGCGTCTCGTAGAGTCAATTTTCGATCCGTTGTATGAAGTAGATCAAAGGAAGCATCATCATACTTAACAGGAGAACTTGGGTCTAGAGATTTGATACCTGACCAAACCCGCGAACGATCTGCCTCTTGTAATGGAGGATTGTAGGATTGAGACACATGAAATTGTCCATCCACTTCCTTATAGCTCCCTGCTTCTTTGGCGACTTTTTCAAGATCTTTTGATGCAATCGTACGCTCTGTATCTGATAGATCGACATGGCCTAAGAAGAAGGTATTTGGAAAGACTGCAAAGCGGTCTTCTGGGAAGAGAATGGCTGCATATTGGTGACCGGATAGGATTTCCATATACCAGACACCTTCTTTATCGGCAATGGTCACAATATTTCCTTCAGCCGCTCCTTTTTCTTCGACGATTTTAGCTATGAGTTCAACCCCTTCTCTTGCGGTTTTCACACTAGGGAGAACGATACTGGTTAAGCCTGATTCAGCGAGGCCATCCTTGACATAGGGATCCACTTTTTGGATCTTGTCATTTGCTGAAGCAGATACAGTGGCAGAAATGGAAACACCATATTCATTAAATCCAGCTTCATCAAAGATTCCCTGGTCTGGCGTTACATCTGGGACCGCTGTATACTTATAGCTGATTTCTGGCAAAGGATATTGAAAACCGTTGGCTGCATCCTCAAAGATAGCCCCCTTTTTATTATAGCGTCGCTCTCTGACCACAAAATTTTTATTATGGTTGGGCTCTAAATCCTCGGTACGCCCTACCAAGGTAGAGCCATCGGCAGTCAGTTTCTTCCCGATGATGAACCCTGTACAAGCCTCAACAGGTTGAGCAATCAACAAGAGCGGAAGCAAGGTTGCTACAGCTGATCGAAAATAGTGCTTCTTCATCCTAAACTCCTTTTTTATAAAATCTTTTTACTTATTTAGTATACCCTTTTACAGCTATTTTTTGCAAGCGTTTACATCATTTGTAAACAACTAGTAAACTATCAGAATTTTTGAGGGAAAACACTTTTTCAAAAATAGGATCGGTTTTACAAAGTCAATCATTAGAATATAGATAAACTATTTTAAAGTAAAATAAGTTAAGCGATTCTGCAAAGAAATAAAAATGCATTCCAATTTTTAAATCGATTCAAAAATACTGAAACTTTCCGCTGTGAGAAAAGTGCCTGAAACGTTTTTGTTTCAGGCACTCAGGAGTTTTGAAACCTTAGGTTCAAAACTAAGTCATGGAACTTCGTAGAAGTTCGCTGACGTCCGTACTCACCTAAGGAAAGTTTCTAGAATGATTTTTCTTCATTTTCTCTGTTGCTTCGCTTGCCACAATTTTCCATAGAGGAGATAGTCGACTTCGCGTAGCTCTTTCAGGTTCTGACAACCGAGCGCACAAAGGAGCAACCTAAGGTCTTCTTTCCATTCTTGGACAATGGCAATCACTTCTTCGATGCTCTTGGTCTCTACCATCTCAAGAAAAACGCGGGAAAGTCCTACGCCACGTGCTCCAAGGACCAAGGCCTTGACCATATCAAGAGGATGACGGATGCCACCACTAGCGAGGATCTCAACCCGATCTATCTGATCTTGTAACTGTAAGAGACACTGCGCAGTTGACTGCCCCCAATCATCCAGATAAGCGCGATTGCCACCACGACGATTTTCAATATAGGCAAAGCTAGTGCCACCACGGCCTGAGATATCAATTGTTTTGATTCCGGCTTCTAGTGCCATCTGAACCGTTTTGGGATCCATACCAAAGCCGACTTCTTTTAGGATAACCGGTACGGGAAAGTCCTTTCCATAAGCCTTCAGATGGTCTTTCCAAGTGTGGAAAATCCGCTCCCCTTCTGGCATGAGCAACTCTTGCATCAGATTCACATGAACTTGAAGAAAAAGAGGTTGCAGCTCTTTTACTGCTCTCACGCCCAGCTCTGGCTCTTTATCGAGGCCAATATTGGTCGCTAATAGGAGATGAGGATGGTCTTTTTTAACGGCATACGATTGATCGCCCGGATCCTTCAGTGCCGCACTGTAAGAGCCGGTTACAAAGAGAATCCCACAGGCTTCTGCCACTGTCGCTAACTTTTGATTGATCTCTTTGGCCCGCTCACTCCCGCCTGTCATGGCATTGATATAAAAAGGGGTCTCCCAATCACGTCCTGCGAAATGGGTCGTCAAGTCAATCTCTGTCAGATCGACCAGAGGCAGGGATCGATGAATCAGCTCGATCTCATCAAAGCTGTTATATGAGGAGCTTTGCTCCAAGGCATAGCGAATATGTTGGTCTTTTCGATTTTCGCTCACGAATCTCCTATCCTTTCTTGGTAAATGATCTCGATCTTCTTTTCTGTCCAGCGTTCTATCAAGGTCTGAGTTTCTAAGGGGTCAAAACTAAGGGCAACCCCACAATCTCCCCCTCCAGCGCCACTGGATTTGGCACAGGCTGAAAGTCCATCTGTCGCCTGCTGCAGTTCTTTTAGTGCTGGTGTATAGATCAAGGGATTCAAGGCCTTTAAGTTCTGATCTGCACGTTGGATACTGGCCTCGATCTCATTTTGATTTCCTTCACGGAGACCTTTTTCAAGATTCTTCACTGCAGTCTGACTCTCCTTGAGAAAGTCTTCCTTGATCGCCCCCTTGATCTGGCGGATCAAATCACTTGAAATCGCTGGTTCCTTGGTCCAACCGACTAGAAAATCATAAGAGATTGCTGGTTGGATTACTCGGATCTGGTAATGCCAATCCAAAGCTAAAACTTGTGAAAGGGGTTGGGAAGTCAAGACTTCATGCAACCAAGCTCGATCAAAGGATTGGTAATAAATCAAGTCCTCGTAGGCGATACAAGCCAGATCCCCCATGGAACCATTGTCTCCTCTTTGCACCAAGACAACTGCTGCTAGGCGAAAGAGCAGATCCGGACTGAGGTCTACTTCATACAGAGCAGCCATCGCCCTGATGACGAGTAAGATCACACTCCCGCTAGAACCAATTCCATATTTCTTACCCTTTTCTCCTAGCGTTCCAGCAATGTGAAGCGCTATGGGCTTTGGATCTAGGCCTTGGTCTACCAGCCACTCTTCCATGAGCCGAATGGTCTCTTGAATCAAGCCATAGTCCTTATTTGGAGTCAGATCCACACTATAGCCAAAAAGATCGGAGACCAACTGGTAAGTGTTAGCTTCTTGAATGGTAGCTGACAGATAAATAGGGATAAACTGAATCACTGCCCCATACCCAGGCGTTAGCACAGCGTATTCTCCGGCTAAATAGAGCTTGCCTCCGGTCTGTACCTGATACTTATTCTTCATCTTGAGGGTCCTTGGTCTTCGATACGATGGTCCGATAGCGGGCGTCAAATAAAGGCACCAGCTGATCCAAGTCCTCTTCTAGACAGAGGACTTTAACATTTGGTCCTGCATCCATGGTAAAGTAACAAGCATGGCCTACTGCACGGAGCTCACGAACAAAATCCATGGCTTTGTAACTTTCTTCTGTTAAGTAGCTAAAGGCTGGTGTAGCTGTCCTGGTCGTCGCATGCATGGCCAGGGCATTGCGCTCTGTCAGCTGACCGATTTGTTCAAAATCATTGGCAGCTAGATAGGCCAGCATGTTCTTGTAATCTTGTCGAGAGTCTTCCACCCATTCTTTGAAATTGGTCGAGGTCTCCATGCAGCGTTTCATCCCTTCGCGGCTAGAAACGGGCTTTTGTTTGTCATTCAGGACCAGCATAATCATAGCCAGTTTTAGGTCTGTCTGAACCTTATAAATGTCGCCACTTTCTTTGTCCCAGGCTGCTAAGGGACCAAAGAAAGACCGTGAAGAAGAGCCCGAAGCAAACTTGGCTTTTTGAGCTAATTCTTCCTGGCTCAAGCCCAAATCATAATACCGATTGCAGGCCTTGACGAGAGCAGAGAGGCCACTTGAGCTAGAGGATAGACCTGCTGCGGTTGGCATATTGTTGGTCGTATCCACCCGGACAAAGCCTGCTTCATCTGCTGGTTTCAAGTCATCAATCACAGCTCCAATTTTGGCCTGCTCAGCTGGATGTTGTAATTCCCCATCGATATAAAATTCATGCGCTGTCGCATCAGCTGGCAAAGGGGAGAGACTGGTTTCCGTATACATATTCTCCAAGGTCAAGGAAATCGAACTGGTCGAAGGGACCATCTTTTTGGCATCGTCTTTTCCCCAGTATTTGATAATTGCGATATTGGCATAGGACTTAGCCGTTACAGGTTTTCGATCCATGTATGGTGCGCTCCTTCTCTTTCTAATGTATGTGCAATTCTTTCCGCTTCACGAGGATCCTTGACGAGGGCAATCACACACCCTCCGAGACCACCTCCACTCATTTTAGCGCCTAAAGCCCCATTTTCAAGGGCTACAGCGACGAGATGGTCTGCTTCCTCACAACTGACACCGACGGCTCTTAAATGCTCGTGGCAAGTCGTCAGAGCCTCTCCGAGAGCTCTTTTGTTTTTTTCTTTCAGAGCGGTTTCTACCGCTTGGGTTAACTGGCCGATCTCATGAAAATGAGACAAGACTTCCTGACCCTTGCTTTCAACCTTCTGAATGGCTTCGCGGGTATTGCCATGAATCCCTGTATCCGCAATCACCAAATTCGCTTCTACATTCAGCTCCATCGGATAAAAACCGACATTTCGAATGAATTTAATTGCTCGATCACTCAGACAGGTCTTGGCGTCAAGCCCACTTGGATTCATATGGGCAATGGTTTCTGCCCGATTGACCAAAATTTCCAAGGTCTCATCGTCCAACTCTTTTTGGTAGTAGTCAAAAACTGCTCGAATGGCTGCGATACTAACCGCCGCAGAGGACCCCATCCCCCGTTTTTCCGGAACCATGGACTGGATCTTGCAACGAATCCTAGCCTCACGAATCCCAAGGTGTTCAAGAGACGCAAAAACTGCCATGGACAGGGTATCGTCTTCAAATAAAACCCATGGACTAGCTGCTGGAACGATCTGGCAGGTCACTTCAATATGATGGAGAGGCAAGGCAATGGCCGGATAGCCATAAACCACTGCATGCTCACCAATTAAGATAATTTTACTATGCGCCCTTCCGACGCCTATTTCTTTGTTCATATTCAACTCGCTCTATTAAGGTCATTACTATTTTAATATAAATCAGCCAAAAAAGCGATGGTTTTGAAGGAAATCCAACCTAAGACGGAGTTAAAAGAATCCCCCATTGACTTCTCGCTCATGAAGGAACTTGAAAAGAGGCTGGGACAAAAGTCCTAGCCTCTCAATTGTCTTTGGATTGTCGAGCAAGACGCAGTGGTTGAGTGCTCAAAGCACTGCTTTGAGGTGGCGGATAGAACTTGCGAAGCAAGTATCCTAAGTCTTTGTTCGCTTTTTAAGCTTCAAAGATGCCCTATATTGACGGAAACTATGTTTCCTTTATCTGCAACCTTCAACAGTCTCCCAGACTGTTGAAGCTGTGCGGAGGTGGGATGACGAAATCGAATTCTAACGAATGACCGATTTCTGTCCCACTCTCTATCCTGTTTAACTTTCAAATTCTTGCTTGATGAGGTCCATCAAACTATTGCGGTCTTGAATCCATTGAGCGCGTTCGTCCTTCTCATAGGTCCGGTTGGACAAGAAAATCACCGCCTCTTGCTTGGTGCGATTGTACATGATGAAGGTCCCTGTATAGCCTGTATGGTCTAGCCAGTCGCCCTCCAGATTCCAGCCCAGAGAGCGTGTTTTCCCCGCTTCACGCGCAAAATTCTGAGATAGATCCCGCGCAAAATCGTCCTTGAGGTAATGTTCCAAAAAACACTCGAGGTCCCTCACAGTTGAAAAAAGTCCGGCACTACCCGCATGATGGCCTAAGACCTGGGCCTTGGGATCATGGACAGAGCCAGAAGTGACTCCGCGCACCGTTGGCACCGCCTGGTCAACTGGTCCAAACTGTGTTTCTGTCATCTTCCAAGGTGCAAAAATCTTCTCCTCAAATAAAGCATCCAAGGGTTGGCCGAATACGTTTTCTAACCAAAATCCCAATAGAAGAAAATTGACATCGGTGTAATAAAAACTCTTGTCTTCTTTCAACTGCAAATTTTCAAGAGCTTCTTTCAATTGTCTGGCATCCAACTGATCCCGATTGGGGATAAAGGGATCGAGCCCAGAAGTATGGGTCAAGAGTTCCCGGATGGTCGTCTTCTCATGGGCAAAAGGCGGATAAAGCTCTTTAAAGGATTGATCCAGCGGAAGTTCTCCTCTCGCATATAAGAAAGCGCAGATCGTAGCGACTCCGACAACCTTACTAACGCTGGCCAAATCATAGACTAGACCCGCACATACCGGCTCTCCTATTTCAGGGTTTGCGAGCCCTAGATAATGCTCACTCCACTGACCCTTGCGGTAAAGCGCAAGAGAGGCACCTGGATAGATGCCTTCTTGGATTTGTTGCTTGATTTTTTCGATGATTGGATTCACACCTATCTCTCCATTCTTAGGGTTCATAAGAAATATGGACGCGTCCTTGCTTGCCCTCAAACCAGAGCTCAATCCGGCTAGTATCCTTAGCAATCATAAACGATCCTTTACGGTGTACAAATTCAACAGCATCCCCTAGACTTTCCCTCAAAGCCTCCACATCAAACGCAGCCAATTCGACCTTGATGGTGCTTAAATCCCAAGTCACATTATTTTCCAGCTGAAGATCTTCTCCTTGCGCTTTCTTCACATGAACAAAGCCTGTAAGATCAGCAGTCTCGTACAATTTCTTGGCTTGAGCAGGATCCAGTACATTGACCTCAAGAAAGGCCACTTCAAAGGCAGTCAAACCCGTGAAGTCGTCTGGAACCACGACTAGAGGGGCTTCCTCCAGAGGTTCTAGACTGTCGAGCTCTTCTTCTGCATGCACCAGGATCCGATCTCCTTGAGGAGACACCACTTCAAAGGCACGACCATTGGCACCTTGGTAGAGAGCCGTTGTTTGGGGCTTCCGTGCCAGTAGGTAATCAATTTCTTGAGCCTCGCCGACTTTGACCACGATGCGTTTCAATTTTTTGGGCCCTTCAACCTTGCGCGAGCGCATGCTTGGTGATTCTTCCAAGACGATTTTTTCCACGTTTGAAGCATCCCCCAAGGATAAAAGGGCACCTTCTTCTACCAATACTTTCATTCCCAATGTTTCTTCATAAAAGTCTTGATTGACATTGCGGTTGTTTACTTTTAAGACTGGGATAACTCTTACGATCTGATTTGTTGTCATAACTTCCTCCACGCTCATTTTATTGTAAAAGATTTTCTGACTTTTTACAAGAAATTTTGCGCAAATGAGAGCAGATTTCTGAAAATTGCTTTTGATCCGCTCTTTCCCCATTTTCTTTAGACAATCCCTTTCGGATCCAGTATAATAGAAATTGGAACGATGACAGCGCTGATGCGACTGCTCACTCACATCGAGATATGATTTAGATAGGAGAATCTACAATGAAATTTAATCAATTTAGCTATATCCCTACGGCTACTGCTACCATGAAGGAAGAGCTGGCTGGGCTTGGCTTTACCTTCCAAGAAGAGCCTGATCCAAAGGCCATGCTAGAGGCATTTGTCCGCCAAGCGTTCTTCCAATACAAGAACACAGACTACGCCTTATCCACTCTTGTGGCTGATAAAGGCACGGACTTGCTAGCCTTTTTCAAGTCTGATAAAGCCTTAACGGCAGATGTTTTTTATGCGGTTGCCTTTCAACTACTGGGCTTTAGCTTTTTTGTCGATTTTGATGACAGTCAAGCATTTCGCAAGGAAACAGCTTTCCCCATCACCTATGGCACGCTTCTTGAAAATCTCTACCAACTCCTTAATACCCGCACCAAACGGGGCAATAGCTTGATCGATCAGTTGGTCAGTGATGGTTTGATCCCTGAAACCAACCAGTATCACTATTTTAATGGCAAGAGTCTCGCCACCTTTACCAGTCAAGATGCTATTCGCGAGGTCGTTTATGTCGAAAGCCGGGTCGATACCGATAAGGATGGCCTGCCAGACTTGGTCAAGGTCAGCATCATCCGTCCTCGCTATGAAGGCAAAATCCCAGCTGTTATGACGGCTAGCCCCTACCACCAAGGGACTAATGATAAAGCTAGTGACAAGGCCCTCTACAATATGAATGTCGACCTGGAGGTCAAAGAACCTCATACCATCCAACTAGAAGAACCTCAATTAAATCTAGTCGAACCGGTCGGTCAAGCTGAAGAGGTGGATAAGGCTGAAGAGCTCCTAACCCATATCAACTCCAGCTACACCCTCAACGACTACCTGCTTCCACGCGGATACGCCAATCTTTACGTATCTGGAGTGGGAACAAAAGATTCGCAAGGCCTGATGACCAACGGAAATTACCAACAAATAGAAGCCTATAAAAATGTCATCGATTGGCTCAATGGTCGTTGCCGTGCCTTTACAGATCACACACGCAAACGCCAAGTTAAGGCTGATTGGTCTAATGGAAAGGTCGCAACAACAGGGATCTCCTACCTTGGAACCATGTCTAACGGCCTAGCGACCACAGGCGTGGACGGCCTAGAAGTCATCATTGCAGAGGCTGGGATTTCTTCTTGGTACAACTACTACCGTGAAAATGGTCTCGTCACAAGCCCTGGTGGCTATCCTGGTGAAGACTTTGATTCCCTAGCCGAATTAACCTACTCGCGCAACCTTCTAGGTGGAGACTATTTGCATCACAATGCTGCCCACCAAGCCGATCTAGACATGGTGAAAAAAGGACTGGATAGAGCTTCTGGAGATTACAATCAATTCTGGCACGATCGCAATTATCTCTTAAATGCAAATCGGGTCAAGGCAGAGGTGGTCTTCACTCATGGTTCGCAAGACTGGAACGTCAAACCCCTTCATGTCTTTAATATGTTCCAAGCCCTTCCAGCAACTATCAAAAAACACCTCTTCTTCCACAATGGGGCCCATGTCTACCTCAATAACTGGCAATCCATTGACTTTCGTGAAAGCATGAACGCCCTCCTGTCGAAAAAATTGCTAGGCTATGCTTCAAGCTATGAATTGCCAACGGTCATCTGGCAGGACAATACAGGAGAACAAAGTTGGACTTCCTTGGAAGATTTTGGTAACCAAACAAATCAGCGGACCTTCTCACTGGGAGACAGCGAAAAAGTCATCCAAAACCGTTACGAAACAAAGGATTACGAGCGCTATGGCAAGGCTTATCCAACCTTCTTAACGGACCTCTACCAAGATAAGGCTCAACAAGTAACCATTGATCTTCCGATCGAAGAAGACCTGCACCTCAACGGGAAAGCTCGCCTTCACCTGCGGGTCCAATCCAGCACCAATAAAGGCCTGCTCTCAGCCCAACTCTTAGAGCTTGGAAGTAAGAAGTACCTCCAACCTTATCCTGCTGTCTTGTCGGTTCGTACGCTGGATAATGGTCGCTACCACATGCTAGACAACCTGACAGAGTTGCCCTTCAAAGAAGCTGGCCAACGAGTGATTTCTAAAGGTTATCTCAACCTCCAAAACCGGCAGGACCTCTTAGAGGTTGAGGCCGTAACGCCAGGCGAGTGGATGGAATTTGACTTTGAACTCCAACCAACCATCTACAAGCTCGAAAAAGGCACAACTCTTCGCCTGGTCCTTTACACGACAGACTTTGAGATCACGGTGCGCGATCAAACCGATTACCAACTCACCGTCGATCTTGCTCAATCAAGTCTCAGCCTTCCTGAAATGACAACGTCTCACTAAGCTCATTTCAAGCCTTGTCTTCTTTGCTTCATTTGACAGCTTAGCCTACTTGTGATACTATCTAATAGAGTATTTCATAGAAAAAGATAGTAGAGGAAGTTATGGCGATTGAAAAAACTGTCAGCGAACTTGCTGAAATTTTAGGAGTCAGCCGCCAGGCGGTCAACAACCGTGTCAAGGCACTCGCTCCAGAAGATACTGAAAAAAACGAAAAAGGGGTTACCGTTGTAACCCGTAGTGGCTTGATCAAGCTCGAAGAAATCTACAAAAAAACCATTTTTGAAGATGAGCCGGTCAGCGATGATACCAAACAGCGCGAATTGATGGAGATTTTGGTAGATGAAAAAAATTCTGAAATTGTCCGTCTATACGAGCAACTCAAGGCCAAAGACGAGCAGTTGGCAAAAAAAGATGAACAATTGCGCGTGAAAGATGTGCAGATTGCTGAGAAAGACAAGCAATTGGACCAACAACAACAATTGACCTTACAAGCAATGAACGACCGCGATACCTTGAAACTTGAACTCGAACAAGCCAATGAAAAAGTTCAAGAGCAAGAAAGCAAAGGTTTCTGGGCGCGCGTTTTCCGTCGATAATCTGGGGCTGGATCATACCAGTCCCTTTTCTGTCTCACCAAAGGAGATTTCCCATGAAAGCATTAGAAGAGTATATCGCCTTCGATCTCGAATTTAACCAATACGAAGGCGCCTACCAGATCATCCAGGTATCTGCCGTGCGTTTTAAGGACGGTGAAGAAGTCGACCACTACGACTCCTACGTCTACACCGATAAGCCTCTAAAAAGCTTTATTAACGGCCTCACAGGCATTACCCAAGACAAGATCCAACATGCCCCTCAACTCGAGCAGGTCCTCAGTGAATTCAAGACCTTCGTTGGAGACCGGCCCTTGATCGGCTACAATGCTAAAAAGAGCGACCTTCCCATCCTGCTTGAAAATGGGCTAGATTTAGAGGACCAGTATGCCGTCGATGTCTTTGACCAAGCTTTCGAGCGCCGTCCATCTGACCTCCACGGAATTAAAAATCTCCAACTCCACACTGTTGCAGAATTCCTGGGGGTCGCAGGAAGATCACATGATAGCTTAGAGGACGCCCGTATGACCGCCCTGGTCTATCAACAATTTCTCGAATTTGATCAAGGCCGCACCCTCCTTGAAGAACAAGAGGACTTCTCCACCAACCCCTTTGGAGGCTTGGACTTATCCGGATTTTTTGATGAATAAAAAGAGAGAGTGGGACAGAAATCGGTCATTCGTTAGAATTCGATTTCTGTCCCACTCTCCTTTTGAGTTTATGAACATCTTCTTTGCTTAAAATGGCAATTCCCCTGCGAAAGCACCGAGTTTTTTCTTAGTAGCTGCATCAATTTCTTCAATGGCAGCATTGATGGCTTGCACCGTCATATCCGAAAGTGTTTCTGTATCTTCAGGATCGACCACTGCGGCATTGAAATCGATGGAAACGACTTTCTTATCACCTGTAAGAGTTGCCACTACCAACTCTTGAGCAGATTTCCCTACAAATTGAGTTGCAGCTAGTTCTGCTTGGCTTTGCTCCATTTGCTTTTGCAATTTTTGAGCTTGCTTCATCATATTTTGCATATTCATCATAGCAATAACATTCCTTCCAAATTGTGAAATTTACAGTTCATTATACCATTTTTTAGACGCTTGGAAAAGCTTTGGTGAGGGAACTCTGATCTCACGTCTGTTGTTTCAGACAATTTCATGAAGAGAGAAAAGGGTTTTAAAATCTGTGGGCCTCATCTTCTTTTAAAAGCCTGCATGTTCTTTCAAATACTCCTCTTCTTCCTTGGTCGAAGGCCGTCCTAAGATGGCATTCCGATGTGGATAACGGCCAAATTGTTGAAGAATCTCCATATGCATCTTCTCATACTTCAAACGCTTTTCTAAGCCCGGTTGATCAAATAGACGCAGGGCTTCTTCATGAATGTCTAAGGATTCCGAATGCATAAAGGGCATGTAGAAAAAGCCTCTTTGTACAACTGGTAATTCTTGGGCTTGTGTTAGGCCTTCTTGGGCCAAGACCAAGGCAAGCGAATCGGTCGCAAAGGCTTGGGCCGTCCCTCGAAAAATATTGCGAGGGATCTGGTCTAAGAGCAAAATCTCTGCCAAGCGCCCTTCAGCTGACGCGCGCCAGCTGAACAATTCCCCACGACTGGCCTTCCAATAAAGTTCTTCAAAGCGCACGCGCATTTCTTGATCCAGTGCATCTGATTTTTTGAACCAATCCTCTGGCTTCAACTCTTCAAACCAGAAGCTTATCACTTCCTTCATTGCTTAACCTGCCATAATTTTTTCTTTTGTTTTTTCATCCAATGAATCATTCATCCGACCATACTTGTATCCAGCCAAATCCAAGGCCACATAGGTAAATCCGATTTTCTTCATATAGTCATTGATCTTGTCATGCAGTTGGATGGCTTCAAGCAGATGGTCTTCTTCCACTTCGATGCGCGCCAAGTCTCCATGGACACGCACACGAGCTTGCTCAAAGCCCAGCCCTACAAGGAACTCTTCCCCTTCAAAGACCCGTTGGACATTTTCTGAAGTGATTTTCACCCCGTATGGGAAGCGTGAGGCCACGCTACAAGATGGCACCTTATTCCAATTGGAGACCCCTCTTTCCTTGGCCAATTGACGAATTTCTGTCTTATAGAGACCCGCTTCTTGCAAGACACTGCGGACACCTGCTTCGTCCCGAGCCTTGATCCCAGGGCGGAAATCGTCGATGTCATCCATAATCATACCGTCCACCAATTGCTTAAAGCCCAGTTCTGTAACTGAATCCTTAATGGTTTGGTACATCAATTGTTTGGTGTAATACCAAATATTGGGCGTATTGGCAGCAATCCGTGGGTCACTCAATTCTCTCATTTCCAGACCAAGTACAGGTGCACCTAGCTGATCGGCCAAGTCGAGTGCTAGATCGAACTCTTCATTTGAAAACATCTCAGAATTCACAACAGCCGCAATAACATTGTCAGGTCCCAAGGTATCTAAGGCCACCTTCAAGAGATAAGAACTGTCAATCCCACCTGAATAGGTAATGGCTACCTTCCCGATTTTGCGTAAAATATCTTGTAATTTTTCTTCTTTTTCTTTTCTGATTTGTGCTTCTGTTGCCATCTTAGAATAGCTCCCTTCCGATAAATTCTTCAATCCGTTCATTATCCAAAATCACAATCTTTTGCTGTCGAATATCCAAAACACCTTCACGTTTTAATTCATTGAGAATGCGATTGACACTGTTTCGCGTCGAAATCCCACAAAAGCCGGCAATATCTTCATTGGTAATGTTGAAATCAATCAAGACGCCATCTTCTTGCTCCACACCAAACAAACTGCTGAGTTTTTGCAAATGAAAACAAACCGCTCCTTTTTTGCCATTCATCATCATGTACTGCTGAGATTCCATACTTTCAGACAGTTTATTGCGATAATAGTCTCTCACATAGTCCTGCAGTTCTTTTTGTTCTTTGACAAAATTCCAAAATTTGACCCGAGGAATGCGATAAAAACTCGCTTCTTCTGTCTCCACTCGCACATTAAAAGGCGAGTCTGTATAGTTGGACACCTCATCACGAATCAAAGAGACAATGTCAATGGCTTTTAGATAGGAAAAGTTAAACTCACGCCCATCGCGCATGATGACACTGGTCTTGACTACACCTTCTTTCAAGATGTAGATGTAATCCTCTTTGATCCCACGATAGGAGAGGTAACTATGGTATTTTTTCTTGACGATCGGCGTTCGCCTCTCTTCCAAAAATTTCACTAAAAATTCTGAATTCACGACGTTTTTTCCTCCCCATCTGCTCTTTCTCAAAGTCACACTAATGATACACCCATTTTCGTTATTTAATGTTATCATTTGTTAACAACAAACAGTACACACCTCTTTTAAAAAAGAATTATACTATAAGTATCAGTATTAATAAAGGAGATCGCAAATAATGGTAGAAATTAAATTACCGTACGACAAAAAGACGATTGTTGCAAAGATTCCAGATGAAAACTTTGCTGGTTTGTTAGAGTCAAAAGCGGAAAACTTCCATAACCCACTGTCTGAAGAAGAAACTGTTGAACGTTCATTGGATAACCCTATCGGCAGCCCATCTTTGGAAGAACTCGCTAAAGGTAAAAAAGACATCGTGTTGATCAGTTCTGACCACACTCGTCCTGTACCTTCTCATATCATTACCCCAATCATTTTGCGTCGTATTCGCTCAGTTAACCCTGATGCACGCGTGCGTATCTTGGTTGCTACTGGTTTCCACCGTCCTTCAACTCGTGAAGAATTGATCAACAAATACGGCCAAGAAATCGTTGACAATGAAGAAATCGTTATGCACATTTCAACAAACGATGATGACATGGTTAAAATCGGTCAACTTCCTTCAGGTGGGGATTGTATCATCAACAAGATTGCTGCTGAAGCTGACTTGTTGCTAGCAGAAGGATTCATCGAATCTCACTTCTTTGCTGGATTCTCAGGTGGACGTAAATCAGTCCTTCCAGGTATTGCTTCATACAAGACTATCATGGCGAACCACTCAGGTGACTTCATCAACTCTGATAAAGCACGTACTGGTAACCTTGACCATAACCCAATCCACGAAGATATGCTTTACGCTGCTCGTACTGCAAAATTGGCCTTCATCGTCAATGTTGTCTTGGACGGCGAAAAACACATCATCGGATCTTTCGCTGGGGACATGGTTGAAGCCCACAAAGTTGGTTGTGAATTTGTTGCAGACTTGGCACACGTGTCTAAGATCGAAAGCGACATTACGATTTCAACAAACGGTGGTTTCCCACTTGACCAAAACATCTACCAAGCCGTTAAAGGGATGACAGCTGCTGAAGCTTCAAACAAAGAAGGCGGAACGATCATCATGATTGCTGGATGTGCGGATGGTCACGGTGGAGAAGGATTCTATCGTAACCTTGCTGAGGTAGAAGATCCAAAAGAATTCTTGGAACAAGCCATCAATACACCTCGTTTGGAAACTGTTCCAGACCAATGGACTTCTCAAATCTTGGCTCGTATCTTGGTACACCACCATGTTATCTTTGTATCTGACCTTGTCGACCCTGCTTTGATCACAGGTATGCATATGGAACTTGCAACTTCATTTGACGAAGCACTTGAAAAAGCCTTGGCTCGTGAAGGAAAAGATGCGAAAGTAACCGTTATCCGCGACGGACTCTCTGTCGTTGTTGAATAAAATCGACCATGGATTTTCAACCAAATCTAGAACAAACACTCCGTGACTTGCAAGCTGGCCACCTCTCTGTAGAGGATGCGCTGGAGCAAATTAACGGCGTGAAAGAACTAGGGTATGCAGCAATTGATACTGACCGGCAACGCCGCAATGGCTTCCCTGAAGTCATCTTCGGCGAAGGAAAGACAGTTGAGCAAATGGAAGGCATCATGCAATTCCTCCTACAAAAGGAATTGCCGATCCTTGCAACTAGGGTCTCTCTCCAAAAGGGAGAGGCTCTTTCTCAGCTCTTTCCTAACGGCCACTATTATCCAGAAGCTCGCTGCTTCGTTCTCAACTCTCAAAAAGAAGAGGTAGATGCGGAGCACTACATTGCCGTTGTGACGGCAGGGACCAGTGATGTTCCTGTTGCCGAAGAGGCTGCCGTAACGGCAGAGACCTTTGGCCACGCGGTCCACCGGATCTATGACGTAGGAGTTGCCGGTATTCATCGCCTCTTCAGACGCTTAGATGAGATCCAAAAAGCCAGTGTGGTCATTGTTATCGCTGGAATGGAAGGAGCTCTTGTCAGCGTTGTTGGAGGTCTTGTGGATGTGCCTGTGATTGCCGTACCGACTAGTATCGGATACGGAAGCAATCTTCAAGGACTCACGACTTTGATGAGTATGCTGACTTCCTGTGCTTCTGGAGTCACCGTCGTCAATATTGACAACGGATTTGGTGCAGCTTATTCAGCTTGTATGATCAACCGACTCAACCACAATCGAAAGGAAAACGAATGACCAGTCTATTTTTAGAACCTTTTTCTGGAATAAGTGGCGATATGCTCAATGGTCTATTGATTGACCTTGGGGGAGACGTCACCTTGCTTCGCTCCGAACTCGAAAAACTGGGAGTCGATGGTTTCCACCTTCACGTTGATCGCATCGCTAAAAGCGCTATCTGGGGAACTGATTTTGATGTTCACCTTCACCACGGGGAGAAAGATACGGGGATTGAAGGCGATTTTGCTCATGATCACGAACATCATCATGAGCACGAACACCATCACGATCACGAACATCATCACGATCATGAGCATGGACATTCCCATGCAGATGCCCGCAGTTATGCAGACATCCACGACTTGATTGTCGCTTCTCAGTTGAGTCCTTTTGTGAAAGAAAAGAGCCTTGCAGTCTTTCTTGACATTGCAAAGGCTGAAGCAGCTGTGCACAACATGCCTGTTGAGCAGATCCATTTTCACGAGATCGGTGCCATTGACTCGATCGTCGACATCGTTAGCTTTTTCATCCTAGTGGAATCGCTCGGAATCGACACAGTCTACTCCACTCCTCTCACAGAGGGAAGTGGAACGATCTCAGTCGCCCATGGGGAAATGCCGGTTCCAGTTCCTGCTGTCATGCAGTTGAGAAAGGAAACCACCATTCCGATCACTCAAGACTTTACCGTCAAAACAGAGTTGATCACCCCAACAGGGTTAGCCCTCTTGAAAGCATTGGACCCGATCTTTGAACCGATCCCATCCCACTTTGCCATCCAAAGTGTCGGCTACGGATTTGGTAAAAGAGATACCGGAAAATTCAATGCTTTACGCGGTTCGCTATTGAAGGAAGACGCCTCACATAGCACGACCATCGTTCATCACACCGATGATCGCATCGTTGAAATCACCACAACGATTGATGATCAAACACCAGAACAACTGGCTTATATTCTCAATCGGTTCTTGGATGCTGGCGCTTTGGATGTCTACTATCGTAGCATCGTTATGAAAAAGAATCGTCCTGGTTTTGAGTTAACGCTTTTGATTCAAAATAGCCAGCTGGAAGATTTTTCAACCCTCTTGTTCAAAGAAACCAGTACCATTGGTTTTCGATACCAACAAGTTGACCGCAAGGTCATGCAACGTCGATTTGAACAAATCGATACAGAATTTGGAACCGTTACGGTTAAAATCAATCAGTACGGATCCATCACTAAGAAGACGCTTGAATACGAAGACTGTCAGCGTATTGCTAAGGAGATGCAGTTGCCGATTCAAGAAGTTTATCACCAATTACAAAAATATATTTATTAATTTAGGAGACATTTATTAACATGACACATCAATTACTTGCAGAAGTTATGAGTACAGCTTTGATGATTATCTTCGGGGTTGGCGTACACTGTGACGACGTTTTGAAGAAAACAAAATATGCTGGAACTGGACACTTATTCGCGATCACTACATGGGCATTCGGTATCACTGTCTGCTTGGTTGTCTTTGGCGGCGTTTCAATGAATCCTGCTATGGCTTTGTTGAAAGTCCTTCTTGGTAAATTGACTATTGCTCAATTCTTCCCAATCGCTATCGCTGAAATGATCGGTGCTTTCCTTGGAGCTTTGATTGCTTACTTTATGTATGCTGATCACTTTAAAGCTTCTGAAGGTCAAATTGATGGTGTTGCTATCCGTAACATCTTCTCAACTAACCCAAACTGCCGTAACCTTCCACGTAACTACTTCGTCGAAGCGTTCGCAACATTTATCTTCTTGACATCAATCATGGCTGCTGAACACGCCAACGAAGCAATGCTTCCATTCACTGTTGGTTTGATCGTTTGGGCTATCGGTATGGGTCTTGGTGGTACTACAGGTTTCGCCATGAACCAAGCGCGTGACCTTGGACCTCGTTTTGCTTACCAAATCTTACCAATCAAAGATAAAGTAAACAACGACTGGCAATATGGTCTTCTTGTACCAGGTACTGCTCCATTTGTTGGTGCTGTCCTTGCCTTCTTCTTCATCCGTTACTTCCTTGGAATCATGTAATCGGAAGATCAATCCTATGAAAAAACAAGCATCTGCGGGTGCTTGTTTTTTTGATCCCTTCATTTTCCGAAGACCTCTATAAAATGATATAATGGACAAAGCACATCATGAAAAAAAGAGAAAGAAGATTGATATGACTCACTATCAGACTATTGTCATTGGAGGCGGTCCTGCTGGGATGATGGCGACCATTGCCAGCGCATCTTATGGCCAATCCACCCTGCTGATCGAAAAGAATAAAAAGCTGGGCAAGAAGCTCGCTGGTACCGGAGGAGGCCGCTGTAATGTCACGAACAACGGGACCTTAGAGGATCTGATGGCTGGTATTCCTGGAAATGGCCGCTTCCTTTACAGTGTCTTCTCCCAATTTGATAATCAAGATATCATCCAATTTTTCACCGATAATGGTGTCAAGCTAAAAGTCGAAGATCATGGTCGGGTCTTTCCTACGAGTGATCAATCTCGCACTATTATTCAAGCCTTGGAAAATAAAATCCTGGAGCTTGGTGCTAATCTAATGAACAACTGCGAGGTGGTATCTGTCACTAAGCCCGAGGACGTCTTTATCGTCAAGTCTTCTGAGCATACGTGGACAGCTGACAAGCTAGTCGTTACAACTGGGGGTAAATCCTACCCATCGACTGGCTCTACGGGTTATGGATATGAGATTGCCCGTCACTTCAAGCACACCATTACTGATCTGGAAGCAGCGGAGAGCCCTCTGTTGACAGATTTCCCCCATAAGGCCTTGCAAGGAATCTCGCTGACAGATATCACACTGAGCTATGACAAACACATGATCACTCATGACCTGCTCTTTACGCATTTCGGTCTTTCTGGCCCTGCAGCCCTTCGGATGTCTAGTTTTGTTAAAGGCGGAGAGATCTTATCTCTGGATCTCCTGCCAACTACTTCTTCTCAAGATTTAATAGATTTTCTTGAAGAGCATCGTGAAAAGTCTATAAAAAATACCCTTAAGTCCTTGCTACCTGAGCGTCTAGCAGATTTCTTAGCACAAGGATTCCCTGAAAAGGTAAAGCAGCTGACTCCTGCCCAGAAAGATGAGCTGATCCGAAAGATCAAAGCCATGCCCATCCAAGTCACTGGAAAGATGTCTCTCGCCAAATCCTTTGTGACGAAAGGGGGCGTCAGTCTTAAAGAAATCAATCCGAAAACCCTAGAAAGTAAGTTGGTTTCTGGTCTTCACTTTGCTGGGGAAGTCCTCGATATCAATGCCCATACAGGCGGTTTTAATATCACATCCGCCCTCTGTACCGGTTGGGTAGCAGGTAGTCCTCATTACTAAAAAACGAACTCGATTTGTTCGAGCTCGTCTTAGAATGATGACAAACTATTTTAAAGTAAAATAAGTCAAGTAATTCTACAAAGAAATATAAATGTGGTCCAGTTCTTAGAATGAATCAAGAAAATGCCGAAACTTTCCGCTGTGAGAAAAGTGCCTGAAACTTTTTGTTTCAGGCACTCGGAATTATTGAGAGTAAAACAGTTTGGGAAACTGTTTTAGCCTGAGCCCAGAAATTAAAGAGCGAAGAGGCTCAATAATTAGTCATGGAACTTCTTTGAAGTTCGCTGACGTCCGTACTCACCTAAGGAAAGTTTTTAAAATGACTTTGTCTTAAAACTGAAACGAACTCGATTTTCCATCGAGTTCGTCTTTTTATTGTTCTTTAGTTAATGAAAAGCGGAAATCATTGTATTTGTTGTAGTCAAATGGAGTATTGACAGGTGCTGTGAACACAACCGGTGTATAGTGACCTTCTTCTAATACAAAACCAGGTTCGAGTCGGAAATTGGCTACGCCTAGACCTGTGATCCCTGGAAGCAAGGCATCAGCTCCATCTAATCCTTCTGAATCCCAATAGTAGATATTTCCAGTTGCTTGGACAGCTCTTGCTGTATAGGTCGCTGTCCGAGTTGGTTCACTATCATTTTTGAAGCTAACCACTGTTGTCACATTCCCATTTGCATCGACAGTCATTTTAATCGCATCCGCTTGTGGGCTAGATCCAACCCAAGTTCCCACCAGTTCTGCAGGGACAGGGGCTTGGCTTGGGGTAGGTGTGGTTTCAGTCTTGCTAGCCTCTTTTGCAGGGCTGCTAGCATTGGCTTGACTAGATGAACTCTTGGTCTCTGTTGCTTTGGAAGAAGCTTCTGTAGCTTTCTTGCTACTACTTTTTGTTTTTTTGACAACCTTGCTACTCGATGCTTTCGAGGAGGACGCGGATGTTTTGTGATCCTTTGATCCACAGCCACTCAGGGACAAACCAAGTGACGCAGCCACCAGAACAGCGGCACCCCAACGGAAGATTGTTTTTTTCATAAGATCACCTCTTTCTCTTTCTGATTCCCATTATACTCCGTTTATTACAAAAATCAAGTTTTTTTGTAATAATTGTAATTTTTTTGTAACATATTTTTCTATTTAAAATGCCAATCGTAAGAGGGCCATGAGAACAATTCCAAACAAGACGGTTCCCATAAGATTTTTAGAACGAAAAGCTACATAAAGACAGGGCAGTGTCACCGCTATTTCTAACCAGTGGAACTGGGGCAGGTGACCGATTTTCCCGGTGGCTAGGCTTGATAGGACCAAGGCAAAGATAATGGAAATGGGCAGGTATTTGAGAAAGCGAGTCACAGGATCTGGCAGGCCCTTGTACTTGACCAAGACAAAGGGCAAGATCCGAGGAATCCAAGTGACTAGGGCTGAGACGAGTATGGCTAAAAAGAGAACATTATTCACGTGCATCACAAATCACCCCCACAAAACAGCCAATCAAGGTCGCAACTAGAACAGCAATAGCTTGGGCAACCACAAAGAGCAAGAGAAAGAAACTCACTGCTACTGCTAAGAGCACCAAGAGCAGGGTCTTGGTCTTTTCTGTCAGTTGCATACCTTGAAACTGGGCTGCGAAAATCCCAATAAACATAGCTACTAAGGCAAAATCAAGTCCAAAGGCCTTTGGATCTGGCAGGAGAGATCCTAGGGCAGTTCCAAGGACAGTGGCACTGATCCAAGCTACATAGCCTACTAAATTGTTTCCATGCATCCAGGGCACTGTGATGGTATCTGTCTTTAATTTCTCACTCAAGTAGACCCCATAACTCTCATCGGTCAGGAGACTTCCAATTCCAATGGTATGAGCGAGACTGGCATTCTTAAAGTCAGAGGAGGTATGCAGACTCATCAACATATTGCGGAGATTGATCAAAAAAACCGTCAGGGCCATATTGAGGATCGAAGAATGAGCTGCAATCAGAGAGATCATTGCAAACTGAGCCGCGCCTGCATAGACTAGAATACTCATCAAGGCCATCTCCAAAGGAGAAAGATAGGGAGACGCTACCACACCGCAAGCCAGGCCGATACTGATATAGCCTAGAGCTGTCGGCAGCGCATCCCTCACCCCCTGCCAAAAATCTTTTTCCATACTCTCACTCCTTTTCTAGACACAACATACTGACTTCTATTATAGCATAAGAAAAAGAAGGCAAGAGAAGACTTTTGTGATAAAAGAAGGCTGGACAGTTTTAGTCCAGCCTCTTGGGGATGAGGCTGGGACAAAAGTCCTAGCCTCTTAATTGTTTTTGGATTGTCGATCAAAACACAGTGGTTGAGTGGGCTCTACTACGCTGATTTCATCAGCTTTTACAGCCCTACTCAACTGAGCGGAGGTGGGACGACGAAATCGAATTCTAACGAATGACCGATTTCTGTCCCACTCTCGTTTCGAATCCTAGATTCTCCTAAGATTCTTTTTTCGTCTTGGCCATAAAGAGGGCCGTTGCTCCTAGACTCAGGCCTGCTAGGAAGAGGGCAGATGAGGCTGCTTCACCTGTTGCTGGAAGCATCGCCTTGTCTTCTCCTTTCATCTCTGTAGCAAGGCTTGGTGAAGATTCACCTGTTATGGAGGTTGTCATTTCTTTGTAGACCACCGCATAAGTTCCTAAATGAGTCGTTGTGAATTCCAGCCAATCACCTTTCAGCGTGAAGCCCACAGTCTCGTTTGTTGTCAGATCGTAAAGGGCTTCAACAGCTCCAGTAAGCGGCAAACGGACTAGAACAGCGCCAGTTGGTTCCACACGGGTATGCGTTGGGTCAAGCAGTTGGATCACATAGGCATCATAGCGTTTGCCTTGTAAGGCTTGATCCATCACTCTTTGTACATGGACTTTAGTAGCTGTTCCTAATTCACTGTCTCGACCAATCACCATCACACCTGTTGCAGGATCATTCAACAAGTGCAAGTTTTGTTGAGGGGATTTGAGATTGCTTGAACTAGACTCAGTTTCAGGTAACTTGTAAGCTGGCAAGTCAAGGACGGCTGCTTCAAGACCATTGGCACCACCTGTGTAGGCCGGAAGATCATTTTGCGCTGCTTGGACCGCATTCACACCTCCCTTGAACTCTGGGACTTCAAGGACGGCTGCTTCAACAGCGTTGACTCCTCCTGTGAATACTGGGATCTCAACGACTGGTGCTGCTTCATCTCCCACTGTTCCGACTGCTTCTGTATAGGCTGGAACTTCGTGGACAGCTGCTTCAACACCGTTGACTCCGCCTGTGAATGCTGGAATTTCCACCACTGGAGCTGCTTCATCTCCCACTGTTCCAACTGCTTCTGTATAAGCTGGGACTTCGTGGATGGCTGCTTCAACACCATTGACTCCGCCTGTGAATTCTGGAACTTCTACTACTGGTGCTGCTTCATCTCCCTTACTGCTCGTAGGGAACTCAGGTTTCGGAGCTGGGGTAGTTTCCACCGGTTGATCGGTCAAGTCTTGGTGGAAGGTCGTTAATTCGTAGAACTCAGGCTTGCCTCCTTGCCATGTGAGCTTGACATCCAGCAAAGGCGCCTTGTCTCGCACGGCAAAGGTTTGGAAGCTTGTGGTAATGGCTCCCAAATCTGTCCAGGCTCCGGTCCGATCTTCTTTCAAAGTCCGAGCCAGTACATGCGCTACCACCTCTTGAGGAAGGCTTGAAACGAGGCGGATATGATTGGCAGCTGTTGGTTCTGACAAGTGGTAAATCAGTTCGCCTTGGTCTTTTTCAGCCTTGTAGCTCGTCAAAACCTTACCATCAACAAGATTGGTGTAGAGGTTACCTCGACTTTCTCCACTATTTCCTTGGACGGTTGGGTCGTTGATTGGTTTTACAAATTCACCATCATTGATCACTAATTCGCTAAAGCCGACAAAGCGAGCATCGTAATCAGCAGTAAAGAGGACACGAAGATAGTTGGCTTTGACTGGACTTGTGAGTTCTCCTTCGATGTAGCGATTTCCTGGCATCTTAGAATCATGGGTCCAGCCATCTGTCAAGGAATCATCTCTTGTTTCATTGGCAAGGCCATCTCCAACGCTGACAACATCGGTCCAAGTCTTGCCATCTGGACTGACTTGGATCTTACCATCTCGAAGATAGTTTTGAGTTCCGTCTTGGATGTAGGCTCGAATTTTCTTGATATCCCGTTGGCTACCAAGCTTCAGGGTAATATGGCCACCTTTATGGGCATAATCTGAGAATTCAACGAAGTTATTGTAAACACCATCAAATAATTGGTCCAAATTTTTGAGCTTGCGCACGTCATTGCTTCCGTAAGTGGCATCAATTCCCATAGAAGTCGAATCTAGTGTGGTTGGTTCTACTTCTTTGGTCTTCACAAGTAGAGAAGTTACTGTCACTGCTTGTTCTTGGTCGGTTTGATTGACCAAACGAGCATAGCGGACCAAGGACTGATCGGTCACTTGGCTAGCCGGATACCACTCTTGAGCATTTGGAGAGTACTCGACGCGGAGGGCTGGATTTTCGATTCCGATTGCTTGGATACTTTCAGCTTGATGAAGACGATCCAGTTTCATTCCCAAATAGCTATGGGCTGGTAGTTTGGTACCACTTGGAATTTTCAGGTCATAACGGCCGAGGCTATCATATACCGGAATGGATTTCAAACTTGCAACGTTGGTATCTGTTAATTCGCTGTTGCCAGAACGGGTTTCAAGGGAGAAGTCAGCGATACGCCACCATAGATTGGTACTCTTGGTGTTACGAACACGGACGTAGCGAGCTGAAATTGGAGTTTCGATTTCTTTGGTTTGCTCACCTGATAAACGATCCAATTCTTGCCATGTATGGCCATCTGTAGAATATTCCAAAAGACCACTGGCTAATTTATCGCTTGAACCTTGAACGAGACGCACCTTAGTCACTGGTTTGACTTCACCCAAGTCGAGCTGAACCCAAGCATCCACTGGTGTGGTATCTGTCCGATCGGCATTGGCAAACATGGCTTCTGTATTATCCCGGCCATCTGTGATCTGAGCAACTGTCGTATTGTACTTGTACATGAGATTTGGACTAATCGTCACTGTAGCACTCTGTTTGCTACGATGCACTTCGACTGGTCGGTTAACTGCAATTTCACGCACAGCAAACCAAGTATTGTCTCGATCGGAAGTAGCGACCATCCGGACAGCCTTGGCATTGAGATTGAGATTCTCAAATTGAAGGAGAGGCTCATTACCAGTGTAGCGAGGATCTGTCAGTGCTACCCATTGGTCATTTTCATTGAGATACTCAACCTTGGCATCGTTGAAGGTATCACGTGGATTTGCTTGAGTTCCCATTGCAAAGGTCAAGGTATGAATTGGCACAGCCTTGTTGAATTTCAGACCAATGTAATCGCCAGTTTGGATACTATTTGGTGATTTGATCAAGGCATGTGTGCTTAGATCTCCATCTGTCACTTCTGCTAGTCCACCTTCTACACCTGTACGATTAGTGATAAAGGTACTCATTACTTGGTCAGGGTGCAGAGCTTTTTGAACTTCTGATGCCAAGATTTCACGGAGGCCAAGCAAGAATGGACGGATATGTTGAACACCTAACTCTGCTCTTTCATCATGGTCAACATAGTGGAAGGTATAGGTTTGGGATTGTTCATAGAGCTTCAAGCCCTTGTAGTAACTATCCCAAAGTTTTGCAGCATCATTTTTTGAAATGGCTTCTGTTCCATCAAGGAAGGCACCCAGAGCATCCATCTGATCAATTGTATTATCCAACCAATAATGGATTTGAGTTACCATCTTTTTATCACCAGAGGCTTTATACAGTTGCGCTGCGGCTTTTAGTTTGGCAAATTCTCCACGCAATTCCTCCCGTTCTGCACGAACATCTTGCCCTGCTTGTAACTTGGTCATAAAGGCAGTTAGTTTTGGTGCCAACTCTACAGATTCTTCCAATTTCACAACACGACCATCCATATTTTGATTGATCATGTGTTTTCCGAGTTCACGGAAGGCTTTAGAGGTATCACTCTCTGTAAACTGACCAGTTTCAACAAAGTTAAAGGCCATATCGTTTACTTTCTTCGCTTCTTCTTCAGACTTCCATTGTTTCCATGCGTATTGCGCTGCAGAGAAGAGGGCAATCTTAGAAGGTTCAGATTGTTGCATTGGATTCAACATAATGCCTGAAAGGAGACTAGGATCTACATTTGGATGCAGGAATTTCTCACCGCCACCTAAAATCAAGTGTTGTTTCGAGTTGTCTGTACATGGCCAGTTGATCCATAGAGCCACTGGACGATAGGTCTTGCCACCCGCTGTGAGGTTGTTCTTGAGGTTGGATAGAAAAGCTTCTGATACTTCTCCCCAAACCTTACCTCCAGTAAGGGTCATGGTGGTAGAGGCAGGAAGGTTTTCATTGAGTGAATGCAACTCCGCTTCACGGCCATTGCCCCAGTATTGAGCAGGTACGAAGATCATATCCTTACGAAGGCCTGCATACCGCGCTTGCTTTTCAGTCAACCAGTCAGTCATGTCCTTCATCAAGCGGTTGTAGCTATTGTAGCCTCCTACTGGACTTGGCGCATCATCGGCCAAAATACCGAATTCACGAACACCGACATCCATCAGCTGGGTGAACTTGGCCTTAATGGTTTCCAGATCTTTTTGGTAGTCAGCATCATTTCCGAAGCGAATCCGGTTGTTCATAAATGGATGGATGGTCCAGACATAACGTGTCTTGTTTTGGTTTCCGACACGCGCCAATTCACGGATTTCAGCTAGTTTTTCTTCTGGATACAGTTCACGCCATTTCTTGTTGTGGTATGGATCGTCTTTTGGTGCAAAGAAGTATTGGGTCAACTTCAAGTCACCACCATAGCGCATGAGTTCTGCACGATCAGCGTTCGACCATGGATTTCCGTAGTAGCCTTCGATAAAGCCACGATTCTTAATGTCAGCATAGTCTTCGACGGTTACATTGCGCAAGACTGGTGCTGTACTTTCATTCAGCATGTGTTTGAGAGTCGTCAAACCATAGAAGACAGCATCTGTATCTTTACCGACGATCGAGATGCTATTTCCTTTGATAGACAAGGCATAGGCATCAATCTTATCAAAGAGTCCTTGAGACAGATTTGGCATTTCTTTTTCGGCTTGGGAATTTTGCCCATGCACACCAAGGTAGATGTTCGTTGCACCTGCCACTGCTGCTGGACTACTTGTGTAAGAGATTTGATGAGTTTGCAAGACACTCTTCAAGCGGTTGCGCGTATAGATATCCAATTGATTCCCCATGACAAGATTGACTTGTTGATGAAGCTTGGTAACGCCTTCACCATAAGTAACTTTTTGTGGGGTTGGAAAGACCTTGTATTCTTTCTTGAGATAGTCTTGACTTTGGGCAGCAGCAGCAATCGCTTCATCACTTGCTGGCTTCTTAGCTACAAAACTATCAGCGAGTTCGGTTGTACCATCACCCATTTCCTCAACTTTAGGCTTTTCTGGAGTTTCAGGTTTTTCTGGGCTAGCAGGCTCTTCTGGTTTGCTACTAGAAAGTGGCTTGAGCAAATGGATTTCAGCAGCACTGCCAAATCCTGCGACACCTGCTAGGACCTTAAATTCTACCTTATCAGTATCAACTGCTTCAAATGAGACTGTTTTTTCTTTGGCATTGGTGTCCCAAGTTCCTGAAGCTACCTTGACCATTTGGCCTTCTTTTTGGGCATAGATTTCATAGGAAGTGACAACTCCATTGCCCCCGTTTGGACGCGGAAGATAGGTCAACCCATTTACCATTTCAGCTGTTTTCAGCTTCATTGTAACCGTATATGGGGCTTGAGATCCTGCCCATTTCGAATGCCAGAAGGTCGTTGGATCATTGTCAAAGGCTTTTTCAATAGCCCCTTCTGTTTCGGTACCAGGCAATTCTTGACTGCTTGCAGTCACTGTCAAGTGATCATTTGGAATCAAGCGTGGATTGACAAAGGCTTCATCCGTCAACTCTGCACTGTGCAAGATGCCCTTGAAGCCACCAATGGTGTCAAGAGGAAGGACCAAGCTATTGTAAGCTAAGCGAGGTGCAGCTGGATCAGCCAAGCGTTCTACTTGTTCACCATTTACATATACTTCGGTCAATTGAGGTTTGGTAACCACAGCGATCTGGTAACGTTTATTCTTTTCCAGTTTTTTGTTGAATTGAATATGGAATTGCTCAAAGGTATAAGCCAGATAGCCATCCTTGTCTGCGAGGTAGATCTTATTGTCCCCACTACTTGAGAAGGTTTGCTCACCATCTCCTGTCACTGTCACATCGAATTTCAAGACATGACTAGGACCAACATCCCCAGCTAAACCATTGATCCGACTATCTTTTTCAAAGGCTAAGCCATCATTATGGGTCGACACTTTCTTACTGGCATAGTTTTCAATCGTTTCTGGTGTGATGTTAAAGAGGGCACCTGCTTCTACGGTCTTATCAGGATTGGTTTGTGGTGCATAGATACTGGCTGGTAGGACTCGTTCAGCATAGCTTGCACTCGCACGATCGGATCCCCACGTACGCTCTGCAGTAGTTTGCATGCTCTTGAAAAAGCGTTTAAAGAGATCGTAAGACGTGAGACCTGTTTCACGAAGGTCAATATTGTCATTCCAAAGTGCATGACCTCCACCAAGAATGCTTGGATTTGAGGCCTCTAACAATGGGCCATGGCCAGTCCTGAAGTCACTTGGTGTCCAGCTGTTGTATTGGAGTTCATAGTTGGCATAATCTCCATAAGCTCCTTGCTGGTTGTTCCCATTTGGGACACTGTAAGTTGGAATATCTGTGATATTAATCACCTTGGCACCTTGGGCAATCGCTTCTTTCGGTTGTTGCCAACCGATGCTCCAAATGTCCACTTCAACACCATTTAAGTCTATTGGCGTGTGTCCTCTCTTGGCACTGAGAGATCCCCAAATTCGTGGGGTATAGCCTTTAGATTTGATGTATTGGATCAAATCATTGACATACCGACGATAACTTTCTCGATTTCCGTAATATTCATCTGTCCCGATATGAACGGTTGACACCCCGTGAAGTGGTGCATCTTCTCCATCCAGCAACTTGTCATAGACGGATTTGACAAAAGCTAGGGTTTCATCATATTTGCTATCCAAATCCAACATAGCCACACGTTCTACATTGTGCTTGCCCCTGTAATCACTCAAACTACCCTTATACATGAGGTCTGGCCGAACCTTGACAAAGGACAAAGCATGACCGGGCGTGTCAATTTCGGGTACGAGGTTGATATGCAAGGCTTTGGCCAGTTGAATCAACTGTTGCATCTCTTCTTTGGTATAGTGCTGGTCTGAAGTGAGTTTTTCCCCATTGGCACCTACAATATCTGTCTCAACTCGGAAACCTGTCTTAGCAGTTTTTAAGACATAGTTCAACTCTTCTTCTGGGCTCAGATGTTTACCAGCCAGATGATCTTTTAGGAAAATATAGTTGTCATTCAAGTGCAATTGCAAGTCGTTCATCTTATAGTAGGCCATGTTGAGCATGATATCTACTACTGTATCATAAGGGATAAATTTGCGACCTGTATCCAGCATAAAACCACGGTAGCTGTAGCTTGGGAAGTCACGGATTTCCCCATTTTGTAGGTCTTTTTCCCCCATTTGAAGCAGTGTCCGAGTGGCGTAAAAAGCTCCTGCCTTGTCGGCAGCTTCTACAGTGATCACACCATCCTGAATAGTGATGCCATACCCTTCCTTGCCATAGCCCTTGTCTTCTACTTTTTTAAAGACAATGCGTTTGGAAGTTTCTTGATCGCCTGTTGCCAGTTCAAGTCCACGACTTTCAAGGTCCGCTTGGTAGAATTTTGCTTCCTCAGCAAATCCAGAATCCCCCACTGAGATCACCGTATCTGCTGTAATAGACGTTTTTCCTTCTCTACCAAACCATTGTTGTACTGCTGGTGCTACTGTCGGTTTTACACCCACACCTTCATTTTGATGCAAGCCTTTAACAACGACTTCAAATTCTTTGGTCAGGGTACGTCCTTCGTTTGTTTGTTCCACCATCACTTTGACGTGTTGATCTGTCAATGGTGTATAGATCTTATTTTCAAGATCAATCACTCCCTGCTTGTTACTACCAATCAGGCGAACTTGGCCTGGAAGGGTTGGCAAAACCAAGGAATGACCATTTTCTGCTAGGCTAAGTTCATTTACTTGCCGAATACTGGTTGGCCTGCTTTGGTCAGGAATATTGGAATAGGCACGAATTTCTTGGATCCCTACATTTTTCCATTGCATACTACCAGCTTGGTAATCCGTCACTTCCAGTTTGAGATACTTGGCCAAAATCGGTGTTTTCAAATCTACCTTTTCATCTAAGACAGGATTCCCTGTTTTTTGATGGGCCAGTTGCCAGCGTTTTTCACCATGATCATTGACATCATCAACACCAGCATAGTAGAGATTCCAAGAAGTGATATTTGGATCGTTTTGTCCTCCTCTGAGGCGCCGGTCCCAGTCAATTTCCACATGCTTGATCAAACTTGTCTTAGGAAGGGTAAGCTCGATACTTGGATTTTTTGCATCTCGGTCGGTAGCCCAGCGTGTATCGCTATTGCCATCGACTGCCTTATCCGCTGTGAAGTTGGTTCCAGTTTCGTGATTGCTAGCAGTTGCCCGCGCCCCTTCTAGATGATTCCGGTCTGGACGATCTTCTAGATCTGTGACAGTTGGCTGACTTGGGCTCACTACCGGAGGGGTAACAGGTGCTGCTACAGATGCTACTGGGCTAACTGTTTCAGTTGGTTTCACCACAGGTTTTGGTGTTTCTTGTGGCGTTTCCGTTGTTGGACTGTCAGCCTGGTCTTTAGTTTCAGAAGACGTGGGATTCCCCTGAGTTGCCTCAGAATCAGCTTTTTTTAGTAAGTTAGCGACTTCAGAAGGCAACGTCTCCATCGGTTGAACCTGTGTGATCGTCCCTTCTGTTTCAGGACTGGCTTGAGTTTCTGCTGCCTCTACCACACCAACACCAAAGAAACTAGCCCCAATCATCACAGAGGCTGCACCGATTGCAAATTTGCGAATACTATAATAGCATCGTTTTTCAAATCCCTTTTTACTCATGTTTCCATCACCTTTCATCAGAATAGCAAGGTATCGTAAGCGCTATCATTTTTATATTTCAAAAAGGGAGCGGGACAGAACGAATCGAGATTTGGATTCGCCTCGCTCCCTGTTTCGAATCCTAGATTCTCCTAAGATTCTTTTTTCGTCTTGGCCATAAAGAGGGCCGTTGCTCCTAGACTCAGGCCTGCTAGGAAGAGGGCAGAGGAGGCTGCTTCACCTGTTGCTGGAAGCATCGCCTTGTCTTCTCCTTTCATCTCTGTAGCAAGGCTTGGTGAAGATTCACCTGTCATGGAGGTTGTCATTTCTTTGTAGACCACCGCATAAGTTCCTAAATGAGTCGTTGTAAATTCCAGCCAATCACCTTTCAGCGTGAAGCCCACAGTCTCGTTTGTTGTCAGATCGTAAAGGGCTTCAACAGCTCCAGTAAGCGGCAAACGGACTAGAACAGCACCAGTTGGTTCCACACGGGTATGCGTTGGGTCAAGCAGTTGGATCGCATAGGCATCATAGCGTTTGCCTTGCAAGGCTTGATCCATCACTCTTTGAACATGGACTTTAGTAGCTGTTCCTAATTCACTGTCTCGACCAATCACCATCACACCTGTTGCAGGATCATTCAACAAGTGCAAGTTTTGTTTAGGGGATGTGAGATTGCTTTGATACGATTCGTTTTCAGGCTGCTTGTAAGCTTGCAAGTCAAGGACGGCTGCTTCAAGGCCATTGGCACCACCTGTGTAGGCCGGAAGATCGTTTTGTGCTGCTTGGACCGCATTCACGCCTCCCTTGAACTCTGGAACTTCGTGGACGGCTGCTTCAACACCATTGACTCCGCCCGTGAATGCTGGGATCTCAACCACTGGTGCTGCTTCATCTCCCACTGTTCCGACTGCTTCTGTATAGGCTGGAACTTCGTGGACAGCTGCTTCAACACCATTGACTCCACCTGTGAATGCTGGGATCTCAACCACTGGTGCGGCTTCCTCTCCCACGGTTCCAACTGTTTCTGTATAGGCTGGGACTTCGTGGACGGCTGCTTCAGCACCATTGACTCCACCCGTGAATGCTGGGATCTCAACCACTGGTGCTGCTTCATCTCCCTTGCTGCTCATAGGAGCTTGCAATTGATTGAGGTAAGTTGCAAAATAGTCTACCATTCGACTGGTTAGGAGATGGTGCTCTCTTGCAAATGCCATACTCGCAACGACACTGGCTACTTCTTCTTGCTTACTTTTATCCGTCAAGGTTTGGGCCTTGGCTAGAGCAGCATCATAAGGTGCTGTATCTAAAGGTGTTTCTGCAACTTGAGGACGCATGAAGACCAGTTCCGCTGCTGATTGGTACTGATTGCCACCATCACCATAGGTTCTCGTTCCCGTCAAGACAATTTTCTTTGCTTTAATGGTCTGACCAAAGGTGATTTCTTTCGGTTTGTTCGTATCAGCCCAATTACTAGCTGTGAAAGAATGTTCCTTGCCAGTTTCATCTGTTACCACAAGCGTTAAATCTCTCAAGTTTCCATTTGAACCAGAAGCGCGTGGAATATAACGGAAGCCCGTAATGTCTGTAGCTTCTCTCAAAACCATGGTCGCTGGTTTTCCAACATCTCCACCACTCCAAGAAGTATGCCAGAGACTTGATAAATTGCCATCAAAGGCATTTTCAAGACCCTCACCATCTTGGGCTGGACCTGTTAGACTTTCAAAATCCTCTGCAACAAGAGATGTCTTCTTCATGACCAAGGCATCCTTCAGAGCCTGAACTTTGGCAATTTCACTCTTAGCTTCTGTAAGACTAATCTCGTCATCTGCTTGACTGAGGTTGAAGACTGCCTCTTTCAAAGCATCCATGCTTTCTTTGGTATAGTTCGTCATAGCCACCGTTGGCAGATAGTTTTTGAGAGCATTGTCTGTCAGCATCTTGCCTGTCAAAGTAATTTCTTCGATTTGAAGATTATCCATTATAAAGTCATTGTAGCTACGGAAGTTGGCATTGCCACCAGCATCTCCGTGGGTATTACTTGGATTTCCAGTCGAATAAATACCGACCCAAGTATCGCCTGTTTCTGCACCAGTGACAAGGAAGGTAGCCCGTTTCGCTTTCTTTGAATCCGTCCAAGAATTGGCTAGTTCATGGAGTTCCAACTCACTAGCTTTCGTGCCACGACGACCCGATTGGAATTCACCGTGACCGATGACAAAGGCATAGGTATTATCAGAGCCCGCTTCGTAATCAAAGCTAACCCGGTAAGTCTTACCAGCTTCAAAGCGATAGTTTTGAGGAATGGTTTGATAGACCAAGTTGCGTCGGCTGACCAGGCCATTTGTCTTGAGAGACCAGTGACCTTCGATGACGTCATCTATTTTCTTACCATTCCAACCACGTTGGGTATATGGTTCATGTTTTTCAGATAAGTGGGTCCGGTTATCTTCGACCCCTTCGATTCCTCCTATGACAAATGGGAAGATTCCTTGAGCTACATTTTCAAAGTCTTGCTTGAAGACACCTGTCGCCGTATCATGACCATCCCCATACATACTGGATTGATTTTCAAAGGTCCGGATTTCATCGAAGTAAGTCGCTTCGCTACCAGCTTCACGACTCAGTGTCAAGGTCACGTGGGAGACATCCTTACCTGTGGTGAAGAAGACATACATGTTTTGGAAATAGCTGGTATCATTCACAGTGGCATTGTCCCTGCGAGTGTTGTGAGCGTAGGCCTTCACATAGTTGAGGGCGAGTGACTTGTTGGTGTAGTTTGTGACCACTTTTTCACCCGTATTGACTGTGAGACTGGCTTTGGCATCACTCCGGTTGTCCACACCGACATACACGGCATATCTCGTATTTGGTTTCAAGTCGGTCAATGTTTGCGTTAGACTCACTGTTTTCGTATTGCCCCCTATGCGCAGCATTTGATTGGCCCCTTGAGACTTGACAATGGCAGCCTTAGAAGCATCGCCAGTAATCTTCCAATGATCCAATGATTCACTGTTAAATCCTTGGTCATAGATATGCATTCCTTCACTCCAAGACATTTCTGGATTAGTTTGTTTGGAGCGGTAGAGGACATAAGGCTGATTGGCCAGTAGATCGAGGGTAATCTTACCATCTTTCACAGCTACTTCTTGTTCTTCAGTTTTACCTTGATCCGTGAGTTTGTAAAGGTAAACTTTGCCATTTGCCCAATCACTCGGAAGTGACCAGGTTGTTGCACCATTTTCTGTATTGAAGTAGTACATCTTTTCCTTATCAGCAGGAAGCTTCTGACCATTTGCATCCCAGTTCCAAGGCGTTAAATAAGCTGAACCATCTTGAATCACACGACCATTGAGGGTGACCGTCCGTTCACGGTAAAGCGGGCTATTGACATCATTTGATTTGCGCGTGATCACGACTTGATGACCATCCGCGTCAACCAAGGAAATTTTCATTTCCGGTGTCCACTTGTAAGTCGCACCATTATCCGTCATCGTCACCGGTGTTCCATTTTCCCATTGGTTAACAGTGAAATGTTGGAAGTATTTGGTCATGACATCGTGAGCAAACAAATTGGTCACATAGCCATTGTAATCACTCCGTCCTTGCCAACCTTCAAAATCTTTCATGCTGTAGCCACCTAGAAGTGGATAATCTGCAGCACCTCCATAACTCCTGTAATCCCCCACCCAAGAGTCTTTTTGATGGTTGCGGATAAAGCGAGTAATCGCACTGTTGATTCCTTTATTGGTATAGCCACCATAAGTCAAATCCGCTGCCCAGTGTTGGAAGGTCGAGTCGTATTCGCCACCATGGCCCCACTCAATCGCAAAGCGCCAGCCTTGCTTGTTAATTTCTTTTGCAAGCACATGGGTTGCCCAGGCACCATTATCACCAGATTGACCATTGCCCCAGACATCCACATAGATAAAGTCTAGACCGTCACCTAATTCTTTCTTCAACTCTTCCCAGCGGGCCAAACGACCATGGGCTAAGTCATAAGCAGCATCAATATTAATCCCTTGGTCTAACCAGTTCCAACCATAGCTATAGCTACCATCAGGATTCTTACGAAGGATATTTTCACTAAAGTACTTCGACTCAGGATAGGTTTCAGAAGCATTCACATGGATACCCAAATGAGCTCCATATTTCTTTGCTTTCTCAATCAAGGCTTTGAAATCCTCAACCCCACCGATCCGCTTTCCAACATCCGCATAATTCAAATGCCCCGAATCATGGCCTTCACTACCATACCCTTTCAACAGTACACCTTGTCCGAGACCATCTGTGTTTAGATTGATTTTCTTGATGCCATCAAGTGTCATTAAAAATGGGTTTTGAGCCTGTGAACCGAAGTTCATGGCAATCCGATAAGCTGTAATATCTTTAACTTTTTCCCAACCTTGAGGGTTGTTCATAATACTCCGATAAGCAATCGCTCCGTCTTGCCAGTCTACCTTCTGATCCCCATTGGCATCTTCAGTGATGACAACCCTTGCGCTAGGTAATTCTTTAGTATATTCTGGATAAACAATGCCCTTATAAGCTTTTTCCCATTGCCACTCTGAACTTTGAATTCCAACATAATTGGCCGTTCCAACCGTCTGTTTAAAGGCTGTTAAACGGGTCCAGTCGCTGGATCCACCACCATAACTATTTTGAGAATTGCTCCAGACACCTGCAGCTAACTTATCCGTCGAAACAAAGCCATACATGTACCCCTTAGCCAGAGCTTTCATCGGATTTGTAACAGCAATATGGTCATCTCCACTGATGTGGGTGTTATTTGACATGGTTGCCCCGTCAAACTTAGCTCCAGCTTGATCGCTCGACACAGAGACCAAGGCATCCCCAAGGAAATTGATGGAAGAAAGGAGTTTTCGTTCATCATCAATTGCTTGACCTGGCGTCACTGAGTTGTGGTTCACAATCTTTGTCACATCAAAATGCAACTGATTGTCCACCACTTGCAAACAAACGGTCAGATCCGCATTGATCAGGTTCTCCTCATCCCGGAGCTTCATATCGTATTCAGCAGTCTCTGCATTGATCTTCTTATACGTTACCTCTGGAGTCACTTCATGATTGTTGATCAAGACTTTCTTGAGTTGTTGGACTTGACCTGGAAGTGTGTGACCATTCAGTGTGTATTCTTTCACCCGTGGAAAGGCTTGGTCGATCACTGCCTTCAGCACACTTGAAGCAATGGTATCATAGGCTACATGCTGATCATCAACCGGATCACCCGTTTCCTTTTTGGCCGGAGCCTGGTCTGATTTCACTCCTTCTTGATTGTCTGTCTTGACGCTAACAATCGTTCTTTCAGTTGCGTTATAAGTTCCAGCCTTTAGCAGAATCTTCTTCTCACTCTTTAGCTTGTCATTGACAGCAGAAGGCAAGGTCACCGTATCAAACAATTTCACATCGTTGTTGCTTGCATTGAGCTGGCCGTCTGACTTAAGACTGATGGTCAAATGGTTGCTAGAACCATTAACTGGAGCAGCTACACGGCTTCCTTGGTACCAAAGACCACTCCCGTTCGTCTTGTATTCCCAGAACCATCCGCCCTGATCATAACCGACAAACACGTTGTTTTCCGTATCTTTGAACTTCATAAAGACTCCAAAACGTGCTTTCCCAGTTTCAGATTCTTCTTTGAAGTTCAAATCAACCGTCGCATTGCCATTGGCATCCACTGAGAGGCCTTCTTTTTCAAACAAGGCTGGTTTTTTCGCATTGTCATTTTGTGCTGTAGAGGCAAGCTGATTGTAGCGAACACCATTTTCTTCCTGAATGGTGACGGTTCCCTGTTGCTCTTTCTTTTCGACCGTCTTCCACTCGGGTGTCACTACCTTAGATGGAGTTGGTTGGTTCGTCACAGGCTTCGACTCACTCGGTTTTTCTTCCGTTGGCTTGTCCACTTTTGGTTTGTTATTCTTATCCTCAACCTGTTTATCCATAGCGTCTAGACCCGCTGGTTTACTAGTTTCAATTCCCTTGATAAAATTGTGAATCCATTCAAGCTGGGCTGGTGAAAAGAGAATTCCTCCACTACGAATCCCAACCACACCATTTTGGTGAACACCGATCAATTTTCCATTTTCATCAAAGATACCACCGCCACTCGCACCTGGTTCACTACCTTGATAGCTGATTCCACGAACTCCTTCTCCATAATCATTCAACGCTTCAACCGTCGTATTCAAGATTGGAGAGAGTTTCCCAGTAGGATAGCCAAAGACGTGAACCTTATCTCCGACTTTTGTCTTTGCCGGTTGGTCTGTGACTTCCACAGGCGCATTGGCTAGAGGCAAACGGAGCTTAACGATTGCCAAGTCATTCTTATAGCCCTTTAGGAAACCTTCACGATCCCAGTGATGGACATCATTTTTGCTAAATGCGACGTCTGGCACCCCTTCATAGGAAATGCGATACACATCCCCATCCCGATCGATATTATCGGCTACCTTACGATTATTTCCATCCGGAACATCCTTGATAAAGTTATGCGAAACAGTCAAAACAAGATTTTTACCAATGACAATTCCACTTCCTGTCCCAGCAGCACTCTTGATTTCAACGGTTGCTCCGTAGTTTAATTCCCCATTCTTGGTTCTTGCGACATCGTCTGGCACTAACCCCTTGTCCTCTTTTGCCAAATCCTCTTTGGAGGTTGTTCGGCCATGGTCTTCTACATTCTCTAGCTTTCCACGAACTTCTTCGGGGAGTTTGTCTAAAGCAGGTGTTGGTGTAGCTTCCTTTTCAGCTATGTTTTCCGTTTTTGGAGCTTCCACCACCTCAGGAGAAGCTTGAGGCTCCTCAGCTTTTGGTATCTCAACTTCTCGTCCATGATCCTCGGCACTTGCCAAAGCAGACGCCAAGTCAGGCGGTAAGTTGTCAATAGAACCCGACGTAGGCGTATCCGCAAGTGCTGTTCCTGCTCCAAATAGAGCCACACCAATCATTACAGATGCAACACCCAACGAAAATTTACGAATGCTGTATTTGCATCTTCTTTCAAAAAAACATTTTTTCATTAGCTTTCCCTTTCATTTCAAAAGTAAGCGGTTGCATTTTCTGCCGCAGCCATACTCCTTCCTCACACATGGCACCACTTACATGATAAAACATCCAAATACATTAGCACCATTAATATATCAAAATATTGTATATCTTGCAAGAACTAAATGGTATAAAAAATGAGAAATCGATCAATTGATAGAAAGTCCCACTCAGTAGAAAAATCCGAGCCAGCTGAATCCCTTCACTTGCTATCCAAGATAACAAAAAAGGCCTAGTTGACTCCAACTAAACCTTCCAAAAATGGTTAATGTTATAAATAACATATTCTCAGTCCAGATTCCTATTGTTATAAGCAACCCCAAACTTGATCCAATCCTGTTTCTTTCAACTCCCTCTCTTCCACCAATCTTTTATTCCCTCTATCATACCGAATTTTCTTGCCAATCGCAAATCCGCTACTAGTTGGTGAGATTACAACAAAAAAGCCATCTAGATTCTTTCATCCAAATGGCTAGCATACACTTATTCAATTCCTTCAAAGGCTAGGCTTGGTTTGGCATTGAGATCCCAGCCTGCGAAGTTTTCTTTGTTCCATTCGCTGACGCTGGCATAGGCAATCATCCCTGCATTGTCCCCGCAGAGGCGCAGAGGGGGAATGATGACCTTGACATCCGTGATTTCAGAAGCCAAGCGTTCACGAAGGCCTTGGTTGGCTGCGACTCCACCTGCAACGACTAGGGTTTTGACCGGATAGTTTTCCAGAGCCTTCTTGGTCTTGGCCATGAGAATGTCTAAGACGGCGGCCTGAAAGCTCGCTGACAGGTCTGCATTTGAGAGGCTTTCTCCTTTTTGTTGCGCATTATGGTGCAGATTGATAAAGGCTGATTTGAGCCCTGAGAAAGAAAATTCCAGATTGTCTTCTTTGATCATGGCTCGTGGGAAATCGTAGATATCAGATCCTTGGTGGGCTAGCTGATCGATCTCACGACCTGCTGGATAGGTCAAGCCCATCACGCGCCCTACCTTGTCATAAGCTTCTCCTACGGCGTCATCACGGGTCTCTCCGACGATCTTATAATCCCCCGCTTCACTGACGTAGACCAGCTCTGTATGTCCTCCACTCACTAGCAAAGCTAAGAGCGGAAATTCTAAGGGCTCGACGCTTTGAGCAGCCATCAAGTGCCCCGCCATATGATTGACTGGAATCAAAGGGACATCATGGGCCCAGGCAAAGGCCTTAGCTGCAGCCAAGCCGACTAAAAGAGCACCAACCAGGCCTGGGCCGTAAGTAACAGCTACAGCCGTGACCTCATCTTCTGTAATCCCTGCTTCTTCTAGGGCTTCTTCGATACAAGCGGTGATGACTTCTACATGGTGACGGGAAGCTACCTCAGGTACCACTCCACCAAAACGCTTGTGACTTTCGATTTGACTGGCAATGACATTGGACAAGAGTTGGTCGTCATTTTTCAAGACAGCCACACTGGTCTCATCACACGATGTCTCAAAAGCCAAAATATATCTATCTTTCATTTGAGTTCCTCTTCATGATCACGGCATCCTCTATGGGATCGTGATAGTAATTTTTCCTCCGCGCAATTTCTTCAAAATGCATTTTTTTGTATAGGCCTTGGGCCGGTTGATTGGACACGCGCACTTCTAAGAAAATCTCTTTTTGATCCGGTAACTGCGCGAGTAACTGCTGAGCTAGGCCTTGCCCCTGAAAGGCGCGCTTAACCGCAATCTGCAAGACCTCGGCTTCATAGAGTGTCTCTTGAAGAGCGACAAACCCAAGGACTTGTCCCTCATCCATAGCTAGGAAATAGGAGGTCGATTCCTGCTCTATATCGGCTTCAATCTGCTCTAGCTTCCAGGGACTGTGGCCATAGACATCTTCCATCACAGCGAGAATGGCGACTGCATCCTGGACGCTCCCTTTCTTGATTGTTCCTTTCATCATAGACGCTTAATGTAAGAGGTCGTCGTTTCCGTGTGGTCTTTGAGCCAATTTTCCTCTGCTTCGACCCGTTTGAGATAATTGGGAACAAAATCATGGAGGCTAGCAGGTGCTTGTTTGAGGCCGAGACGTCCGATTTTCACAGCATCTGGCAGGGTTTCAGAGAAAGTAGCCTTTGGCAGGCGAGTTTTAATCTGCTCCTCAAATGCTGTGACCTCTCCGACAAAGGTAACCTTGTCACTCGTCGCTGCACGCTCTAATACCTCTTCAAACGGAAAATGCCCTTCTGGTGCGATCAGTTGATCTCCTTGGTAAAAGCCTGCATAGACATTGTTCCGACGAGCATCCATAATGGGTACTACCAAGCCTTCCAGATCTTCCGGCACGAGGGCTAAGAGGCTTGAGACCCCAACCAAGTCAATCTTTAAGGTGTGAGCCAGCGTCTTTGCGGTCGCAACTGCAATCCGCAGACCTGTATAGCTCCCAGGACCCTCTGCCACCACGATGCGGTCCAACTCCTTGGGTGTCAAGTCAATTTGTTGCATCAAAAAATCGATGGTCGGCATCAAGGTCATACTATGGTTTTTCTTAATGGTGAGTGTTGTTTCTGCAAGTAGAGTCTCATCTTCTAAAATCGCTACAGAAAGAGCCTTACTCGAGGTATCAAATGCTAATAATTTCATTTCCTACTCCTCTTGAACTGCATTATATTATACTACAAATTCCCTTCAAATCCCAGTGAAACTGTTCCCGAAAGGAAGGATCGCATCACAGAAAAACCCATCGAAATACCAAGCTATTATAGGGACACCCCTTCCTCGTCTTGACGGGTGGATCTTTTACTTACAGGCGAATTTATGATATAATGATAATTAATTGTATCGAATCAGGTCTACTAGTTGCGAGTAGGAAACTCTAGTGATTGCACTCCTTAGCAACCAACAAAATGGACCGAAATAATGAAAGGAAAATTACTTCATGATTTACAAAGTTTTTTATCAGGAAACAAAAGACCGAAACCCTCGTCGTGAAACGACACATGCACTGTATCTTGACATCGACGCACCAAATGAACGCGAAGGTCGCATCCAAGCCCGTCAATTGGTCGAAAAAAATACCGACTTCAATATCGAATTTATCACACCACTTTCTGAGCAACACCTTGCTTATGAGAAAGAGTCAGGTGCCTTTGAATTGACGGAGTACTAATCCATGGCTTATACCTTAAAACCTGAAGAAGTCGGTGTATTTGCCATTGGTGGACTTGGAGAAATCGGGAAAAATACCTACGGGATCGAATACCAAGATGAAATTATCATTGTCGATGCCGGGATCAAATTCCCAGAAGATGACCTCCTTGGGATCGACTATGTCATTCCGGATTACTCTTATATCGTAGACAATATCGATCGCGTCAAAGCGGTCCTCATTACCCACGGACACGAAGACCACATTGGGGGGATTCCTTTCCTTTTGAAACAAGCCAATGTTCCGATCTATGCTGGACCTTTGGCCCTTGCCTTGATCCGTGGAAAATTAGAAGAGCACGGCCTTCTTCGCAATGCCAAACTCTACGAAATCAACCAAAACACTGAACTTCAATTTAAAAACCTGAAAGCAACCTTCTTCCGTACGACTCACTCGATTCCAGAACCTTTGGGGATTGTGATTCACACCCCTCAAGGTAAGATTGTCTGTACTGGAGACTTCAAATTTGACTTTACCCCTGTTGGGGAACCAGCTGACCTCCATCGTATGGCAGCTCTTGGGGAAGAAGGCGTTCTCTGTCTGCTCTCAGACTCAACCAACGCGGAAATTCCAACCTTTACCAACTCTGAAAAAGTGGTTGGCCAATCCATCATGAAGATCATCGAAGGTATCCATGGGCGCATCATCTTTGCTTCCTTTGCCTCGAATATCTTCCGTCTCCAACAGGCAGCTGAGGCCGCTGTCAAGACAGGTCGCAAGATCGTCGTCTTTGGGCGCTCCATGGAAAAAGCCATCGTCAACGGAATCGAGCTTGGCTACATCAAGGTCCCTCCTGGAACCATTATCGAGCCAAATGAGATCAAAGACTATGCGGCCAATGAAATCCTGATCATGTGTACAGGAAGCCAAGGAGAGCCAATGGCAGCCCTCTCTCGGATTGCTAATGGAACCCACCGCCAAGTGCAACTCCAACCAGGAGATACTGTGATTTTCTCTTCTAGTCCAATTCCTGGAAATACAACCAGTGTCAATAAATTGATCAATACGATTGCCGAAGCAGGTGTCGATGTCATTCACGGGAAGATCAACAACATCCATACCTCTGGACACGGGGGGCAACAAGAACAAAAACTCATGCTCCGCTTGATCAAACCAAAATACTTCATGCCTGTCCATGGTGAATACCGGATGCAAAAAATCCATGCAGGACTTGCCCAAGATACGGGTGTTGAAAAAGACAATATCTTTATCATGAGCAATGGTGATGTCCTCGCTCTTACAGCCAACTCTGCCCGGATCGCAGGAAGCTTTAACGCCCAAGACATCTATGTTGATGGAAATCGTATCGGTGAAATCGGTGCTGCAGTCCTTCGTGACCGCAAAGACCTTTCAGAAGATGGGGTTGTCCTGGCTGTCGCAACGGTCGACTTTAAGTCCAAGATGATCCTAGCAGGCCCAGATATCTTGAGCCGTGGGTTCATCTACATGCGTGAATCAGGAGACCTGATCCGTGAAAGCCAGCGCCTACTCTTTAACGCGATCCGCATCGCATTAAAGAATAAAGATGCCAATATCCAAACCGTTAATGGTGCGATTGTCAACGCTCTTCGTCCATTCCTTTACGAAAGCACAGAGCGTGAACCCATCATTATCCCAATGATTCTCACACCTGATGACGAACATTAAAAAAACAACCAGTTGAGACCCTGAGCTCAACTGGTTTTATTGTGACGTTTTGAAGAACGAAAAGAGAGTGGGACAGAAATCGGTCATTCGTTAGAATTCGATTTCGTCGTCCCACCTCCGCACAGCTTCAACAGTCTGGGAGACTGTTGAAGGTTGCAGATAAAGGAAACATAGTTTCCGTCAACATAGGGCATCTTTGAAGCTTAAAAAGCGAACAAAGACTTAGGATACTTGCTTCGCAAGTTCTATCCGCCACCTCAAAGCAGTGCTTTGAGCACTCAACCACTGCGTCTTACTAGACAATCCAAAAACAAGAAGAGGCTAGGACTTTTGTCCCAGCCTCTTTGCTCTTGGTGCTTAATAAAGGTCTAGATAGTGATCTACTTCCCATTGCGATACGAAGGTGGCATAGCTAGCCCATTCGATCCGTTTGGCTTCAAGAAAGCTGGTGTAGATGTGTTCACCCAAGGCTGCTTTGACGACTTCATCTTCTGTCAAAGCTTTCAAAGCATTATGAAGAGTTGAAGGAAGGTCTGTAATTCCAGCAGCTCTGCGTTCTTCTGGTGTCATCACATAGATGTTTTCTTCGATCGGAGCTGGTGCTTCGATTTTATTTTCAACACCATGAAGTCCAACTTCAAGAAGGACAGCCAAGGCTACATATGGATTGGCCATTGGGTCTACTGAGCGCAATTCCAAACGAGTCCCCATTCCACGTGACGCTGGTACACGCACAAGTGGAGAACGGTTGCGTCCTGCCCAGGCAATGTAGACTGGTGCTTCATATCCTGGCACCAAACGCTTATAAGAATTAACCGTTGGGTTGGTAATCGCCGTAAAGTTGTATGCATGCTTGATCAAGCCACCAAGGAAGTAGTAAGCTGTTTCTGACAATTGCATGCCTTTTGGATCTTCTGGATCAAAGAAAGCATTGTTGCCATCTTGGTCAAAGAGAGACATATTACAGTGCATTCCTGAACCAGCGATACCAAATTTTGGTTTGGCCATAAAGGTAGCATACAAACCGTGTTTACGGGCAATGGTTTTCACGACAAGTTTGAAGATTTGAATCTTATCACAAGCGCGAAGAACTTCATCATATTTAAAGTCGATTTCATGCTGACCAACGGCTACTTCGTGGTGACTGGCTTCCACTTCAAATCCCATCTTAGTCAAGACATTAACGATTTCACGACGAGTGTTATCTGCGAGGTCTGTTGGAGCCAAGTCAAAATAGCCGCCTTTGTCGTTTACTTCAAGCGTTGGATCCCCATTTTCGTCTAACTTGAAGAGGAAGAATTCAGGTTCTGGACCAAGGTTAAAGGACTTGAATCCAAGTTCTTCCATATGACGAAGGGCACGTTTCAAATTCCCACGAGGGTCCCCTGCAAATGGTTTACCTTCCGTTGTATAGACATCACAGATCAAACCAGCTACACTACCATTTTCATCACCCCATGGAAAGACTGTCCAAGTATCCAAATCTGGGTACAAATACATATCTGACTCATTGATACGAACAAATCCTTCGATCGAAGAACCATCAAACATAGCTTTGTTTGAAAGAACCTTGTCCAGTTGCTCATCGGTAGCTGGAATTTCGACGTTTTTCATCGTTCCCAAAATATCAGAGAACATTAAACGAATAAAAGTAACATTTTTTTCTTTTACTTCACGGCGAATATCTGCAGCAGTAATTGACATTTTTGTCTCCTTAAAATAAAATGCAAAGAAATGAAATGATCAACGAAATGGATCATATGGCGATGGGGATGATGTGAAGCGACTTTGCTGAACAATGTCACGATGAAGGGCCTTACGGATCTCTTCTTGACTGACAGCTTTGGTAGTTACCTGCTCTTTTTCCGCATATCTTCTCTTGATATCCGCAATGTTCAAGCCGTCAGAGATATAATCCTTAATCTCTAAGAGCCGGTCCATATTGTCCAACGAATACATACGGCGATTGCCTTCTGTACGATCAGGAAAAATCAAGCCCTGATCTTCATAATAGCGAATCTGGCGTGCTGTCAAATCAGTCAGTTTCATCACGCTCCCAATCGGAAAGACCGCAAGCGAGCGTCGTAATTCCTTTTCCTTCATACCATTCCTCTTTCTATTCTATTATAACCCAAAAAAAATCTATGTCAAGATCAAATGTCATATAATCTTACATAGGTTTTTTACGTTTCCTGAGGGCGTCCCGTATCCGATCGACATCCGAATTGACCAAAATGGCTACAAACACACCCACAAAGGTCTCAAAGATACGGGCAAAAACATACAAGAAGGTCTCCCCATCAGGAATGGAGAGGGTGATGATCAGCATGGCCGCAACTCCCCCAATGATCCCAGCCTTATTATTCATCGCAACATTGGTCATAATGGTTAACATGGTCGCAATGGGGATAAAAATCAGAGTCACCCAATACGCCCCATGAAAGAACGTTTTTAAAAGGAAGAACAATACGGCATAAAAACCTCCGATACTATTGCCCATGACACGAGAAGCTCCAAAATGGACACTCTTATCAAAGTCTTCCCGTAAACTAAAAACAGCTGTCAAGGTCCCGATCTGAAGACCTTTCCAACCAAATACCCCAAAAATCAGGAGTACAATAAAAACGGCAATCCCAGTTTTAAAGGTTCTCATTCCCAAACGGAATTTGGACCAATCAAATTTGTGTCGTTTAAAGTAATCCATGGTCACCTATCTTTCTATTTCTACTATTCTACCATATTTTCAGAAAGGATAGAACCAGTAAAAATAGAAAGGCAGCAAAAAGAGAGTGGGACAGAAATCGGTCATTCGTTAGAATTTGATTTCGTCGTCCCACCTCCGCACAGCTTCAACAGTCTGGGAGACTGTTGAAGGTTGCAGATAAAGGAAACATAGTTTCCGTCAACATAGGGCATCTTTGAAGCTTAAAAAGCGAACAAAGACGTAGGATACTTGCTTCGCAAGTTCTATCCGCCACCTCAAAGCAGTGCTTTGAGCACTCAACCACTGCGCCTTGCTCGACAATCCAAAAATAATTGAGAGGCTAGGACTTTTGTCCCAGCCTCTTCATTTATTCAAATTGACTTATTTATCAGTAAGAGCAGCCAATCCTGGAAGTTCTTTACCTTCAAGGAGTTCCATAGATGCACCACCACCAGTAGAGATCCATGAGAATTTGTCTGCACGTCCAAGGTTGATAGCTGCAGCAGCTGAGTCACCACCACCGATGATTGATTTAACGCCAGGTTGTTTTACGATAGCGTCCATCACACCGATTGTACCTGCTTGGAAGTCAGGGTTTTCAAATACACCCATAGGACCATTCCATACAACTGTTTTCGCACCAGTCAATGCTTTGTCGAATTCAGCGATAGATTTTGGACCGATATCAAGGCCAAGGAATCCTGGATCTACTGCTTCACCTTCAGTGTCTTTCACTTCAGTGTAGTCAGCAAAGGCGTTTGCTTCTTTTGAGTCAACTGGCAAGATCAATTTACCGTTTGCTTTTTCAAGAAGAGCTTTCGCCACATCCAATTTGTCTTCTTCTACAAGTGAGTTACCAATTTCGATACCTTGAGCTTTGTAGAATGTGTAAGTCATCCCACCACCGATAAGGACTTTATCAGCTTTTTCAAGAAGGTTTTCGATAACACCGATCTTGTCAGATACTTTTGATCCACCAAGGATCGCTACGAATGGACGTTCTGGAGCTTCAACTGCTTCTTTGATATAAGCAATTTCGTTTTCAAGAAGGAATCCAGCAACAGCTTTATCAACGTTTGCAGAGATACCAACGTTAGATGCGTGTGCACGGTGAGCAGTACCGAATGCATCGTTTACAAAGATACCATCTCCAAGTGATGCCCAGTATTTACCAAGTTCAGGATCATTTTTAGATTCTTTCTTGCCATCAACATCTTCGAAACGAGTGTTTTCAACCAAGAGAACTTGTCCATCTTCAAGAGCGTTAACAGCTGCTTCCAATTCAGCACCACGTGTAACACCTGGGATAAATTTCACTTCTTGACCCAATTTAGCAGCCAAGTCAGCAGCTACAGGAGCAAGTGATTTACCTTCTTTGTCAGCTTCTTCTTTTACACGTCCAAGGTGAGAGAAGAGGATTGCACGTCCACCTTGTTCAAGGATATACTTGATTGTTGGAAGAGCAGCAGTGATACGGTTATCATTAGTGATCACACCGTCTTTTACAGGAACGTTGAAGTCAACACGAACGAGAACTTTTTTCCCTTTCAAGTCAACATCTTTAACAGTCAATTTTGCCATTAGATATGACTCCTTCTTTTTTTATTACATGATAATTATATCACAAAAGCTGTAAAAGAGATAGCAAAATTCGATGATTTCCCCCTCTTATTGAGCAGGATTCCCTATGCTTTACCTGATTGGTATCCCCATTAGTAGAAAAAAAGGTACAAAAAAGAGGAGGTTGCCCTCCTCTCATCATACGCCTGAATTATTTAGCAATTTTTGCGAAGTATTCAAGAGTACGAACAAGTTGTGAAGTGTAAGACATTTCGTTGTCATACCATGAAACAACTTTAACCAATTGTTTACCATCAACGTCAAGAACTTTAGTTTGAGTTGCGTCAAACAATGAACCGAATGACATACCTACGATATCAGAAGATACGATTGGATCTTCATTGTAACCGTATGATTCGTTTGAAGCTGCTTTCATAGCTGCGTTCACTTCATCAACAGTAACGTTCTTTTCAAGAACAGCTACCAATTCAGTAACTGAACCAGTTGGAACAGGAACACGTTGAGCAGCTCCGTCCAATTTACCGTTCAATTCAGGGATAACCAAACCGATTGCTTTAGCAGCACCAGTTGAGTTAGGAACGATGTTAGCTGCAGCAGCACGAGCACGGCGAAGGTCACCTTTACGGTGTGGTCCGTCAAGAACCATTTGGTCACCAGTGTAACCGTGGATAGTAGTCATCAAACCTTCAACGATACCGAAGTTGTCATGAAGAGCTTTAGCCATTGGAGCCAAACAGTTTGTAGTACATGAAGCACCTGAGATAACTGTTTCAGTACCATCAAGGATATCGTGGTTAGTGTTAAATACAACTGTTTTAACGTCTGATCCACCAGGAGCAGTGATAACAACTTTCTTAGCTCCACCAGCATGCAAGTGTTTTTCAGCAGCATCTTTCTTAGCAAAGAAACCAGTTGCTTCAAGAACGATTTCTACACCGTCGTTAGCCCAGTCGATTTGTTCTGGATCGCGTTCAGCAGAAACTTTAACGAATTTACCGTTAACTTCGAATCCACCTTCTTTAACTTCCACAGTACCGTCGAAACGACCTTGAGTTGTGTCGTATTTCAACAAGTGTGCAAGCATAACTGGATCTGTAAGGTCGTTGATGCGAGTAACTTCAACACCTTCTACGTTTTGGATACGACGGAAAGCAAGACGTCCGATACGACCGAAACCGTTAATACCAACTTTAACTACCATTCGTGATTTCCTCCTTATGAAAATCAAAAAATTTTTATGTGAAAAGAGTAACTTGACACAGCGCCAAACATCTTTTAACAGTTCCTATTATATACTTTATTGCATTAAAAAGCAACTATTTCCCAACGAAAAGAAAGAGAAAATCCCTCAAGTTTTCCTTTTCTATCCTTGTATTTCACAAAGTTCTTATTTAGATGACAGTCTTTCGTCTCTTTTTCATTCACAAAGTCGGAAAAAAAGAAGAGAGTGGGACAGAAATCGGTCATTCGTTAGAATTCGATTTCGTCGTCCTACCTCCACACAGCTTCAACAGTCTGGGAGACTGTTGAAGGTTGCAGATAAAGGAAACATAGTTTCCGTCAACATAGGGCATCTTTGAAGCTTAAAAAGCGAACAAAGACTTAGGATACTTGCTTCGCAAGTTCTATCCTCCACCTCAAAGCAGTGCTTTGAGCACTCAACCACTGCGTCTTGCTCGACAATCCAAAAACAAGAAGAGGCTAGGACTTTTGTCCCAGCCTCTTCTGTAGGTGAGTGAATTAAGCTTCACCTTTCGCTTTTTTAATGATTTCTTCTTGTACTGATTTTGGTACATCTTCGTAGTGGTCGAATACCATCATGAAGGTACCACGTCCTTGAGTTGCAGAACGAAGAACAGTAGCGTAACCGAACATTTCAGCAAGTGGTACATAAGCACGAACGATTTGGCTTGCACCATGTGCTTCCATACCATCTACACGTCCACGACGAGCAGTTACGTGACCCATAACATCCCCAAGGTTTTCTTCAGGAACTGTGATGGTTACAAGCATCATTGGTTCAAGGATAGCTGGTTGTGCAGTCTTAGCAGCTTCTTTAAGTGCAAGAGATGCAGCGATCTTGAAGGCTGTTTCAGATGAGTCGACATCGTGGTATGAACCATCGTAAAGCTTCGCTTTCACGTCAACCATTGGGTAACCAGCAAGAACACCATTTGCCATAGATTCTTGAAGTCCTTTTTCTACTGCAGGGATGAATTCACGCGGAACCACACCACCGACGATCGCATTTTCGAACTCGAATCCTTTACCTTCTTCGTTTGGAGTAAATTCAATCCAAACATCACCAAACTGACCTTTACCACCAGATTGACGTTTGAAGAATCCACGTGCTTGTGTAGAAGCGCGGAATGTTTCACGGTATGATACTTGAGGTGCACCAACGTTTGCTTCAACCTTGAATTCACGTTTCATACGGTCAACAAGGACATCCAAGTGCAACTCACCCATACCAGAGATAACTGTTTCACCAGTTTCTGGGTTTGTTTCAACACGGAAAGTTGGATCTTCTTCAGCCAATTTTTGAAGGGCAATCGCCATCTTATCTTGGTCAGCTTTAGATTTAGGTTCAACCATCAATTGGATAACTGGTTCTGGAACTTCGATTGATTCAAGGATGATTTTAGCTTTTTCATCTGTCAATGAGTCACCAGTTGTTGTATCTTTCAAACCAACGGCAGCAGCGATATCTCCAGAGTAAACTGTTTCGATTTCTTTACGAGTGTTGGCGTGCATTTGAAGGATACGTCCGATACGTTCACGTTTACCTTTAGAAGTGTTCAAGACGTATGAACCTGAGTTCAAGACACCTGAGTAAACACGGAAGAAGGTCAAACGACCTACGAATGGGTCCGTCATAATCTTGAAGGCAAGCGCTGCAAATGGCTCTTCATCAGATGCTGGACGTTCTTCTTCTTCGTCTGTATCTGGGTTTACACCCTTGATTGCAGGGATATCAAGTGGGCTTGGAAGATAGTCAAGGACTGCATCCAACATCAATTGAACCCCTTTGTTCTTGAAGGCAGAACCACACAATACTGGGAAGAATTCAACATTGATCGTCGCTTTACGGATACCAGCTTTCAATTCTTCATTTGTGATTTCTTCACCTTCAAGGTATTTCATCATCAAATCTTCATCAGTTTCAGCAACTGCTTCAACCAATTTTTCACGGTATTCTTGCGCTTGTTCAAGGTATTCAGCAGGAATATCTTCTTCAAGGATATCTGTACCAAGGTCGTTGGTATAGATTTCAGCTTTCATCTTGATCAAGTCGATGATTCCACGGAAGTCATCTTCAGCACCGATTGGCAATTGAATTGGGTGAGCGTTTGCTTGAAGACGGTCATGAAGTGTGCTTACTGAGTAAAGGAAGTCAGCACCGATTTTATCCATCTTGTTGGCAAATACGATACGTGGAACTCTGTATTCAGTTGCTTGACGCCAAACTGTTTCTGTTTGAGGTTCTACACCTGATTGAGAGTCAAGAACGGTAACCGCACCGTCCAATACACGAAGAGAACGTTGTACTTCGATCGTGAAGTCCACGTGTCCTGGTGTGTCGATGATATTTACACGAGTGTCTTTCCATTGAGCTGTTGTTGCAGCAGATGTGATCGTGATCCCACGTTCTTGTTCTTGCTCCATCCAGTCCATTTGTGACGCACCTTCGTGAGTTTCACCGATTTTGTGAATCTTACCAGTGTAGTAAAGGATACGCTCAGTTGTAGTTGTTTTACCAGCATCGACGTGAGCCATGATACCGATATTACGAGTTTTTTCAAGTGAAAATTCGCGTGCCATGAGGTTTGTTTCTCCTATATTTTTTATTTCTATTCTATTATAACACGATTTCAATAAAAACGGATAGGCAGGACCCACCCGTTCTCATTGGTTTCTTGATTTGTTGGTTTCAACTCGTTGGTGAGTTGAATCATAGCTAATACTATTCGTTTTAGCTAATTTGAACCTGAGCGAGGCCCGGTGCAAAAAAGATAAACTGCTTTGTGTTCACGGAACACTGCATCAGTTTCCTATTTTTGCCTTGGGCCTTTGCAGCTCTTGGTATCATAATTGAACCCGGGCTAAAAGCTCGGAAAATAGATAAGCTTTCCTAGAATCTTCGATTCTTCGTCAAGCTTCCTAATTTTCAGTCGCTTTTTTAACGCCCTTAGTATCTTAATCTTACCAACGGAAGTGTGCGAAGGCACGGTTGGCTTCTGCCATACGGTGAGTGTCTTCACGTTTCTTAACGGCTGCACCAGTGTTGTTTGCTGCATCCAAGATTTCTTTTGCAAGGCGATCCACCATAGTGTGTTCACCACGTTGACGAGCGATTGTTACCAACCAACGAAGTCCAAGTGTTGTACGACGTTCTGGACGAACTTCAACTGGGACTTGGTAGTTAGATCCACCGACACGGCGTGCACGTACTTCAAGTACAGGCATGATGTTTTCCATAGCTGTTTCGAATACTTCAAGAGCATCGTTTCCAGTAGCTTCTTTGATTTGTTCGAAAGCTCCGTAAACGATTGAAGCAGCTGTACCACGTTTACCATCAAGCATAACGCGGTTGATAAGACGAGTAACTAATTGTGAATTGTAAAGCGGATCTGGCAATACATCGCGTTTAGGCGCACGGTTTTTACGACTCATTTCTCTTTATCCCCTTTCCTTATGCTTTTGGTTTTTTAGTACCGTATTTAGAACGGCCTTGTTTACGATCGTTTACACCTGCAGTATCAAGTGCTCCACGGACGATATGGTAACGTACCCCTGGAAGGTCTTTTACACGTCCACCACGAAGAAGAACCACGCTGTGTTCTTGCAAGTTGTGTCCGATACCTGGGATATAAGCAGTCACTTCAATAAGGTTGCTCAAACGTACACGAGCGAATTTACGAAGGGCTGAGTTAGGTTTCTTAGGTGTCATTGTTCCAACACGAGTTGCAACACCACGTTTTTGTGGTGAAGAAACGTTTGTTTGAACTTTTTTATGACTGTTGTAACCAACGTTCAAAGCTGGTGATTTAGATTTTTCTACTTTTGATTTACGCGGTTTGCGAACCAATTGGTTAATTGTAGGCATCTACATTCTCCTGTGAAATTTTTTATTTTTGGTGATGGTACACTTGGTGACAGCTACCATCCGTGTGTACTTTTGCAACATTTGTCAGCACGTCCCTGTACACTCTTGAGAGACCAAAAGTAAAAAGTACCGTCTATTATTATAACACGACGGCACTTTGATTGCAAGATCTTTTTTTATATTTTCCCTAACTTCAAAAACTCTATTGTTGAGCTGTTTCAGCCGGCGCTTGTGCTCCTCCATCTACTGCTGGAGTTGACTGTTGCTGCTGAGCAGGGACTGTTGCAACACCTGCCCCACCATTTGCATTGGCATTGGCACCCGTTTGATTTTGTTGGGTCGCTGTAGCATCCCCTTCATAGGTCAAACCATAATAATTGGCAATGTATTGGATACGGGCTGTGAGCGATTGTTTTTGAGTCTCATCCTTTACTTTTTTGACGGCAGTTTGAGCCGCGTTCACAGTGTCTTGACTAGGATTGGTCTCCATTTGCACAACTGCTTTTTCTGCAGCTTCCGTATTTTTCTTTTCTTCCTTTTTCTCTTTCTCTTCTTTTGTTTCTTTTTTGACGGGAAGAGAACCTGTTTTTTTAGCAGGCTGGATTTCTGTTGTTACTTGAGCAGCTGTATTCTTTTTCACCGTATACATACCCGCCACCAAAATAAAGGTCAGGGCCAGAACAGTCAGCAAACGGATCCATAAAGGACTGTTATCAAATCGGTCTAAGATTCTTTTCACTTTTTGCTTCTCCTTTCTCGCCTCTTAATCAAAGATATTCCCTACTTCGACATTTAATTTATTTTCTTTGACATCGATATTTGTCACGCGGAGCAAGGATTTGTGTTCAAAAAATTCGCGCTCAGTCGAGGCATTGTCCGCGAATACAGCCACTCCTGCCAATTCGGAATCAAACTCAGATAAGAGACTGACCATTCCGTTGATGGTTCCACCACCTTTGAGGAAGTCATCGACAATCAAGACGCGGCTTCCTGCTTTGAGGCTACGTTTTGATAGGAACATTTTTTCGATACGATCCCCGCTGGAGCCGGAAACATAATTGACACTGACGGTTGAACCTTCTGTGATTTTTAAATCACGGCGAACAATAACAAATGGTACATTCAAAATGTTGGCTACGGCATTGGCCAAAGGGACGCCCTTGGTAGCAACGGTCATAACGGCATCGATCTTTTTATTGCGGAAAGCTTTGGCAATGATGCGTCCGATGCTGTTTAAAATTTTCGGATTGCTTAACAAATCAGATAAGTAAATATAGCCCCCTGGAAGAATCCGGTTGCTTTCTGATAATTGTTGGCAAAGTTCCTCAACGATTTCTTTGGATTCCTCATCTGAGATGGAGGGTGTAAAGACGACGCCTCCGCCTGCTCCTGTGATCGTCTCAATATGGCCGATTTCCATCTCTTCAAAAGCACGCTTGATGATCACGATATCTTCTGAAATAGAGGATTTAGCAGACTCATACTTTTCCGCAAAGGTATTGAGACTAGTCAATTCATAAGGATGATTGATCAGGTAATTTGAAATCACAACCATCCGTTCACTTCTTCTTAATTTCATATTTTCACCATGTAGTTTTTTTATCATTATACCATAAGAACAGAAAAAAACGAACATTCTGATTGGAAGAAGGTCGTTTTTTCGTGATTTTTTTCTTTTTGATCCTCGATTCCCCGTAGAAATCGCTGTCTTTACTGATCGAGATTCGGTTTATAGAAGGATCTATTTTCCATGGCAAAGATTTTATTAGTCATCTCACCAGGACCGACTAAGCCGAGAGCAGTTGTCATCATCATCATTTCCGCATCTAGATTGTCAATCATGTGAATAATCTCTGCTTCCATGATCTTGGGGCGAACAGGGCTTCCATATTCTAGCAAACCATGGTGGCTCAAGACCACATGGCGAAGAACAATGACTTCTTCTTTTTGATCATCGATTTTTAATTCTTGAAGGACTTTGGTAATTTCTTCGTCGATCAAAGCAATATGGCCAATGAGGTTGCCTCGAACGGTGTATTCGGTGTTTTCAGGGCCGCTAAGTTCCAGTACTTTTGCTAAGTCATGCAACATAATTCCCGCAAAGAGCAGACTCTTATTTAACTGCGGGTAGATGTCGCCAATGCGATCTGCCAAGCGAACCATGGTCGCTGTGTGATAAGCGAGGCCTGCTTCAAAAGCGTGGTGGTTGGTTTTTGCGGCTGGATAGCTATAGAACTCCTTGTCGTATTTGCTATAGAGGGCCCGAACAACTCGTTGCCAGATTGGATTTTCAATTTTGAAAAGGACATTTGAAAGATAATCTTGTAGTTCCTTGGGATCTACAGGCGGTTTTTCCTTGAAGTCAGCTGGATTACTTGGTTCTCCTGCTTGGGGCAAACGCATGGTTAATTGATTGACCTGCGGGGTATTGTTGTAAACTTCTCGGCGGCCAGTCATATGGACGACGCGTCCCGCTATGAAGCTCTCTACATTATGAGGTTGGGCATCCCATAGCTTGCCTTCGATGGTTCCGGTCTCATCTTGGAATACAAAGGCTAAGTAGTTCTTCCCTGCACGGGTCTGGCGAACCTCTGCTGTTTTGATCAAATAGAATCCTTCAAACAGTTCATCCTTTTTCATTTGGCTAATTTTGATCATTCTCGTCTCCCTCTGTTGTCTCTTCATCTAGTTCTAGCAGGTCCTCGTTGCTTTCGATTTGGCGGAGCGTCCGCTCGATTGCATTGGTCCGTCTGGTTAGTAAATCATCAATGTTATTAGAAGCATTCTTTAAATGGCGCTGAGTCTTAGCGAGAATGCCTCCGAATTTAGTAAATTCTGATTTGACCGATCCTAGAACCTTACTGATATCGTCTGCACTCTTTTGAATATTGAGCGTTTTAAAGCCAACGGACAAAGAATTCAAAAGGGCTGACAGCGTGCTTGGTCCAGCCACTAAAATTTGTTCGTCCCGACGCAAGCGATCGAAAAATGCTGGATTGCGAACCACTTCGGAATAGAGGCCTTCGGTTGGCAAAAAGAGAATTCCGAAATTGGTCGTTGCAGGTGGGAAGAGATATTTTTGCTGGATGTCTTTTGCAAAGCGTTGGAGTCTGTTCAAAAGGGCTTTGCGGTAACATTCGATCTCTTCTTTATCGCCAGATTCATAAGCCTCTTCCAGACGGTAATAGTCTTCGAGAGGAAACTTAGAGTCAATCGGCAGATAGACTGGCTCCTCTCCTTGTCCTGGAAGCTTAATGGCATACTCCACGCGCTCACTGGATTGGGGAACGGTAACAAACTCTCGCTCATACTGGGCTGGGGTCAAGATATCTTCAATGATCTGTCCTAGCTGCAATTCGCCCATAATCCCACGAGTCTTGGTGTTGGAAAGAACTTTATTGAGAGTTCCAACATCTCTCGCCACCGTCTGCATTTCTCCCAAGCCTTTATTGACCGACTCCAATTGTTTTGAAACGGTCTCAAAGGAAGTTTGCAAGCGGTGTTGCAAGGTTTTCTCCAATTTTTCTTCCACCGTTTGGCGCATCTGCTCTAGCCGCACTTCATTGGACTCTTGGATTTGGCGCATGCGTTCATCCGTCTTATCCCGATTTTTGGTAAAGTGCTCATTCATCTCAGCGCGCAAAGCCGTCGTCTGCTGGTGGATCTCCACTCGCATCTCAGTCAAGCGATCTGTCAGCGCGATTTCTAACTGTTGATTGGCAATCTGACTGGCCTGTCTTTCTTTTTCAAAACGGTAGTCCAACTGGTCTGTCAAATGATCCTCGTGGTCTTCCAGCATCTCACCAATATTTGGCTTTGTATCATCTGACCGTTGCAAGAGATAGATGAGGAGACCCAGATTGAGCAGGCCAATCAGAAGCAGCATGATATTCATATTAACCTCTGTCTTTACTATAAACAATGACGAGATAGCCACGATCAAGACTCACTTGAATCGGTTTGTCCAAAAATTCATTGGAGCCATACATGGCCTTCAAAAAATAATTCTCTGGATGTAAGGGGTATTTGGCACCTGTGATTTCTAAGTGACCCCCTCCAACAGGCATAAAACCCACATAGGACATAGTAGGATCTGGCTGAATCTCGTGGCAACCGGCCGGCCGATAAAGCAGCCGATTTTGGCCATCGACTAATTGGATCTGCTGCATATAAGGAGCTAGGTCTGGATCAGTCGGCAAAAAGATATTAGACAAGAAATGATCCAAGCGACCACCAAAGGCACCATAAACGGTGGCAGCAGCATTTGGATAGGCTTCAAAGACTGCTTTCAAGGCCAATTCCAAATCCGTATCGTTCTTTTCAGGGACGGACTGAACCACTTGCTTGGCTTGGGATTTGATGTTGTTCAAATCGGTCTCAGAGACGGAATCAAAATCTCCAACAGCCATATCCAGAGGCAGGCCTTGTTCCAATAACTTCAAACAGCCACCATCAACGCCTACATATGCGTCATGATCTCTTGGCAAGAGCGTGCAGTCACCTCCTGCCAGTATTGCAATGTTACCCATTGACAGCATCTCTAAGTGTTTGCACACGCTCATTGACATCTCCGTTAAAGACATAAGAACCTGCCACAAAGACATTGGCTCCAGCTTCTTTTGCTTGGAAGATGCTTTGGCCATCAATGCCACCATCGACTTCAATATCAAAAGCCAGGCCTTTTTCCTCACGAAGGGCTACTAATTCACGGACCTTATCCAATGTTTCAGGAAGGAAGGCTTGCCCACCGAAACCTGGGTTAACGGTCATGACCAAGACTTGATCCACCAAGTTTAAGACATGCTTGATACTGTCGACAGGGGTTCCTGGATTAATGACAACACTAGCTTTTACACCCGCTTGACGGATTTTTTGAAGAGCCCCGTGGATATGAGGGGTTGCTTCTACGTGGATACTGATGATATCTGCACCGGCACGGGCAAATTCTTCAATATGGTGTTCTGGATTGGTCACCATCAAGTGGCAATCAAAGACCAATTTGCTGTGTGGACGCATGCTGGCTACGACACCAGCACCAAAGCTAATATTGGGCACAAAATGACCATCCATCACATCAATATGGGCGTAGTCTGCTCCAGCTGCTTCAAGGCGTTTCAATTCGCTTTCAAAATTGGCATAATCTGCACTTAAAATTGAGGGTGCTAATTTCATTGTTTTCATAGTTGTCTCCTATTTGGGTATTTTTTTGGAAACCTTTTTGTAGGTTTCACGACGGTTTTCGATTTCACTGAGAAATTGCAGGTAATCCTCATAACGAAAGGCCGCAATTTCCTTAGCTTCAACAGCCGGCTTAACTGCACAAGCTGGTTCATGGGTATGGCTACAGGTACGAAATTTGCAAGCGTGGCTCACATCCGCAATCTCTGGAAAGGCTTGGTTGAGATCTTCGCTACTTGCCACTTCATAATCGAGGGAGGAAAAACCAGGCGTATCGGCGATTTTGCCACCATTCAGATGGTAAAAGCTGACTGCACGCGTCGTATGACGTCCACGCCCTAAACTATCTGAGATTTCACCCGTTTCAAGCTCCAGATCCGGAGCGATCTTATTGAGTAGAGTGGATTTTCCCACCCCAGTCTGTCCCATAAAGACCGTGGTTTTTGCCGTCAACAGTGGCAAGAGTTCCTCAATTGACAAGACAAAATCATACCCAATCGCCTGGTAGATCCCTTGGTAATAGTGGATATTCTCTAGATCTTCTAGTAAGTCTAGCTTGGAGATGTAGACAATCGGATGAATGCCCTTATGCTCCAAAAGGACCAAAAAGCGATCCAGCAGGTTGGCATTGAAATCGGGCTCCTTGGCTGACATGATGACCACTGCTTGGTCGATATTCACGATCGGAGGCCGCACCAGACTATTTTTGCGAGGTGCAATGCTCAAGATGTAGCCTTCTGAATTCTCTTCAGCGGAGAATTCTACCTGATCTCCCACATAAGGAGTCTGTCCTTTTTTCCTAAAATTTCCACGAGCACGTGTCTGGTAGATAGAGCCCTCTGACTCCACATAGTAGAAACCGGCCAGGGCTTTGACGATTGTTCCTTGCAAATCGTACTCCTTTTTGCTTAATAGTTTTATTATATCAAAAAATAAGAAATAAGGTTGGTTTGTCCGTAAGAAAAACGAAATGGAAAGATCCCATTTGGATAAAGACGCAAACCAACGGTCCTGGTATGGGATATCTTAGAGCAGAACAGGGAAGAAGGAGTCTCCTTTTTTTCCTTGGCATTTTTCCTAAAAAGTGTATAATAGAACTATGCGGAGGTGGTGGAACGGCAGACACGCATGCTTCAGGCGCATGTGCCCATTCGGGTGTGAGGGTTCAAATCCCTTTCTCCGCATCTTGGAAAGGTGGCTCAGCTTGGTACGGCACCGGACTCGAAATCCGGCAAGTGGATTTTTTTCACGCGCGGGTTCAAATCCCGTCCTTTCCTTTTAGGACTCAAAAGAGAGTGGGACAGAAATCGGTCATTCGTTAGAATTCGATTTCGTCGTCCCACCTCCGCACAGTTGAGTAGGGCTGTAAAAGCTGATGAAATCAGCCTAGTAGAACCCACTCAACCACTGCGTCTTGCTCGACAATCCAAAAATAATTGGCTCTTTGTCAACTGTAGTGGGTTGATGAAAAGCTATACCCTGGAGAGGACCAAATTGGTTCTCTCCTTTTTGATGTTCAAAGTGATGAGAATTCTCGTTTTAAAGTTTTCAAAGTTTCGGAAGCCAAAAGCATTTCGCTTGATGACTTTGATGAGGTTATTGGTAGCCTCTAGTTTTGCGTTTGAGTAGGGAAGTTCCAGTGCATTCATGATCTTGTCCTTATCTTTCAAAAAGGTCTTAAAAACAGTTTGAAAAATAGGATTTACAGAAGAAACTGTTTCGTCAATAAGACTAAAGAAATGGTCTGTTTGTTTCTCTTGAAAATGAAAGAGTAGGAGTTGATAGAGATTATAGTGCCGTCTAAGTTCTTGAGAGTATGAAAGCAGCTTTTCTAGAACCTCTTTATTGGTCAAGTGTGACCGAAAAGTTGGTCGATAAAATCGTTTATCACTGAGTTTACGGCTATCCTGTTGGATGTGTTTCCAGTAACGTTTCAGTGCTTTATATTCGTGCGATCTCCGATCAAACTGATTCATAATTTGTATGCGTACGCGATTCATTGCTCGACTGAGATGCTAGACAATGTGAAAGCGGTCGAGAACGATTTTTGCATTTGGGAGTGAAACAGTCTGGGGGACTGTTTCAGCCTGAGCCTAGAAATTCGAAAGCGAAGTTTTCTAGCAATATCGTAGTAGGGACTAAACATGTCCATGGTAATGACTTTCATACGACTTCTCACCTGTCTAGAATATCGAAGGAAATGATTGCGAATAGTTGCTTGAGTCCGTCTATCTAGGATAGCTACAATCTTTCTTGTATCGTAGTCCTGTGCAATAAAGCTCATCTTACCTGCCATTCGACTCATTGCTATTTACACCTTTGAATCATCATTGACAATTTGACCTGTTTTGTATACCATAAAAATAGTTAACTAATATAATTTAATAAGTTTACAAATAATCTTTTGCTGGAGAATGATGATGAGAAAATTATTTTCATTATTGATATCATCTAATGCTGATTTACCCAAAGATAGTTTACTCCTAAAACTAAGATGGCAAGAAACGAATGCAGTAGATCAAACTCTCATTTTAAGACATCAAAAAAGATTGCGGCAGATGTTACTCGTACAAGGTGGAGAGGAATTAAGAGCAACCTTTTTATTGAAGAGGCCCTCGTCTTTTGGAAGGAAATCACATGATAAACTAGATCTAACCTCAGCTACTTTTCTATCGAACGTGCAATTTACCAAGGCAGATATTCTGCAGTTTGTAAGAGCTATTGGAGATCACAATCCTTTGCACCAGCAAGCTCCCTTCTTAATTCCAGCCTGTCTTTATTTAGACTATTTAAGACAGGTCTTACCACAAAGAGCTTCTGCCTTATCCTTACGTTTTTTAGCTCCAGCTTATGCGCAAGATAGATTATCACTTTATTGTCATCAAAAGAATTTTTATCTGTGCAAAGGGGATATTATCATCGTGAAAGGAGAGATTGTTTAATGGTAGATGTTTATATTCAAGCGGGATTAAGGACACCCATTGGACTGTTTCAAAAGCAATACGCTAATACGCGACCAGAATATTTAGGTGCTGCGATTTTAAATGCCTTAAAGAAGCGTTATCCAGAAAGTCAAATTGATGACATTATTTGTGGAAATGCTGTTGGAACAGGTGGCAATATTGGTCGACTAACTGGTCTCTTGTCTGATTATTCTGAAGCTGTTCCTGCGACTACTATTGATATGCAGTGTGCTTCAGCAAGTGCCGCCTTGGGTTTTGCGTTTGCTAAGATAAAAGCTGGTTTATCAGAAAATATTATTGCAGGCGGCATTGAAAGTTCATCCTTGCAACCATTGCGGACTTATGCTGACAAGGATAATCGTTCAGGGAGTTACTACGTTGCTCAGTTTTCACCCGATAGTACGGATTCTCTAGCTATGATAAGAGGGGCCGAGCGAGTCGCTCAAAAATATCAGGTGAGTCAAAAAGAATTGTATCAATGGACTTTAAAGAGCCATTCTAAAGCTCAGAAAGCCTTGGAGGTAGGGGCTCTATCTCCTATTATCCTAGAAATGCCTGGAAAAAAAGATGAGGGTATCCGATCTAAGATTTCGGAAAAATTGTTAAGTCGAATTCCTCCAATCTTAGGTCCAGGCAGTCTGACAAGTGCTGCAAACTCTTGTTTAACGCATGACGGTGCTGCTTTTCTTTTATTGAGCCATCAAGTTGGGGAGTTTAAGATTTGTGACATGGCTCAAGTGGCAGGAGATCCTCGTTTCAGTCCCGAATTAGTTTATAAAGCAACTCTAAAATTATTGAAGAAAGTCAATCTTTCAATGTCAGATATAGATGCTGTTGAATGGAATGAAGCATTTTCAGTGATTGATTGTATCTTTGAAAGGCATTTTCCAGAAGCTGTAAACCGCTATAATCTATTTGGTGGTGCCTTAGCTTATGGTCACCCTTATGGTTGTTCAGGGGCAATCAATCTTTTACACGTAATGCAGGCGCTCCGTTTACAAAAGGGGCGGTATGGACTTTGTGCCATTGCCGGTGCTGGAGGAGTTGGTATATCTTTCCTCATTGAAAGGGTGGGAGTTTAACATGATTCAAAAAATAAAAGCTTGGGCTCAACAGAATCCTCGTCGGCAGGCTTTGGTAATTGATGACAAATCTTACACTTACGGCGATTTATTAAGAATGATGAATCAGACAACACTTGATTCAAAGTCATCTGATGTTTGCTTTATCGTAGAACACCGTCCGCTTGAACAGTTGATGACATTTTTAGTAGCTGTATCATTAGGCATAAAACCTGTTATTTGCCATCCTAATTTGTCTCCAGAGATCCAACAGGCCTTAGCGTCTGAAGCAGGTGCCTCCGATTTACGTTTAGAAGCAGATTTCGGAATCTTGACTTCGGGAACAAGTGGAAAACCCAAGATTTTGTGGCGAACCATGTCCTCGTGGGTAGATTTTTTTGCTGAGCAAAATCGAATTTTCCATATTAATCAGAAAACGGCTTTATTCTTAAAAGGCAATTTTAGTTTTTCAGGGAACCTTAACATGGCCTTGGCTGTCCTTTATGAAGGTGGGCAATTGATTATAAGTGATAAACCATCTCCGAGAAGTTGGGTGCAATTATGCCAGATCTGCCAAGTTAGTCACATGTATCTCTTACCAAGCCTTCTACAAGTTCTAGCAAGTCATTTAAACAGTAGGAAGATTAACTTGTCTTATATCATCAGTTCTTCTCAAACCTTGCCAGTTCCTCTGATTCGTGAGCTTTACGACAGGCAACCGAATTGCGAGATTATTGTTTTTTATGGCGCTAGTGAATTAAGTTTCATCAGCTGGTGTAAGGGCAGAGAGGTTTTAGAGTATCCCAATTTGGTTGGTCGAGCTTTTAAAAATGTCCAAATAAAGCTGAGAAACAATAAAATTTATGTTACAACTCCTTATGCAGCTGTCGGAGTAAGATGCCCCTTTACGGTAGAAGACTATGGTCATTTCTCAAAAGCAGGATTAATTTTAGAAGGGCGACCATCTGATTGGGCTAATTATGCAGGCACCAAGTTGTACTTGCCAAGGATCAGACAAAAACTACTCTCTTGTTCTTTCGTCAAGGACGCCTTTTGTCTCAAGTTAAGTAGTCATCTGGCTGGTGATGAAGTGCATGCCTTTCTTGTACTAAAAGACGGAATATCTTTACCAGAAGCTAAGAAGTCGATTTCTAGTGTTTTACTAGCCACTGAACAGCCCAAATACTGGCATACTATAGATGCCATTCCCTTGATGGATAGTTCTAAAGTGGATGTCCAGTATTTGAAAGAGCTCTGTCAAAAAAGGATTCATTAATCTCAAGTTGCATAGAGCACTTGGGATTTTTTTGTAGTTTCTCTTGTGGTGACATCAATTCTATACTAAAATAGATAAGTACAACCACAAAAGGAGAAGGCCATGCCGACAGAATATGAAAAAATGATTGCGGGGGAGTTTTATAAACCTAGCGACCCTGAGTTAAGTGCCCTAGCAGCTAGATCCAGAGAAAAGCAAATGGCCTTTAATGCGGAACCTGACCGTCTCAAGAGGGCTGAAATTGTCAAATCTTGGTTTGGTTCGACTGGGGAAAATGTTGCCATGAACCCTCAGTTCGTTACCGATTACGGTGTTAATATTCATATTGGTGAAAATTTTTACTCTAACGGGAACTTGACTATGCTGGATATTTGTCCCATCACGATTGGCGATAATGCCAATTTAATTGTTCCATAAGTTCTTCCTAATGATGGTTTTGTCGCTTTTCATTATAGTTCTTATGGGGCTTTTTTTCTACAACAAAATCGGCTCCATAATTCTGAACTGCACCCCAAAAGTTAGATTTTTTCTGTCTAACTTTTGGGGTGCAGTTCAGAATTATGGTAGTTTTACCCACTACAGAAATTATAGAGCCAATTAATTGAGAGGCTAGGACTTTTGTCCCAGCCTCTTTTCATTATTTAATTCCTGCTTCTAGAAGACCGTCAGCTAGACGGGCGAAGTCTTCTAAGCTAAGAGCTTCTCCACGTACAGATGGCTGCAGGCCGGCTGCTTGGATTCCTGCTTCTAGTTTTGCCTTCACTTCTTCAGTCTTGCCAAAGCGACTGGTCAAGTTGTTCCAAAGCGTTTTGCGGCGGTGGACAAAGCTAGCCTTGCTGACGGAGAAGAAGAAATCTTCATCCTTGACGGTTACTGCTGGTTCTTCGCGACGGACCATCTTGAGGATAGCAGAGTCGACATTTGGTGCTGGCACAAAGACAGTGCGAGGCACGATAAAGGCTACCTTAGCCGTCATATAGTATTGGACTGCAATGGACAAAGACCCGTATGCCTTGGTGTTCGGTTCCGCTGAGATGCGATCTGCCACCTCTTTTTGCATCATAACTACAAATTCTTGGAAAGGAATTTTGGATTCGATCAAGTGCATAAGGATCGGAGTCGTGATGTAGTATGGAAGGTTGGCCACTAGCTTAATCGGAAGCTCTGGATTTTTAAACTCAGCGATGTACTGATTGAGGTCTACCTTGAGGATATCTTGGTTGACAACCGTTACATTGTCAAAATCCCGCAAGGTATCCGCTAAAATGGGAACCAAGCGGTCATCAATCTCAAAAGCCATGACTTCTGCGGCATTTTCCGCCAAAAACTCTGTCAAAGCACCGATTCCGGGACCAATTTCAATCACATTGACTTGTTTATCAATCTCTGCAGTGTCCACAATCTTTTGAAGGATATTGGTGTCGGTCAAGAAGTTTTGACCAAAGGATTTTTTAAAAGTAAACCCGTGACGCTCCAGCACCGCCTTGGTCACGCTATAATCTGCAATTCTCATATCTTCTCTTTTCTAATCAGTTTAGGGGTAAAGGGTCCCCTCTACTTCCGTCTTAATAACTGGCCATCGCCTCTTCGACTTGTGCCAAACAAATCCCAAACAACTCCAAACGTTTGAGCAGTTGTTTGCCATTGCAGTAGCCGATGCGCAAGGCTTCTCCTAGATATTCCCGGCGTTTGCGACTATCGCTCCCCATCAACAGGCCGAGCCGCATCAGATCCGACTTGGTAATATCAAAGAACGTTTCATCTTCATAGGAGCCCACGAGTCCAGCCAGGGCCTTTTCTAAATCTTCAAAGCTGGCATGCTCTACTCCCAAGGAACGTCCCTTGGTCTTGGATTTTGGGACTGCCTCACCACGGTTTAAAAAGGCATGCTTGGCCTGTGGAATTTCTTGCATAATGATCTTGCGAATCCGCTCGCCATTGTAGTCCGGATCGGTAAAGACAATGACCCCACGTAACTCTTGCAAGATAGCAATTCGTTCCAAGTCATCTTGATCGATAGCAGAGCCTCGTGTTTCATAAGTATCCACCTCATAAAAACGACGGAGATTGGCTGTGTCGTCCTTGCCCTCCACGACAATCACTTCTGGTATTTTTCTTTTCTCAGTCAAGGCCAAATACCTTTCTTGCATTGTCATAGGTTGCCTGAGCCACTTCTTCTGTTGTTAAGCCACGTAGTCCTGCAATGAAGTCTACTACATAACGAGTGTAGGCTGTTTTATTTTCTCGGCCACGTTTGGGAACTGGTGCTAGATAAGGGGCATCTGTCTCAACCAAGATCTTGTCTAGTGGAAGGCCAGCTGCAGCTTCTTGAACATCTGTGGCTTTCTTAAAAGTGACCACTCCTGAGAAGGAGATCATCATTCCCAGATCCATGAAGCGTTTGGCATCTTCTAGACTACCTGAGAAAGAATGCATGATCCCACCGCGTGGGCCAACTCCTTCACTCTTGATAATGGCATAGGTATCTTCAAGAGCATCACGCGTATGCACCACGAAAGGCAAGTCCAAGTCCTTAGACAATTGGATCTGGCGACGAAAGACCTTTTCTTGAACCTCTTTTGGTGCTGTCATCCAGTGGTAGTCTAGGCCGATTTCTCCTAGGGCAACGACTTTGGGATGTTTCAACCGTTCAAGAAGATAGGCTTCCACTTCAGGACTATAATCGCCCGCCTCCGTAGGATGCCAACCAAGCGTTAGATAGAGTTCAGGGTATTGATCTGCCAACTCCACAGCTCGCTCAATGGTTGGTTTGTCAAAACCAACGATATTGTGGGCTACAAGACCCATTTCCTTGGCTAAGTTGAGCTCTTCTTGTTCTTTTCCTGCGAATTCTTCCACATTGAGGTGGGTGTGGGTATCAAAAATCTGCATGATCTTCCTTTTCTTCGGTGTTTTTCTTCTTTCTATTATAGCAGAAAGCGCCTCTAAATTCACTTTTGGCAAAACAAAAACCAGTAGTCTCGAGTTTCTACTGGTTTTTAGCTTTTTATCTGAATTACGCAGCCAAAACTTTGCGTCCTTTACGACGACGAGCTGCCAATACGCGGCGACCATTTTTAGTTGCCATACGGTGACGGAAACCATGCTTGCGCGCACGACGGATTTTACTTGGTTGATAAGTACGTTTCACGATGAATACCTCCTCATAGATTTTGTATTCGTTTAGCCGGCTAGTTGTGATCAGTTACTAAACATACTTTACTATTCTATCGGATTCAGCTCTATTTGTCAATAGCTATGGCAAAATTGTTACAATTACAGGTCGGAGAAAACCTTTCTACATCTGACGGGTTGCCAAATAATAGGGTTCCAGCGCCATCAACGCCTTTTGCAACTGATCCAGGATATCCTCTAGGGAACTCTCCTCGAATAGAGGCACATCGTATTTGACAAGGACCTTACGAACCGCTCCTTCTTCTACTGCTTGTAGCAGATCATGGCGATTCTTCTCTGTTCCCTCGATCCTTCGACTCTCTCCATTTTTCTGAGCGAAATAATAAACTGGCTGAGAGATGGGGAGAGTGAGAACCTTGTGTTGTTTCCCAAGACTCTGCTCGTCTTTTTTTCGCTCGATAAAGCTCACCTCTAAGGAAACTCCAAAATCAGCTGCGTCTCCATAAAGTCTCAAGGCAAACATGGGCTCTGCCATCGTTCCTTCTCCTTTTAGATAGGCCCAAAAATGAGGACGCAAGACTTGAGCCTGGTTCATCCACTGGCTGGTCCGATCTTGCTCCAAATAGGGGTGACGCTGCTGAAAGGCTGAGACTAAATTGGTGAATTCCTTACGAGCCGCTTGTGCTAGTGCACGATACTGCTCCATCTCTGGAGCTAATTTCCCTGCTTTTGATGGTGCCTGATATTTCATCCCTTGAAGTTTTAAAAACTCTCGAATGACTGCAAATGCCATTTGCTTCCTTTCTAATTCCACTAAAAAAGAGAGAGCGGTTCAGTCCCGTCTCTCCCCCATGAGAACTAATCGCTAGATTATCCTTCGATGTCCACCACCACGTAACGATTTGGTTCTTCTCCTTCAGAGTAGCTAGTGACTCCTTCCATCTTAGAGACAATCCGGTGAATGATTTTGCGTTCACTATTGGACATTGGATCGGTCTGTTGTGCTTGCCCATCTTCTAATACGCGACTGGCTAATTTTTGTGCATAGCTTTGTAGAACCTCAGCCCGATGTTCTACATAGTCATTGACATTAATGGTGATGTAGAAATTTTTGGAATAACGATTGTAAAGATAGTTTTGCGCCAAGAGTTGCAATGCTTTCAAGACTTTTCCGTGGTAACCAATCACGCGCCCTGGCTCATTGGTATCAATCTGCATGTTGACCGTGCGGCGGTTATGTCCGCTTGAGATCGTCGCATCGACATCCATCTCATCGACGACTTTTTGAACATAATCTGTCACATCTGCGACAACTTCTTCAATATTGTAGTTTTCTTCGACTTCGATGCCAAGGTCTGCAAAACCTGAATCTTTGCTTGCAGGCTCTTTGACTTTTTTAAGGATATGTTCATGCCCTTGTTCTTCGAGGACCGTACCAGCTTCTTTGTCGTGCTTGAGGATTTCTGTCTTAATCTCTTCAGAAACGACTTCGCCTTCTTCTTCGACTTTTTTAATCGCTGCAACGACACGGCCGAGATCGACTGTTGCTTCGCTCACCGTCTTAACCGGCTCGTTTTGCGCATTGATCTCATCTGGGACACCTTTGACGGCTTTTTGATTGGCTTTCACAACCGTTGTTTCTGCGATCGGTTCAATCTCTACTTGGGCTGGCTTTTTGCCAAACAAACCAAGGAAACCTTTCTTTTCACGCGCTACAACCGTAATATGCGCCTTCATACGGGGAATATCTAATTCGTTCAAGCCATGTTGAATAGCTTCTTCTACAGTTGCTCCAGTATATAGGACCATATGTCCACCTCTTTCTTATTTTCTCTTTTTCTGTGCTTTGTTGAAGGCACGACGTTTTTGTTTTTCAATGTCTCGAGAAGCTTGCTCTTTGGCTTTTCGCTCTGCGATAATCTTGAAGGGGTTGTTCAAGAGATAAGTTTGCCCGACTTGGTAGGCATTGGAGGTCACCCAGTACAAAGCAACCCCGCTGGCTGAGAACAAAGCAAAGAAGAAAATCATCACCGGCATGACATACATCATGGTCGTGGCACTACCATTACGCTCTGGCATGGCTTTGTTGGTCAACCAACTGCTGAAAAATGTGAACAGGGCCGCAAGAAGAGGCAAGATGTAAGTCGGGTCAATCGCTCCTAGGTCCATCCATAGGAAGTGGCCAACTTTAAGGAATTCCACACGGCTCAGAGCTTGAAACAGCGCCATCAACACTGGCATCTGAATCAAGAGAGGAAGGAAAGCAGAGGATGTTTTGACTCCTTTTTCTTTGTAAAGGGCCCGCATTTCTTCAGAGAGTTTGGCCCGGCTATCCAGATCTTTCCCTGGGTACTTAGCCTGTATTTCCTTCAGTAAGGGTTGAATTTCCTGCATTTTGCGGGTTGAATTCATTTGGTATTGGAACAGTGGTAAGAGAACAGTCCGAATGACCAAGGTGAAGACGATAATCCCGATCCCGATATTGCCCCCGATGGAGAAGAAGCGGATCGATTCCGCAAAGAAATAGACGAAGCGTTCCCAACCACCTGTCGACTGGGCCGTCACTTGAGAGGTCCCACAGGCTGACAAGAAGAGCAAGGCTGCTCCTAATAATCCAGTTAATTTCAGTTTCTTTTTCACATTAATCCCTTTCTTGGTAGATATGCGCTAATTTCAAGACGTGTAGGAGATTCTTCTCTACTTGATGGAAGTCGAGCTCTTCGACGCCTTTACGAGCAATGACGACAAAATCATCGGTCGTAAGGAATCCTTGGTGTTTGATCAAAACATGGCGTATCAAACGTTTAATCCGATTTCGGGTGACAGCGTTGCCGAGTTTTTTGCTCACAGACAGGCCAACACGAAAGTGTGGCTGGTCTTTGTCCAAGCGGTAAACCACGAATTTCCGGTTGGCAACATTTTGGCCACTTTTAAAAACAGCATTGAAATCTTGGTCACGTTTGACGCGGTAGCTCTTTTTCAAACCTCAACTCCCTCTTTTAAATTTATTCTATTATACCATATTTTCAAAAAAAGCCAATCTCACTCAGGAGATCGGTTACTTTTTGAAAATCGTAAGGAGAAAGGGAAGGGTATAATAGAGATTAAGTAAGATGTGACCCAACATAGGATAGAAGAGGCTATTACTCCTGTAATAAAGGAGGCCAAAAATTAGGCTGGGAATAAGGTAGATGATGCTGGCTCCTAGCGAAAATGGACTGTGTACAAAATGCAGGCCACTATAGATAAGGGCAGGTAGCCAAATCTCAGCGTAAAGTGACCAGCCCTTGAAATAGGCATTCACCAAGGCGCCCCGAAAGATCAGCTCCTCTGTCACTGGGCGCACAACCACCATCATGACAAGGAGGATCACAAGGCCAGTTGGCGTAATTTCACGAGGAAAGAGACTCCAAACCGCTCCTCGACCTTGGACAAAGCCACTGACGAAGTAATCCAGCCAGTAGATCAAACAAGCTGCAAAGACAGCTTCTATCAATGATTGCAGAGGCTTCTTACCGAGTTTAAAAGAAACCTTTTTGGAAAATCGATAGACCAAAAAGCCCGCAAAAGCTGCATAGAGTCCCTCTAGCATCAACAAGGCCAAATAATAACTATCAGCGCTTGCTAGGACATTGGATAGGTACTGCGCTAAGGGAGGAAATTGAGGGCGGATGTAAAAGTAAAACAAGAGAAGAAAAAGAGGATAGAGGAAGGATAGCTTTCTTTTGATAAATTTCATAGTTTCCTTTCTGAAGAATCAACACTTGTCCCTGAGATAGGCTACATAACCTCCTAACACAGCCAGCAATATCACGAGACAAAGCAGGGTTTCAGCCCCTACCAGATAGTCCAAAAGGGGCTGGTGCAAGAGGCCTTGGGCCATTTTCAGCGAAGTGGCTGTGATGACAGTTGGAAAGGTCAAGGCTGAAAAAGCAGGTTGGAAGCCTGCTTTGACCATCCTTGGGAGACGTGTCAAAACAAAGAAATAAAAAGCTTGCGAAGCGAGCACCATAATCCATAAGAACCAATTAGGAAGACTGGCTCCACCAACCCGCACTAAGGCCGCTAAAAGAAGGGAAAAGGGAGCACAATAGATCCCTTCTTGGCCCAACAAGTGAGCAGGCAGGGGATTTTTCTTTAAATCAGTATAGATAACTGGATAAAGTAGGAAGGTCAAGCCAAAACCAACCACCAATGCAAGATAGGCAATGAGCCGCTGGCCGACAACTGGGTAGGTCAAGGCTGCCACTGCGATCCCCACATAGAGAACGGTCCAACTTGGAGTGGCTGTGACTCTTGGACGGACCATGACATGGGTCTTGGTAAAATAGAGGATCAAGCAGACATCTAGAAGAAAAGCAGACCACCAGACCACTTGAGAAAGGCCTTCAACTGCTGGGAAAAGCCGCAAGAGATAGGTAGAGAGAATCATTCCAGCCATGGGAAAGGTCGCCATTCCAGATAAAAGAGCAGGTTGTTGCAGTTCCATCTTTGTTTCTTGCCAGCGAATCAGGTGATAGGCTAGAAAGAAAAACCATAAGAATAGGCCTGTCAGACTAAAGAGATGAGAAAGAGCTGGTAGGCTATCTGCCGTCAGATTTCCAGCACCTACTAACCCCAAAAGACAGCCCGAAAATACCAAGGGAATCTTTTTCATTGCAACCTCCATCATTTCTATTGCTATCAGTATAACATAAAATCAAGAGGAAAAAAAAGAGAGTGGGACAGAAATCGGTCATTCGTTAGAATTCGATTTCGTCGTCCCACCTCCGCAAAGTTGAGTAGGGCTGTAAAAGCTGATGAAATCAGCCTAGTAGAGCCCATTCAACCACTGCGTCTTATTCTACACTCCAAAGAAAATTGAGAGGCTAGGACTTTTGTCCCAACCTCTTCTATCTGTTTTACGAACAACTAAGCCTGCACCATCAGCATATAGAGAAACAAGGATAGCAGAAAGACAATACTAACCGCAAGGGTCGCAAGCTTAAGTCCGCGGTGAGACCGCCAATAGCTGGGTTTCCCGAGGTTGCTGGTTGCATCCGTTGAGAGCGATTGTTGTTGGCGAGGCTGCAGGGTGATAAGGACCACCAAAGCAAGTGACAAGAGGGCGATCCCGATCGCAAATACCATTTCCATATCAGGATCCTCCCAAAACTCTAAAGAGTGTAAAAATAACTCCTAGTAAGATCACCAAGCCGATGACCACATTAAAGGTAACATTGATCTTTTCAGAACGGGTTGTTTTTTCTTTCTCGACAGGACGGCGTTTGAGCGACTCCATCCGTCCTTCAACTTCTTTGTAAAATAAATCTTTCTTTTGATCACTCACCTTGTCCACCGATCCCTTCTAGTAAGTAGGCCTTGAACTCAGCTGGGTCGATGCTACTAGATTGGCTAATTTGTTGGGACACTGCTTCTTTATAGCGATCGACTGATTGGTAAATTTCTTTGATACGAGCGACTAGATCTGCTTCTTTTCCTTGCTCAAAGATATTGGCCTGTGCCAGGTAAGTGCGGTCATGCACGGTATGGCTAAAGGCAAGGATGACTTGCTGGTGCTCGAAAGCCTTACGGACAATACCTTGAACCTCTGCATAGTGATTGATATCCAGATAAATACTGGAGATCTTGAGCAACTCTTGGATCCGCTCTTGGCTGATATTTTGGTAAAGAACGACATTTGGGTAACGGACCATAGACAAGAGGCTGGCAGACATTTCTGTCAAGGCCGCCACACGGAAGGTCACATCTGGCAAGGATTCTACTAGATAGGTCAAGGCTTCGATCTGATCCGAATTGGTCAAGACAAAGGCATCTTTGCGGATATCATCCTTGACCTTGAAATCATACAAGTAGCCAAGAGGACCAAAGGAGGCGTGCTGGTCTTGCGAGGTCAACTGGAGAGCACGGTGGTAGGTCGCATTTTGCGGAATGAGGATTTTATTGGTCCGGATTTCTGGGCTCTTTAGAATCAATTGCATATTGCCTGGAAGGCTGTCATGAAGAGGTTCTTGCCATACTAAGACATCGCGCCCTTTGATGCCTTTATTGCCTAACTGGAGGCTAAGGCTAAAGGAGGTAGCAAGGGTATTGTAGACCAAACCATCCAGATTAAAAGCACGATACTCTAGATAAAAAACGAAGTAATCTAAGCGATTCTTGAAAATCCGCATGGGTTGATGGTCCAAGGTCAAGATCAAATCCCCTGTTTGATGATTTTCTGTCAAGCGCTCGGTATCCCCTTCAAAGTATGTCGTCACTAAGGGGTGGCCTTGTGCATCACAGGTTGTGACGGAGATCTTGCGGCCGTATTGGTCATAGCGCTCGATCATCACCACTTGCCCTGTGTCATCCAACCACTCCACGCTTTCAACAATGCGCTTATAAGAAGCTGCATGGTAAGCAATCCGAGCCTTTTCTTGGCCGTAATAGTTCACTTTACCACTACTATTATCACCAGAAATTTCCCAAAAATCAGGAACTGGAACTTCATTGAAGTAGCGACCGCGCTTCTCCCCTTTTGGCTGGCCTAAAAAATAGAGAAAGGGCGATTCGACCCCATCGGGCAAGAAACCATTTGGCTCCAAAACAACTGTCGGATGGGTAAAACCAGACTCCTGCATGGAGTGGAGCAAGTCTTGGCTTTCACGAGAATAAGTATCAAATACGTTCAGCATGTGTCACCTCTTCTATCAATTGTGCCCAAGCTTCTTCTACTCGGCTAGTCAAAAAGTCTTCTGCACGCGCATAAGATGCTTGACGCATGCTGGCTAGATCATCTTTCTTGTAGAGCTGAATGATTTTTTCAGCAAAGGCAGCAGCAATATGGTCCACCACTTGGTCAGCTGAAGGTGGGATGAGATAGCCATTTTCCCCTTCTGTGACAAAGGTTTGGTTGCCATAAGGAACGTCAAAACCGATAATCGGAAGACCAGAACCAATCGCCTCCATCAAGGTCAAACCAAAGCCCTCGCTGGTCGATGCGGACAGGTAAACCTCATAGTTCTTATAAATTTCCTCGAGGTTGGCATGACCTTTAAGCTGGATATAGTCCGCCGCCCCCAATTCATCAATCAGAGAGCGCAATTTGCCTTCTTCTCCACCTTTTCCATAGATGTCAAAGAACAATTCTGGCAATTCTTTTTTGGCCCGAACCACCGCTCGTACCAACCAGTCAATATGCTTTTCTGTTGCCAAACGAGAGGCTGTAATCATAGAAAATGGGGTGCGATTTTCGTTTTGTGGCAAGCTGGCAAGACTTCCTACTGGGATGGTATAGATGGCCGGCCGATGCTTGGTGTATTTAGCAAACTGCTCTGTTAAGATTTCTTTTTGACGATCAGTCGCAACAATAAAGAAGTCCACCTTATCGGCATTGGTGAATTGGTAGTCATAGTAATTGTTCCACAAGATATAGTGATCATCGACACTATTGGCACTAAAGTGTTCGGCATGGACCACCACGCCCAGACGGGCTTTTTGCGCCTCTTCAAAGATGGGCTGACCGATATTGGTTTCGCGATCCAAAATCACCAAGTCCTGTTTGGTCAGTTGCAGGGTCTGCATGAAGTAGCGGATCAATTCTTGGCGCCCAACAATGTAGCGATCTTTAAAACGATAGATTTCGCGTCCATCTGCCATCTGCATGCTGTAGGCAACAGTCCCATCTTCATTGTAAAAGCGGCGCTCAATCAAGTTGGCTTGGTTGTTCTTAGGAATGAAATACTCCGTACAATAGCGGGTATAGGAGAAATAATCCTTTCGGACCAAGATCCCTCTAGACACATACTCACACCGTTCCACATAGGGACTGTTTTCAGAACGCAAATAGCAGGTCAAAAAATTGTCCTGGTCTTCATAAAAGAAGCGCTTGATCTTGCCATCGACTTCTTCACGAGTCGGTTTTCCGGCAAAACCTGCTAAGACCTGATCAAGGGTATAGGTCGTTGGTGCAATTTTTATATCTGTAAAATGGCTGTAGAGCCAGATGATTTCATCATTTTTAAAGCCGATATTTTCTGTTAAATGCTGGATATTATCGGCTAGAATCATATCCATAAAGACGAACTTAGCTGGTTGATGGATATTGCGTAACAACTGGGCACGGTAGGCCTGGGCGTATTCGACACCACTGCTGGCCCAACCGATTCCAAGGTTGATATTGTATACTGTCATAATGTCCTCTTTTATGGGAAATGCAAGACGATTTCCCCTTTAGTATTGATTTCGACGCGGCTTAGTAGAAGATTGCGGACCATTTGTCTTTTGGCTGCCTCTTTCATCCGTTCAAAGGATTGGTAGGCTTCTTGGAAAAATTCTACCAAAGGATTTTTCTGACTGGTGTATTGACCAGACAGAGCCATCCGCAACTGTTGCAAATAGTCGACCTGCTCGACCCAGTTTTCATCGATGGCTTTTAGGATGGCCATCCGTTGGAATTGCGCGATCACCTCATCGGTCCCTAAGACCTCATACTTGGCTTCCAGTTCGCTTTTAGCCAATTCCCACAAGAAATTTGCCTTCATATTTTTACTTCTAAAGGTTTGGCGCGCTTTTTGAGCATCGACTTGGTAACTAACATTGTCCAAAATATAGCGGTAAAAGGCTACAGGATCCTTGTAATCTTTCTCATTGACTACACTAGTAAATACAGAACGAAGGGCTTTTTCAACGATCTTATCCAAGCGGCCTTCTTGCTTGATCAAGCGGTCACGCTCTTCGTAGATGATCGCTCGCTGAATGTTCATACTTTCCGCAAATTCTAGCGTCATCCGACGACTGGCTTGGCCAGAACTTTCACTAGCATTTTGCGCTCGTTCGACCAAATTTTTATACTTGCGTTTGGTCAGAGCCTTAGTAGCTCCAATGCGCTCTTCCACATCATAGTCTTGATAGGTGTCCTGGATCCAGTCTGGCCCCCAGTTTTTCATCAAATCGTCTTCTAAAGAGACGAAGAACTTGGTCAAACCGGGATCTCCTTGGCGGCCTGAACGTCCCCGAATTTGAAGGTCAATCCGCTGGTTCATCATCCGCTCGGTTCCGACAACCACTAGGCCTCCTAACTCAGCGACTCCAGGTCCCAACTTGATATCGGTTCCTCGACCGGCCATTGAGGTTGCTACGGTTACGGCTCCCTTTCGGCCTGACTCCTTAATGATCTGGGCCTCTCGAGGAGCATTATTGGCATTAAGAAGATTATGAGGAATCCCTTCGCGCAAGAGAAGATTCGAGTAAAGAATCGACATCTCAACCGATCCGGCAAAGACCAGAATTGGATTGCCCTTTTCGTGGACTTTCTTCACATAGTCCAAGGAAGCCACGATTTTTTCCGGCAAGGTTTGGTAGATTTCATCCGGCAAATCCTTACGGATTTTCTTGCGATTGGTTGGGATCTTAATCACTGACATGGCATAGGTATCAAGAAACTCTGCCTCAGCGACCTTCCCAGTCCCTGTCATGCCTCCTAACTTTCGAAACATCTTAAAGAGGTTTTGGTAGGTAATGGAAGCCATGGCCCGTGTTTCCTGGGTTAGCTTGAGACCTTCTTTGGCCTCAATCGCCTGGTGGAGCCCTCCTTGCAAGCGGGTCATTTCCATCAGACGCCCCGTTGCCTGGTCTAGCAAGACAATCTCATCTTGCCCTTCGACATTGGGGTGGATGACATAGTCCTTGTCCTTAATAAAGTTTTTATTGGCCTGGAGGGCTAGGCTGATATGGCGGACCAAATCGCGGTATTGAGGATCATAAAGGTTGGGAATGGCTAAGAAGGATTCCGCTGAGCGGGCTCCTTTTCGAGTCAACCAAACCCGTTTCTTTTCTTCGTCAAACTTGAAATCTTCCCCCTCCTTGAAAGTCTGGATCAGGGTATCAATAATTCCATACAGGTTGGATTGAACTCGAGGAGAACCAGAAATAATCAAGGGAGTCTGAGCACTATCTAGAAGCACCGAATCAATCTCATCGACAATGGCGTAATTGAAGTCTGCCAAAAATTGGCCATCAACAGAAGCCGTCAAGTTCTCTGTTAGATAGTCAAAACCTAGGCTAGTATTAGTCGTATAGATGACGTCTGATTGGTAAATCTCACGTTTGACTTCTGGATCTAATTCTTCGTCTTCGGATTGTTTCAAAGGCACGCCGACAGTCAAACCTAAAAATCGATAGACCTGTCCCATTTCTTCCGCATCCCGGGTTGCCAAATAGGTATTGGTCGTAATGACCATAACCCCTTTGCCCTCTAGGGCATTGAGATAAACAGGCATGGTCGCTGTTAAGGTTTTTCCTTCACCGGTATTCATCTCAGCAACATTGCCCTGGTGCAAGACGATTCCTCCCATGACTTGGACGTCATAAGGAAACATACCCAAGACCCGTTTATCCGCTTCCCGCGCAACCGCAAATGCTTCTGGCAAGAGATCATCCAAGGTCTCGCCCTCTGCTAAACGTTCCCGAAATTCTACAGTCTTCTCCTGCAGTTGCTGATCCGTCAAGCGGGCGATCGCATCCTTCCAGCTATTGACTTTTTTTAAGATTTTCTTGATGTTTCTTAATTTAACGTAATCCAATGTGATCCTCTTTTTTGCAGTTTTGTTCGTCTATTCGAGAACTTCTGCTCCCTCAGACGATATTGGTTGAATAGTGAAATAGTGGAAGGTGAATTCTTGTAAGCCTGCACTAAGTAAGCGTACTTCATAGGCGTAGGCTTGATCTGGATAGATAAAGGACAAGCGTCCTTCTCCAGTTACGCGACGGCCTACAACCTCTCCAAAGCGATCTTTGAAGATGATTTCTACCATCACGGTATGAGAAGGAGTCGCTTCCATCGTGATCACCATCTCATACTCTTGCTCTCTTTTGAGCAGCGGTAGACTAGGAATTTGGCGGTTCTTCCCGAAATTTGTTTGCGAATACCAGGTTTTCAGCACTTGACCAGACGGCATGAGGGAATTTTGAAACTGAACGCTTCCTTGGGCAGTCGCCTGAATGGTCGACCCCCAGAGATAATCAGCTAACACGAGATCTCCCCAGTAGATGCGTCTACTGTCATTTTGTTTGATGTTTATCATTGGTTTCTTCCAAAGTCTCTTTCCATGATTTCTTTGTACTGGGTCACAAACCATTCAATGATCGGACCACTCGCATCGTTGTGGCGACCGGCACGGCTAGTACTGATAATACGAACCGGCAATGCATACAAGGCCTCTAAAATATCGGGATAGGCTTTTTGATCATAGTCATCATCCCGCATATAAGCAAGAGCTAAAATCGTATTCTTGAAGTCTGCTTGATGGAAGCGATCCCAGAAGCGTTGATTGAGCTGTCTGATCCCTTCTTGTGACACTTGACCGATGATCAACTGCATCATATCTAGAGACGTTCCAAACTCATCTGGACGTCTAAATTTCAGGTTGGCAGCGACATCCCCCAGGTTGACAATGGGTTTTCCAACCAAGATGGCATGAGGAGAATAGAGAGCGCCATAATAGAGTGCCCCAAAGGTCCCCATGGATAAACCTGAAAAATTCATCTCTTTGGGTTCAAAGCCAAGCAAGTCCAACTGCTGATCAATAAAGGCAGTAATCTGATCTTCCAGCTCTTTTGAGCCCATATAGAAGGAACCTCCTTCTAGTCTTGGGTCAGAAAAGAGAATAAAGGGGCTGCCCATATCCCGCATCATTTTAAAGCCTTCGAACCCTTCGGCCGGACGATACCCAGAAAAGTAAATATTTAAAGGTGGCTTCATATCACCTGGATGAAAATAGGCAAAAATTTCTTGGCGCTTGTGGTCCCGCAGCGTCTGAGCGCCTACCGTCATGCCTCCTAAAGGGCCATGGGACAGGCGCTTGTGTAGAGCTCCAATCGTAAGAGCCCCCTCTCCTTTTGCTTCCAACGAGAAGGCAAGGTAATAAGGTTCTGCTCCGTCTAATTCAAGCGGAGTCTGCATCTCTTCTTCTGAAAAGACGGCATCTTTGACCCAATCCCCTAGACCTCCCCTGCGGTAAAATTGAATTCGCAATTGCAGCTGACAGCTAGGGTCTTTTTCGTATTCCAACCAAAAATTGATTGGGCGACTAGCGTCGTACACATAGTTATAGACCCACTGGGCAATCGGCGTAAACTCTTCCCCGTATGCTCCATTAAGCTTAAGGAAATGTTGCCCCAAGACTGTTTGCCGGCCAGCAAAGTCAGGTCTCACCTGCAGATCACCAACCATAAAGGAATCCCCATATTGATTGTCATATAAAAAGCGCTCTATAACATAAAGAAACTGGGGCTTATTTGAGAAATCCCATGGTCTTGCTTGCTTAAGGGTTAAGAGGTGGGCCAATTCTGCAGAAGGCGCCTCTAGCCCATGGCTCTCGTCATAAAAAACAGTATAAGGCTGAAAATACGTCAGGTCTTCTCCTAAAGCCAACAAATCTTCTGGCTTCTCTAGAATCAAGGCTTTAAATTTAGAGATTTCCTCTTCTTCCATATAGTCTTTGAGCGATGGAAGAGCCGTCACCTGAAAAAAGTGCCAGCCAAGTCCAGCTGGAAGGTCCACTTGATCTTGCCAGTTGCTCGAGCCGATTTGGAGAATATGGGTTAATTGTTGTTTCCTATCCATGACGTTCTCTCATCCATCCTTCCCACTTCTCGATCAAGCGTTGACCGGTGTATTCTTGAATTTTTTCGATCGAGTAGACCAAGGCTTCATTCCAAGGCTTTAATTCCAGTAAAAAGTGAGTCAATGCCTTGTCCAATTCCTTGTCGCCTTTGGATAAGACATAGCCATTTTTCAAGTGATCCACATATTCAGTTTGGACACAGTTGACCTGTGGAATCCCAGCAGAGATCCCTGCGATCTGCGTGTAGAGATTAGGTTCCTCACTTAAATCGACGATCAAGCGTGTTTTTTCTAATTCCTGAATAATGTCATTTTCATTTGAAAAATTCTTGACCACAAAACGGTAGTCTGGTGCGTCTTGTACAGACTGCTCATCAATGATCTGGTTTTCCCCGAGGCCTGCTGGCTGAGTTGGAGTTTGAACGGTATGCAAGGCCGTCTCGCTTGATACGAGCTCTTCTAATTGTTGCTCCAGTTCCTTCACTCTTTCAGCAGCCCCATTGTAAAATGCAAAGACCACTTCAAACAAGGGGTGTTGCGCCAACACTTCCAAGATTTTCTTTAGTTGTTTTCGAGTTGGCAGGGCCTGTGCATCCACATAATAGTAGATCTTTGACTCCTTTCGCTCCTGACTAGAACCCAATCGAAGCCGAGAATCAAACGAAGTGATTCGGTGTGTCTTTCGAGCCAGGCTGGGCGATAAGGCTACGATCGCTTTCTTGGTCTTTTCACTATCCGTAATCAAAAGCTGGGCATCAATCATGTCAAAATAGAGTGCAAAGTCTTCGGCTGACAAGGGCTGGCGATCTCCATAAAAAGAAAGAACTTTCTTAACGCTACTGGCTGTATCTTGGATAAAGGCGAGATTAGCTGGATGAGCTGCAAGGACCAATTGGTCGCGTCCAGGTACCAAGTTCGCCAACCGCTCCTTCATCTTTTCAGCGACAACTTCGCCCATATTGGCATAGCTTTCTTTTTTGAAGGCATTGAAAAAGATTTCATTGACCATGACAGCCTGACTTTCTTCTGTCAGCATTTCTCTTAAGATCCATTGTCCATCAAAACGCAGGTACTCTTGGAAATAAGGCCGTCCTTCATGGTAGTAGATCCTACTGGAGACAAAACCACGGTCATCTAGGTACTCGATATAGAGGATCTTGTCCTCTTTATAACGGGTTAGCGAGAGGATATTCCCATCGATCCCCATCTCCATCGACGCAAGATGCTTGCCATTTTTAAAGGCAAGGGCCAAAAAAGGAGTATAAGAAAAAGTCGTCTCACGGGGCCATTCCATATCCTGTAACTGGACAGGACACATGGCTAAATCGGACGGGACCCCTTGCAGGTCATCAAAAATCGAGAGCACATCTGTCTCAAGCAAATCTTGACGGTGTAAAAAATAGCGCAACTGGGGACTATAGTGAGGCAACAATAAGATCCGATCCATTCCTGCTTCTTGAAAAATACGAACTTGATTAATGGTATCGTCAAATTCAATGGACTCTCGCATCCAGTACCAAGGGGTAGCTGTTTGCTGCCAGATGCGGTCCGTTCCATACCAGGCTGGTACAAAATAATACATGGTGACTCCTAGAATATTCTTGTATAACGTTGATTGACACGAAGGGCACGGATTTCTTCACGAATATTGTAAATCATTCCGACAAACATAAGAAAAGTCCCTGGAATCATGGTCAATCGCAAAAGTTCCTTATCCCATAGCAAGACAGAAAAAGGAAGGGCGGTAAAGAGGATCAAATACAGAGTTCCAAAAACCGTCAAACGTAGCACGATTCCATTGATATAGTGGCGGGTATCTGCTCCAGGATAGATATAGTCGATATACTCTGAAGCCTTCATCATTTTATCCGCAATTTCTTCACCATTGACATTGACAAAAGCAAAGGCAAAAGAGAGAATTCCAATCATGAGAATGTATAGAAGAATCCACATCGGGTCTCCCATCACCAAGTGCTTGGCCAACTGAGCAGCCCATTTGGCATTGGAATCCATGGACAAGATCAAGAGCATAGCATACTGAGGAATGGACACCAGGGTCATGGCATACATGAAAGGCATGCCACCAGCCGGGTTGAGCTTGATATCCAAAAAGGTATAACTCTTGAGATCATTATGAATCCCCAATTTATTGACAGGGATTTGATACTTGGCGTACTCTACAAGGACAGCGACAAACACAAATACGAAGAGGAAAATCACAGCGACAAGATAGGCGATAGGTGGGATATTATTGACATTTGAAAGGGTCTGCATCACGTCTTCTGGAAGGTAGAGGACCATACCAGCCATCATGATGACCACCGAACTTCCAAGTCCCAAGGCCGCATTTAGATCGGATAGCCAAACCAAAAAGAAGGCACCTGCCACCATAATCATGGTATTGACCGTAATGACAAGCCCAGAGTTCAAGCCTGTCTTCAACGGCAAATACATGGCCACAGCCAGGGACTGGACAATCGCAAGCGCCAAGGTCACGTACATCTTTCGACGCTCCACAATCTCTGAGCTGGTTTTTTCGAGGTTAAAGCGTTTTGAAACGGTAAACATCCGCCATAAAATCATAGAGGACATCCAAGGAGAAAGGCCGATCGAAAAGATAGACATGCCACGGAGATTTCCTCCCATCACAGCACTTGAGAGCTGCAAGCCAGTTGCCGTCCCTTCGTTGAGTCTCAAGGCCTTAGACAGGTCCACAAAAGGCAGGGAAATTTTACTTCCCAAAACATAAATAAAGACGAAAAAAATCGTCCAACAAAATCGCTTTCCTATTTCAGATCGTTTTAACATTTCTTTTTAAACTTTCTCTTCCACTCGTTGACTCCTCCATCTCGGAAATGAGCCTCTAAATCTATGCTGTACAGGCATTTTATCTCAACTTATTTTACCATAATTTGCGACGTTTCCAAACTCATTTGTCACTAATCTTTGATAATATTTCAAATGAACCATTTGGTACCGATTTCAATAAAAAATTCTCCAGATAATGATCTGAAGAATCTTGTTTGAGATGATCTTACTCCCCTAAAGCCATCAAGGCATCGACAAATAATTTCTTTGTAAAATAGCCATTGCGAATCAAGTAAGAAGTGTATTGGGCTTTTTGAACCATTTGAGCGTACTCTTCTTCTGTACATTCTTGGACCAGACGATTGGCTTCTTCGAGACTAGATGCTACAAATCCCAGCCCTTTTTCTTGGATATAGTCTACATTTGATACATAATCTGGCACGACTACCGGAAGACCCGCTGATAGATAGGTCGATAATTTGTAGGAAATATTTTCCTTGTAGTAATCCCTCTCATCCTCCGGATGCTCTGAATTTCCCCAGACAAGACCGAAACCACCTTTGGAAAGCTCTAAAAGCAACTCCTGCTTGGTCCGCCAGCCTTCCATATGAACCTTAGTATAATCGACTCCTTCAACTGGCTCTGCATAGACATGAAGCGGTGTATCATATTTCCAGTCAATAATATGGGGGAAGCGTGAAGGATTGCCTGAAAAGATTAGTTTTTTCTCAAATTGGGGAGTATAGAGATCCAAACTGTGGGTCAAGTCCCATAATTTTTGTACAACAAATTTCTTCACAATCAGGCCTTCTGACACCAGGTGGCGGTACATCTGCTCTGACGGGACGATCACCAGATCACTCTGATTGTACATGTCGATGTATGCAGGCATAAGATCGTAATTGCTTTCAAACATGAGTGGTGGGACATCATGGATGAACATGACTAGCTTGGTTTGAAGAAGTTTTAACTTATCAACTAAACGGCGATCCCACTCAATCCCATTCCATGAAGGAGATTGCACAAAGACAATATCTCCAAAAGCAACACTCGCCAAAATCCCATCCATTCGCGAATTCAGTTCGCCCTCTGGTTCATTGCTATGATCATAGAAATAAATCCCTAATTCGTTCACTCCCAATTCACGCACCACATTCATGATATCGTTTTGGGCCATCAAGGCTACGCTCTGAGGAGACTGCCCGAATAAATTTGTAAAATGGATTTTCATCTCTTTCCTCTAACTGTTCGTTCAATTTCAAATTTCGTGAAATCACGAGGAGAAAAGGGCTCCGATCCTCTTTGGCCTGTATTCTTCTCCATCTATTTCACAGAAACTTCCTCATTCATTATAACACATCCCTCTCTTCTTTCACATCTCCGACAACCAAAAGACCATCTCTCGGCAATGAGAGACGGTCTTTTTAGTTCACATGGACTAGCGGCTATCTTTTTTACGGAAACCTAGGAGAGATAATCCTGATAATAGGGCAGAAACTCCTGTGGCAAAAATACCAGACAAAGCTCTTCCTCCCGTATCAGGTAGAGAAGGAGTCACCTTGTCTCGGCTAGAAGCCAGACGTGCTGGTTCAGTCTCTGTCTCAGAAACTGAGTGAGACAAGCTAGAGGAAGCCATTACCAGTTCCGTAGCAGACCTATTACTTGAGAAGTTTCTCGCATAAGACACCTTGACAGATCTTGAAACAGGCTGTGATTCGGATTGGTTAGCAGACATTGAAGCTTGAGATTGCGATTCAGATTGACTTGCTGAAATTGAAGCTTGGAGCAAGGACTCAGATTGACTTGCTGAAGCCGAAGCTTGGGCTTGTGACTCAGATTGACTTACGGAAGCTGAAGCTTGGACTTGTGACTCAGATTGACTTACGGAAGCTGAAGCTTGGACTTGTGACTCTGACTGGCTTACCGAAACTGATTCTTGAACCTGTGACTCAGATTGGCTTGCTGAAGCTGATTCTCGAACCTGTGATTCAGATTGGCTCGCTAAAATCGAGGCTTGAACCAACGATTCTGATTGGCTCGCTAAAATCGAGGCTTGAACCAACGATTCGGATTGGCTCACAGAAAGCGATTCTTGGACTTGCAATTCAGACTTGCTTGCTGAAAGTGATTCTCGAACCAAGGATTCAGATTGGCTTGCCGAAACCGAAGCTTGGACCAAGGACTCAGACTGGATTGCCGAAATCGATTCTCGTACTTGCGACTCTGACTGACTCGCTGAGGCCGATTCAGAAAGTTTCTCACTCATCGAAACAGACTGAGACAAGGAAGCCAGTTGAGAAACTACTTCCTTCGATCCAACGGCTGATGTCGACTGCGATTGGGACAAAGAAGTTGATTTGGATGCTACATCAGACAACGATTCGGATTGGTTCGCAGAAAGCGATTCTTTATCCTGTGACTCTGACTGACTCGCCAAAATTGATTCTTGAACCAACGATTCGGATTGACTCGCTGAAATCGAAGCTTGAACTTGTGAGTCAGATTGACTCGCTGAAGTCAAGGCTTGAACTTGCGATTCGGACTGGCTGGCAGAGATTGAAGCTTGGACTTGGGAGTCAGATTCGCTTGCGAAAATTGAAGCTTGAACTTGTGAATCAGATTGACTTGCTGAAATTGAAGCTTGTACCAACGACTCAGATTGACTTGCTGAAGTTGATGCTTGAACCAAGGATTCAGATTGGCTCACTAAGGCTGATTCAGAAATTTTCTCGCTCATCGAAGTAGATTGAGACAAAGAAACAAGTTGAGAAACTACTTCCTTCGATCCAACAGCGGATGTTGACTGCGATTGGGACAAGGAAGTTGATTTAGATACCACATCAGATAATGATTCTGACTGACTTGCCGAAACCGATTCTTGAACTTGTGATTCAGATTTGCTTGCTGAGATTGAAGCTTGAATCTGTGACTCAGACTGGCTTGCAGAGATCGAAGCTTGAACTTGTGAGTCAGATTGACTTGCAGAAATCGAAGCTTGAACCTGGGATTCAGATTTGCTTGCCGAAACTGAGGCTTGAACCAACGATTCTGATTGACTCGCTGAAACCGAAGCTTGAACTTGGGATTCGGATTGGCTTGCCGAAACCGAAGCTTGGACCAACGACTCAGATTGACTTGCTGAAGTCGAGGCTTGAACCTGTGACTCAGATTGACTTGCTGAAATCGATGCTCGGACTTGCGACTCAGATTGGCTTGCTGAGATTGAAGCTTGGACTAAGGACTCTGACTGACTTGCAGAGATTGAAGCTTGAACTAACGATTCTGATTGACTTGCTGAAGTCGAGGCTTGAACTTGAGATTCGGATTGACTCGCTGAAGTCGAAGCTTGAACTTGCGACTCTGACTGACTCGCCGAAGTCGAGGCTTGGACTTGCGATTCGGATTGACTCGCTGAAGTCGAAGCTTGAACCAATGACTCTGACTGACTCGCGGAAATTGATTCTTTAACCAACGAATCAGATTGGCTTGCTGAAGTCGATACTTGAACTTGCAATTCGGATTGACTTGCCGAAACCGAAGCTTGTACCAACGACTCTGACTGACTTACTGAAACCGAGGCTTTAACCAACGATTCTGATTGACTCGCTGAAGTCGAGGCTTTAACCTGTGACTCAGATTTACTTGCCGAAACTGATTCTTTAACTTGTGACTCAGATTGACTTACCGAAATCGAAGCTTGGCCTTGGGATTCAGATTGGCTCGCTGAAGTTGAGGCTTGAACTTGCGATTCGGACTGGCTTGCTGAAATCGATGCTTGTACTTGTGATTCAGATTGGCTTACCGAAATCGAAGCTTGAACTTGCGATTCGGACTGGCTAGCTGAAGTCGAAGCTTGTACTTGTGACTCAGATTGGCTCGCAGAAACCGAAGCTTGTACTTGTGACTCAGATTGGCTCGCTGAAGTCGAAGCTTGAACTTGTGATTCAGATTGGCTTGCTGAGATTGAAGCTTGAATCTGTGACTCAGACTGGCTTGCAGAGATCGAAGCTTGTACTTGTGACTCTGATTGGCTTGCCGAAATCGATTCTCGGACTTGCGATTCTGATCGACTAGCTGAGATTGAAGCTTGAACCAACGACTCAGCCTGACTTGCTGAAACCGAAACTTTAATTAACGATTCAGATTCGCTTGCAGAAACCAATTCTTTAACCAACGATTCGGACTGACTTGCCGAAACTGATTCTTTAACCTGCGATTCAGATTGGCTTGCGGAAATTGAAGATTGAACTTGTGATTCTGACTGGCTTGCGGAAATTGAAGATTGAACTTGCGATTCTGACTGACTTGCTGAAGTCGATTCTCTAACCTGTAATTCAGACTGACTTACTGAAACCGAGGCTTGAACCAAGGACTCGGACTGGCTCGCTGAAGTTGAGGCTTGAACCTGTGACTCAGATTGACTTACCGAAATCGAAGCTTGAACTTGCGACTCAGACTGGCTCACTGAACGTGATTCTCGGACTTGCGACTCTGATTGGCTCGCGGAAACCGAAGTTTGGACTTGCGACTCTGACTGACTCGCCGAAACCGAAGCTTGAACTTGTGATTCAGATTTGCTTGCCGAAATCGATTCTCGTACTTGCGATTCGGATTGACTCGCTGAAGTCGAAACTTGAACTTGCGACTCTGATTGGCTTACGGAAGCTGAAGCTTGAACCTGTGATTCTGATTGACTTGCTGAAGTCGAGGCTTGTACTTGTGACTCTGATTGGCTCGCCGAAACCGAAGCTTGGACCATCGATTCTGATCGACTAGCTGAGATTGAAGCTTGAACCAACGACTCAGATTGACTTGCTGAAGTCGAAACTTGAACTTGCGACTCTGACTGACTCGCGGAAATTGATTCTTTAACCAACGACTCTGACTGACTTGCTGAAGTCGAGGCTTGTACTTGTGACTCTGACTGGCTCACTGAAGCCGAAGCTTGGACCATCGATTCTGACTGGCTCGCTGAAGTCGAGGCTTTAATTAACGATTCGGATTGACTTGCTGAAGTCGAGGCTTGAGCCTGCGATTCTGATTGGCTTGCGGAAATTGATTCTTTAACCAGCGATTCAGATTGACTCGCAGATGTTGAAGCTTGAACCAACGACTCTGACTGGCTTGCTGAAATCGATGCTAGAACCTGCGACTCAGACTGGCTCACTGAACGTGATTCTCGGACTTGTGATTCTGATCGACTTGCTGAAATCGATTCTCGGACTTGTGACTCTGATTGGCTCGCAGAAACCGAAGCTTGTACTTGTGACTCTGATTGGCTTGCCGAAACTGAGGCTTGGACTTGCGATTCGGATTGACTCGCCGAAACCGAGGCTTGTACTTGTGACTCTGATTGGCTCGCAGAAAGCGAAGCTTGGACCAACGATTCTGATCGACTAGCTGAGATTGAAGCTTGCACCAACGACTCAGATTGACTTACGGAAGCTGAAGCTTGTACCAAGGACTCCGATTGGCTCATAGAAATAGATCGTGATACGAGCACTGTAGATTCGCTTGTAGAGACAGATAGCGATAAGGATTCAGAAGATTCACTCACTGCCAGCGACTGATTTTTTGAATTAGCTTCTGACTGTGATCGAGAGGCAGACTCAGAGGTTGGTGACTCACTCTCTGAGATAGACGCTGAAGTCGAGAAACTTTGCGATTGTGAGGCAGATTCTGACGGTGTCATTCTCCGATAATAATAAGTGGTACTGATTAATGGGTATGGGACTACATATTTTTTGATTGTTTGTTTGAAGTTAGAGAAGCCGTCTGCTCCGTGAGGCGTCGCATCCTCTCCTACAATCATGGTTGAATTATTACTAACAGACGGTGAGCTTGGAAGTTCCGTGAATGGTTTTGGAACTGTATATTCAATCCCTGTTTTCTCATCTGTATAAGTAACCGTCTCCTTAGTAGAGAACCATCCCGTAATATCCAACTCTAAATGTTGTTCATCTATCCGTCTTGGTGTCACATTCAGGAAGTAATCCTTGTTTTGACTTTCAACCCTACGGGTTCCACCTAAATCAGTAAGATTATCCGTACGATCCTGATTAAAGTCTTTTTCATAAACAAGTGTATAAACATTAGTCACTTGAGTATTGCCTAAATCGCCACTACTAACATCATGAATTTTAGAAGGATCTAAAACATAGTAGCGAAGTGAATAATCACCATTCTGATTCAACTGGACAACTTCACTTTTAATGAAATGCTCACGCGCATCACCTAGTAATTCAATTGTTGACTTTCCATTCTTACTATTATCAAATATCCCACTTTTCCAATTTGGAGATATATTTCTTGCTGCAACTTGTACGTAACCTGGGAATTCGCGCGGATTTGAAGCCGTATAGTGTTGGCCTTCCAACCCATAGATTTTATATTCCATTAACGCTCTTTCTCTTCCCGTTGGTTGGTACTCTGTAGTGTAGGGATAAGCATAGGGATCAACTTCTCTATAAAATGTTGATTGTTGCCCTACCATAGAGGGAATTTTGATACGAGGATACGTTAGAATTAATTTTCCTTGATTCGAAGGCTCCATGACATCATAAATACTGCGGAACAAGACAGCTTGATCCGGAATAACTTGCGTCACAATTCCAAAAGTCGCGTTATCTTCAGAAGGTATCGAATTGTAAACCCAGTTTCCAAGTGGAGCTTCACCAATCAATACTTCTTTTGGTAATTGGATCTCTTCTCCCGTTCTACTTGGAGATACTGTTTGTGAAAAAATCTCTGCCCCATCTGATTTCCGAACAATACGGAAATAAACATCCATTCCTTTTCGTTTGTCTGGGGCTATTTCACTGGTATCAATCGACATGGTCGCATAGTAACCGAGCGAGTTTCCTTGTTTATTTACAAATTCCCAAATTCCAAATGTATAGCGATGCAAGTAGGGGTTATCTGCATACATTTTAAGTTCTTCAGGTGTAAGCTTTAAAGCATCTTTATCAAGATGAGGATCTTTAAGATAACCTGGTGTATCAAGAGTGGGGTCTTCTACACTGGCACCGTTTGGATCATCTGGATTGGGTTTTATATCTAAAATATCAGGTGCAGTATAGACTTCCTCATAAATTGGAGACAATTGAGCTGAGATAGCTGGCTTCCCATTTACATTGGAGTTTCCTACAAAGCCTGCAGCTGTTAAGGTGGTCATCATCTCATCAACTGCTTTGCCCAAGCGATCGCGTTGCTCGGCATAAGCTTGCGCACTGGCATTAGTATGGACCAAACGATAGCTAGTCGCTACTTCCGATTGTAGCTTATTGATGACTGCTTCCAAAGCTGCCTTACGCTCAGGCACTGGTATCTGAGCAGCGTATTTCCCTGCGATTTGTTGGAGCAGATCTGCTTCAGAAGCGTTTTGTTCCAGTAGGGGAGCTTCATCTGTAGTCGCTGGTTCATCTACCGCAGATTCTGAAGCTAGAACTTGTGTGGATTCACTAGAAACGCTTGACAAACTGGTAGATTCTTGCCCACTGATGGAAATAGAAGTCGTTTCAGAAAGACTGGTAGAGGTTGATAGAGAAGCGGAGGCAGAATCTAGCGAGGATGTCTTAGAAAGAATTACGCTATCTGCTTCTACCAATGTCTCTTTTTTAGTTTCAGACACAGTCGGCGCAAGAGATGCCACTTCTTCTGCTTGAGCCGTCGTAGCCACAACAGCTCCTCCAAATACAGTTCCTACAGCAACCAAGCCTTTTAATAACTGTTGGCCATCTTTATGAAGACGACCACTATCTTCTGGAACTTCGGCATTGACCATCTCCTCTACTTGCCCCCGAACCACACGAAAGAGTCCTAGAGCAGCAGTTGATGCCCGAAGCCAATTTTTACCTGATTTGATTAATTTAAAGCGAACGACACGATCCGTTTCCCGAAAGTTTCCCTTTGCACGCTTAAATTGCATGGTATACCCCTTGTACTCATATAATCTAGTTACTATTATTATACAAGAATGCTATGCAGATTCAAGTAATTTGTTACCAAAAGCAAATATATTTCTGTATCCGCTTTCACATTTCATGAAAAGTTTCATCATTCTTTCAATTTCTTTTGCAAGGCACTCAAAAAGGCTGGACAAGTGTCCAACCTTCGCTAGATAATTGGAGTTACTTACCCACTAGATTACTCATCTTTTTGTTTCCGTAGGCCTAGAAGGGATAGACCAGCAAGAAAGGCAACTACTCCTGTTACAAAGTGAGTCGTCTCTACTGTCCCCGTTTTTGGAAGCAGGGCTTCTGAGTGCTGATGGTGCAGTTCTTCACCCGCTTGATTTGTTGATAAAGATAGGTTCCCTGAAGTACGGGCATCCGAGGTACGAGACACTGATTCACTAGAAGAGATAACATTGCTCGATGATTCGATCACTAGTTGTGATTGGCTAAGTGACTGAGAAGCACTAACTGTGTCAGAGGTTGAGGTCAATTCAGACAACGGTAAAGATTCTGAAATTGACATAGAATGGCTTGTTGAGCCTGAGACTGAAGTACTGGCCGATGTTGAGGCCGATTCAAATAAGGACAATGACGCAGAATTTGAAGCGAATTCAGAGATCAAAATGGACTCTGAGGTGCTCACTGAGACTGAATCATTGACTGAGGCTGAAGCCCGGACAGATTCAACCATTGACTCTGAGACAGGCAAAGACTCCGAGACTCTTTCAGAAAACGATGCACTTCTAGATTCAGATGTTGAAACCGATTCTAAAGTTGAGGTTGAGACCGAATCAGAGCTGCTCACTGAAGCAGATGTACTTGCTGAATCTGAATAAGAGAGCGATTCTGACAACGATAATGATGCTGAGGCAGAACTTGAAATTGACTCTGAGGTGCTTACAAATACAGATATGCTGACTGATTCAGATAGGGATTCTGAGTCTGAAGTAGAAAGGGATTCGCTCCTAGATTCAGACACTGAGACCGATTCGGAATGCGAGATTGAGCCTGAAGCAGAGACGCTCACTGAATCAGAAACCGAAACTGAAATTGATTCACTTTCCTGGACAGAAGTGCTCTGAGACTCTGAAACTGACAAGCTTACTGAGGTTGAAGCACTATCCAAAGCGTATTCACTTCCAGATTCAGATAATGAGACCGACTCGGAGTGCGAGATCGAACCTGAAACAGATTCGCTTACTGAATCTGAAACACTGACTGATGCTGAATAAGAGAGCGATTCTGACGACGATAATGACACAGAATTTGAAACGGATTCAGAACTTACGATTGACTCGGAGGCACTTACTAATAAAGATATGCTAATCGATTCAGAGATACGTGCTGAGTCAGAGACTGAGGCTGAAAGGGATTTGGAGACTGACTCGGAGTGCGAGATCGAGCCTGAAACGAATTTGCTTTCTGAATCAGAAATAGAAGTTGAACTAGACTGGCTCTCCAGAACTGATGTATTCTGAGATCCTGAAATTGAAACACTAGCTGACTCTGATGTTGAAATCGATTCTGATAATGACACAGAATTTGAAACGGATTCAGAACTTGAAATCGACTCTGAGGTACTTACTAATACTGATGTACTGACCGATTCAGACAGATATTCCGAGACTGACGCAGAATGGGATTCACTTCTAGATTCCGATACTGAAACTGACTCGAAGTGCGAGATTGAACCTGAATCAGAGACGCTCACTGAAGCCGAAACACTAGCTGACTCGGAGGTTGAAATCGATTCTGACGATGACAATGATGCTGAATTTGAAACAGATTCAGAACTTGAAATCGACTCTGAGGTACTTACTAATACTGATGTACTGACTGATTCAGACAGATATTCCGAGACTGACGCAGAATGGGATTCACTTCCAGATTCAGATAATGAGACTGACTCGGAATACGAAATCGAACCTGAAATAGATGCGCTTACTGAATCAGAAATAGAAGTTGAACTAGACTGACTTTCACTCTCCATCACCGAAGTATTCTGGGATTCAGAAACTGATGCACTTGCCGATTCTGACCTTAAAATAGATTCTGAAATTGATTCACTAAGGGATTCGGAGACTGAGGCAGATTCAGAACCAGACTGGCTGTTCAACAGGGACGCTCTCACTGACTCAGAAATGAATACAGATTCTGAGGCAGAGAGAGAGACAATGGTACTGGTTGAAGCCGACTGTGATGTAGCAATCGATTCCAATTGACTAGTCGAAAGAGATACTGATTGGCTGAATTCCGACGAATCCATGGTCACCGCCACATAATTACTGGCAGCTGAATAGACGAGACGATCCCCATATAAGACCTGAATTTTCGCATTCACTCCTCCTGACTGCAAGGGAACGGTAGGAACCACTATCGCCCGACCTGAAGCGTCAGCCACTGCTGTTCCGACTGCTTCCTCATTGTTGTACAAAACAACGGTTGATCCAGGCTTCGCTCCCGTTACAGTTACAGGCGTTTGGGTATTAGCTTTTTCCAACAATCTTGTCATGACTGTTGGCGCTGGTAAACCTTTCACAGGCACCGGCATATCACTAGCCGTGTTGTCTTTAAAAGTAATCCTCACCACACCTGATGCTGAAACTGAATAACTCTTGAAATCTTTTGAGCCTACGATTCTCGGATTGGAAGATCGAAACGCTTCCCACACCTGATCTTTTTCAGCCTGGTCCAGATTGTTGGGATCATTGACAACGACTTCTGTCGTCACAGCCCTAATTGGGTTACGAATTCCATCATTTTGGGGCAAAACTTTAATACGGAAAGAGCGATCAATAAACTGATTATTGGAGTTCGTGAACCGAACAGTAATCCGATAGGTTTTCCCAGGCTCCACAATTTCGGTACTACCTACTCTCCCTTCAATCAACATAGGTGCAAAGGCAGACTTCAAGGTCGCATTTGGCACCAAGACACCATCGACCCGCTCACTATTAGGAGCATAGCCCATATAAGTCAGGATAAGGCTACCATTACGCTCTCTCACAATATATTGCAGCTTGATAGGATCTGAATTATAAGCTGTGATTACATGATCATTTCCCGGTCCACTTATGAAAAATGGTGCACGAAAGGCATGTTCTTTCGTTATCACGCTACCTGTCCGAGGGTCACGCTGACCAGATGTCGCACGCAGCACCGCATTGGCTAAGCGATTGCGAGCGATCTTTGCTTGACTTTCCACTGCATCCATTTGAATTGCTGGATTGGACAAACCTGTTCGAATAGCTTCTAAAGCCAGATCACCATTCTCAATCGCAGTTTCCGTCCCAGGGATTTCCAAAGCTTGCTCACGATAGGTGCACAAATCCAAGGCCAAGGCTTGGAGACGCTGCACTTGCTCATCTGAACGCTGAGTTGGTGCTTCAGCTACGTTCTCAATCGGTTCCGTAGGCAATTCAGATGAAAATTGACTGGTAACGTGAGATTCGCTCAAAGAAACTGACTGAGTTACAGAACCGCTTTCGCTAGTTGTCTCTGAAAGCGAGACAGATGCACTCATTGATTGACTCGCTGCCAATGACTCCGAAGTGGCGGTCGTCCCCAAGACAAGGCTATCAGAACCAACTAGACCAGTTGATAAATTGGTCTCAGATTCAACCACTGCTTCCCCACCATTTTCCTCAGCAACCACTGGATTAGCAAGAGTTGTCGCCCCTGCAAGAGCACCCAGAGCCACAATTCCTTTCAAGAAAGAACTAGGAGCAGGCTGGCATACTGATTCGAAAGGTTCACACGTAGTAGCATGAGGGACACGAAAAAGCCCTAACTGCGAGATGGACGCCCGCACCCAAGTTTTTCCCGATTTGATCAATTTAAAACGTGTGATCCGCTCCGTTTCGCGGAACTCCCCTTTCAAACGTTTAAAAAACATGCCTGCTCCCTAAAAATAAGATATCGAGTTATTATACACCAATTTTATCAAAAAGTAACTAATTAAGACTAATTTTTATGCGAACAAAAGCCAAAAAGAGAACCCGAAGGCTCTCTTTCTGGAATCCTTTTTCATGTCCCACATACATGAAATGACCGGATGAAATGGTAGTCGAAGATTATTTTTCTTCTTTTTTGCGACGTCCAAGTGCTGCAACGCCAGCAACCCCTGCAACTGCTCCAAGAATAGCGGTTGCTACAGATCCAGTTTCACCAGTATTTGGAAGTTGTTCAAGAGCTGGAGCTGGTTGAGCTGGTTGCTCAGGAACTGGGTTCACTGGTGTATTTGGTGTTGGATCCATTGGTTTATTAGGTGTTGGATCTACAGGAGTATTTGGTGTTGGAGTTGGTGGTACTGGAGTGTTTGGTGTTGGAGTTGGTGGTACTGGAGTATTTGGTGTTGGAACGTTTGGAGTTTTCACAAGTTTGTAGACGTAAGTGACGTTCTTATCACCTTCGATCACTTTACCTGTAGTTGGATCAGTTGTCGTTAAGTGACCTTCACCATCAACTTTACCTACTGGGTAGTTACCTTGTGGTACCAATTCGTAAACTTTACCATCTGGAGTCACAATTGTCTTAGGACGATTATCCACAACTGTATCGTAATCTTTACCTACTGGTTGGTTAGATTCGTCTGTAACAGAACGTTTGATCGTGTTACCATTTTCATCTACGTAGTGAACGTAAACGTTACCCTTAGGTTGTGCTGGTTGTTCTTTGAGCTTGTAGATGTATGTAACATCTTTACGTCCTTCGATAACTTTACCTGTTGTAGCGTCTGATGACTCAAGGTGACCTTGTCCATCAACTTTACCTACAGTGTAGCTACCTGCTGGTACCAATTCATAGGTCTTGCCATTGTATTGGATTTCTTTTGGACGGTTGTCTACAACTGTATCGTAGTCTTTGTCGACTGGTTGATCTTTTTCGTCAACTACTGAAGTCTTGATGGTGTTACCTTCAGTGTCTTTGTAGTGTACGTAAACGTCACCTTTCACTTCTTTGTAAACGTAAGTGATGATTGAACGTGGTTTATCAACTTTACCCTTAGTTGGATCAGAAGATTCCAAGTGTCCATCCTTATCAACTTTACCTACTGGGTAGTCACCTTTTGGTACGATCTTGTATGTCTTACCATCTGGTGTCTTGATTGTCTTAGGTTTTTCACCTTCCTCAGTTGTGTTATATGGAGTGTCATATGGTGAGTTTGGCGTATCTTGACGAGGTTTCTTGATTTCTTTACCTTTTTCGTCTACATAAGTGATGATAACGTCACCTTCTTTAGGTTTCGTTGGATCTTCTTTCAGTTTGTATACATAAGTAACATTCTTATCACCTTCGATGACTTTACCTGTTGTAGCATCATCACCATTCCAGTGACCTTGTTCGTCGACTTGACCTACTGGGTAGTTACCTTGTGGTACCAATTCGTAGGTCTTACCTTGGAACTCGATTGTTTGTGGACGGTTGTCAACGACTGTATCGTAGTCTTTATCAACTGGTTGATCTTTTTCATCAGTGACATCGTCTTTAATCTTGTTACCATTAACATCAACATAGTGAACGTAAACATTACCCTTCACTTCTTTGTAAACGTAAGTAATGGTTGATTTAGGTTTATCAACTTTACCTTTAATTGGGTCAGAAGATTCAAGGTGTCCGTCACCGTCAACTTTACCTACTGGATAGTCACCTTTCGGAACGATCTTGTATGTCTTACCATCTGGTGTCTTGATCGTGTTAGGTTTTTCACCTTCCTCAGTTGTGTTATATGGTGTGTCATATGGTGAGTTTGGTGTATCTTGACGAGGTTTTTGGATTTCTTTACCATCATTTTCACGGATGTAAGTGATGATCACTTCACCTTGTTTAGGTGTTTCACTTTCAGACATTGATGAAGAATTTGAAGCTGAAACAGATACAGATGTAGAAAGTGAGTTTGATACTGATTCAGATGCTGACACTGATTGACTTACTGAGGTCGAAGTTGATTCAGATGCTGACACTGATTGACTTACTGAGGTCGAAGTTGATTCAGATGCTGACACTGATTGACTTACTGAGGTTGAAGCTGATTCAGACGCTGATACTGATTGGCTTGCTGATACTGAAGCTGAGGCAGATGTCGATGCTGACTGACTTGCTGATACTGAAGCTGAGGCAGACGCTGATACTGATTGACTTACCGATACAGAAGTTGATTCAGACGCTGATACTGATTGGCTTGCTGATGCTGAAGTTGATTCAGACGCTGATACTGATTGGCTTGCTGATGCTGAAGCTGAAGCAGATGTCGATGCTGACTGACTTGCTGATACTGAAGCTGAGGCAGATGTCGATGCTGATTGACTTGCTGATACTGAGGCACTTGCTGACTCAGATACTGAGGTACTTGTCGATTCAGATACTGAGGTACTTGTCGATTCAGATACTGAGGCACTTGTTGATTCAGATACTGAGGCACTTGTCGATTCAGATACTGAGGTACTTGTCGATTCAGATACTGAGGCACTTGTTGATTCAGATACTGAGGTACTTGTCGATTCAGATACTGAGGCACTTGTTGATTCAGATACTGAGGTACTTGCTGATTCTGATGTTGACGCACTTGCTGACTCAGACGCTGATGCTGATACAGATTCTGATGTGCTTGCTGACTCAGATGCTGATAATGATGCTGATTCTGATGCTGATAATGATGTTGAAGCTGACTCAGATGCTGATAATGATGCCGACTCAGATGTTGACACACTTGTTGACTCAGATGTTGATGCTGACTCAGACGCTGATGCTGATACAGATCCTGATGTGCTTGCTGACTCAGATGCTGATAATGATGCTGATTCTGATTGTGACTCAGATACACTTGCTGATTCTGATGCTGATAATGATGCTGATTCTGATGTTGATGCACTTGCTGACTCAGATGTTGATGCTGACTCAGACGCTGATGCTGATACAGATTCTGATGTGCTTGCTGACTCAGACGCTGATGTTGATGCAGATTCTGATTGTGACTCAGATACACTTGCTGATTCAACTTCTGATTGGCTCAACGAAGCAGATACTGATTCTGATGCAGATTTAGAAGCTGATGTTGTATCAGATTCTGATTGAGATCCTGACTTAGATACTACTTCTGATTCAGATTGTGACACAGATTGTGACTTAGAAACAACCTCTGATTGTGATACTGATTGTGACTTAGATACAGCTTCTGATGTTGATTGTGATACAGATTGTGACTTAGACACTACTTCTGACTGCGATACTGATTGTGATTTAGATACAACTTCTGATGTTGATTGTGACACAGATTGTGATTTAGACACTACTTCAGACTGCGATACTGATTGTGACTTAGATACTACTTCAGACTGCGATACTGATTGTGATTTAGACACTACTTCTGAAAGTGATTGTGAGTTTGAAGCAGAGTTTGAGAATGATTGTGATTGAGATGCAGACTCAGAATCACCCAATTTCTCGAAGTAATAGTTCACATCAGTTGATGGTTTAATCGCAGTTGGAATTGAGTAGTTATTTGAGAATGAAGAGAAACCTTTCAATTCTGTGTAAGAAACTTTACCAGTGGAATCTGTTACTTTTGTCTTCGCAACAATATCAGCATTACGTCCGGCAATCAAGTTCCATTTATTATTTCCTTGACCAGCTGGTGTTAATGATACATCTGGTGCCCCTGTAAATGGTTTTGCGTATCCTTCAGTCACTTTGGTTTCATCGTGCGTAAGGTTAACTTTTTCTGTATTAGACTGCCAACCAGTAATTACTAGGGAGTTGCTACCTGCAGTTTCGACAACATCAATATGGTAATCTCCATTTTTGCTATTTACAGTAGTCGTTTTCGATTCAGTAGCTTTCCAAGTGTCACCAGCTTTATTTACAGATGATGTGTAGAGAAGTGTATATTTAGATACATCTTCTGTACCGACATCACTTGCACTGAAGTTGCTTACTTGTGATGGATCAAGAGCATAAATTTTCGTTACAGTTGAACCATTTGTATCCACGATTTCAGAAATACGTTTCACGTAGTAATGGTTAGCTCCACCTTGAAGTTCGACCAATTTTTGACCAACAACACCCTTACCAAGGATACCAGATGTTTTTTGAGTAGAATCTGTTGTAGCAGCTACATGCTTGTAACCAGGGATATCACGGTTGTTTGAAGCTGTAAATTGTTGTCCTGCAAGACCTGTTTGTGTGTAGCTTGCTAGATCTGTTTCAGTTCCAGTAGGTTTGTAAAGTTGACCTGGAGTAGACTTACCTTGAATAAGCTTATAGTGAGTTGTTTGATCAACTGTTGCATAAGGAACAGAAGTTTGAACGTTTGGTTTGTCTTCGTTTTCATTACCTGGGTAGTTTGTATCACGAATTTGAAGTGTCTCATACTCAAGGTTCGCGTTCACCAATGAGAAGGTCACGTTACCTGGATCAGTTCCGTTAGCACCTGTGTAAGTCAAGGTGTTAGTTACATCAGAGTTATTATTAGTGATGTAGCTTGGAAGTGAGATATTGCTTTCACCAGCATGGATGGTACGTGTGAAGACTTCTGAACCATCAGATTTCTTCACAATACGCAAGTGAACATCTGGATTAGCTGAAAGGCTACCAGTGATGGCAGAACGGTCTACTGCAAGAGTAGCATAGTAATCAAAGTTTGTTTTCGCCCCAGTTGAATGATCTGTTTTAAGGAATTGCCATACACCGAAAGTGAAACGATTAGCGTTTGGATCCAAAGCATAACCAGATTTGCTGAAGGCAGTATCTTCAATTGTTGCGCCGTTTGCATCTGTAATAACTGGAACTGTCGTTCCATTAGTTCTTGTTGAAATTGGTGCCAACTGTGCAGTAACTGCTGGAGCACCATCTACAGTAGCATTTCCAGTAAATCCAGCCGCTGTCAAGGTTGCCATCATGTCATCTACTGACTTGCTCAAGCGTTCGCGTTGGTCTGCGTATGATTGAGCAGAAGCATTGGCATTGATCAAGCTGTTGCTTGCTGTCAATTCTGTTTGAACTTTAGCAATTGCGGCATCAAGAGCTGCTTTCTTTTCAGGGACTGAAACTGTCGCTGAGTAGTCGCTTGCGATCTTGTTCAACAAGACTGCTTCTGAAGCATTTTGTTCCAAAATAACTTTGTCTTCAGTCTTTACAGGTGCAGTAGTTTCTGAAGCAGATTCAGATCCAGCTACTACAGCTGATTCACTAGAAGCTGTTGAAACTTCTGTTGAAGCATGTTCCTTCAATGAAGCTGAGTGAGAAGCGGATACACTAACAGAAGTTGAAGCGCTCACTGAAGCAGAAGCACTTGCTGATTCTGTTGTAGATTCAGTAGTTGATTCTGTAGTTGATTCAGATTGAGATTCAGTTGTTGAAGTTGTACCAAGGACTGTACTTCCTTGCTCTACAAGTGCTTGGCTAGAAAGCTCAGAAGCAGTCACTACGTCTGATCCAGTTTCATCAGCCTTTGCAGTGTTGGCAACTGTAGCTGCACCAAAAATAGCTCCTGCTGCTACAATCCCTTTCAACAAGCCACGACTAGTCATTTCTGTAGCAGAAACTTCGTCTTCACGAACTTCAGCCACGACAGTCTTTTCAACTTGACCACGGATCACTTTCAAAAGACCAAAGTTAGAAGTAGCCGCGCGCAACCAGTTCTTACCTGATTTAATCAATTTAAAACGAGTGACACGATCGGTTTCACGGAATTCACCGTTTGAACGTTTAAAAAACATGTTGTCTCCTTATTTACATTTTTTATTGCCCTACTATTATAGACTACCATGGAGGTTTTTGGAAGCAATTATCATTAGTTATTGCTATTTTTTTATAATCTTACCCTTAATTAGTAATGAAATCGCTTTCATAGTAGTATTTTTGTCAAACCGGGGCAAATTTTTGAAAAAAATGAGCTTTTTAACAGACGAAAAAAAGGACTGGAAAACTAATTTCCAATCCCTTATAAACTACATACAAATCCCGGTATAGAGAGGCTTAAGCAATCTTCTTCAACATCCGTTCAATGTGCTCAATTGATTTTTCACGGCCAAGTAAGAAAATGGTTTCTGGCAATTCTGGACCATGCATTTCTCCAGAAACGGCAATCCGAATTGGCATAAAGAGGTTCTTCCCTTTGATGCCTGTTTCTTTTTGAACCGCTTTGATTTGTGGGAAGATATTTTCTACCACAAACTCGTCGTCTGACATTGCTTCGAGTTTTGCTTTGAAGGATTCCAAAACGGTTGGTACTGTTTCAGCTGCCATGACTTCTTTTTCTGCATCTGTCAACTCTGGGAAGTCTGCAAAGAAAAGGTCTGTCAATGGAACGATTTCATCCACTGACTTCATTTGTGGCTTGTAAAGTTCTACAAACTTCTCAGCTTTGTCTGTTAGGCGCCCTGCTTCTTCGAGGAATGGTTTCGCCATTGCGACGATTGTTTCAAGATCTGCATTCTTGATGTAGTCATTGCTCATCCAGTCCAATTTCTTTTGGTCAAAGGCTGCAGGCGATTTGCTGAGACGATGTTCATCAAAGAGTTTGATGAGTTCTTCGCGAGAGAAGATTTCGTCTTCTCCACCAGGGTTCCAACCAAGAAGAGCGATAAAGTTAAAGACTGCTTCTGGAAGGTACCCTTTCTTACGGTAGTCTTCGATGAACTGAAGGGTGTTGGTGTCCCGTTTAGACAACTTCTTACCCGTTTCAGAGTTAATGATCAAGGTCATGTGACCAAACTCAGGAGCTTCCCAGCCAAGTGCTTCATAAACCATCAATTGTTTTGGTGTATTGGCAATGTGGTCATCTCCACGAATAACATGAGAAATCTTCATTTCATGGTCATCGATGACGACGGCAAAGTTGTAAGTTGGATAGCCATCCTTCTTTTGGATGACCCAATCACCACCGACATTAGCCCCTTCAAACTCGATATCACCCTTAACAATGTCATGCCACTTGTAGATACCAGCTTCATTGACCACCAAACGAACGGTTGGAACAATCCCTGCAGCTTCACGTTCTGCTACATAGGCTGCTTTTTCTTCTTCGCTCATTCCGAGGTATTCATTGACGTATCGAGGTGTTTCTCCAGCTGCTTCTTGGCGTTCACGTTCTGCTGCCAATTCTTCTTCTGTTACATAAGATTTATAGGCTTTCCCTTCCGCCAAGAGTTGGTCAATGTATTTTTGGTAAAGTGGCAACCGTTCTGATTGGCGATAGTTTTCGTGTGTTTCAGGACTTTCATCCCAATCCATCCCCAACCAACGAAGGTTTTCAAGCTGTGAACGTTCCCCGTCTTCGACGTGGCGCTTGCGGTCCGTATCTTCAATCCGAATAATAAAGGTACCGCCATAATGACGTGCATAAAGGTAGTTAAACAATGCAGTACGCGCATTTCCGATGTGTAATAATCCCGTTGGACTTGGTGCATAACGCACACGAATATCTTTTGCCATGTTTCTCTCCTATAATCTTGTTCGCTATCACTAGCGCATTTATTCAATCGTTCTTATTATACCACAAAGACAGCCAGACTAAAATGAATAAGTGACCTTTTAGAAAGTCCTTGCTGATTCAGAACCCTATAGAGTAACATACAAACCCCTCTACCTTCTCAACATGGAGCACCTCATCACGGAGAACCTTATCACGTGCCCCGCAAAAAAGGGACCGAGAGCTATTTTAAAAATAGATCTTAGTCCCCCATTCGCCTGGATCCTCTTCAAGCGAACTAGCTATTCTTTATTGATTAATGGAATTGCATACCACCATCTACGATGATAGTTTGACCAGTGATGTAGTTTGAATCTGGGCCAGCAAGGAAGCTAACAGCAGCAGCCACATCTTCAGGTTCAGACAGACGTTTCAAAGTGATGTCTTTTGCGAATGTTTGCATACCCCATTCGTCGTCTTTACCTGCATTTTTACCAACTTCATGGGCAATATCAAACATCATTGGAGTCTTAACGATACCTGGTGCGTAGGCATTGACAGTAATGCCTGAGTCAGCCAAATCACGCGCCAAAGTTTGTGTAATCCCACGAACCGCAAATTTAGTACCACCATAGACAGTCAAGTTCGGATTCCCAACGACACCAGCTTGAGAAGTGGCGTTGATGATTTTACCACCGTGACCAAGGGCTTTAAATTGCGCTTGCGCAGCTTGAGCACCCCAGATCACACCACCGACATTGATATTAAATGTACGATGGAATTGTTCTTCTGTGATAGTAGCAAGTGGAGTCGTTGGTGCTACACCGGCATTGTTGACAACAACATTCAAATCACCAAAGTGATCAACAACTTTTTGGAAGGCCGCAGCAACTTCTGCTTGTTTAGATACATCTGCTACAACAGCAAAAGCATTTTCAGCTGACAATTCTGCAACAGCTTTTTCAGCTGTTTCTGCATTGTAGTCCAAGATTCCGACTTTAAAGCCGTCTTGAACTAAACGTTTTGCAATTGCAAAACCAATCCCTTGACCTGCACCTGTAACAATAGCAACTTTAGACATATTTGTACCTCCAATTGCACTATAAAAGTTAGTAACTTCAATGGCCTAACTCACCATACAACAAAAATCATTTTCACGATTTCGCTATCATTCTAAAACTTTGTGAAGAAAAAGTCAAGCAAAATCCTTGACTTTTATAGGTAAATAGATTAGGAAAAATTAATTCCCTTTGTTGCACCAAAAAAGCAGGATAGAAACCTGCTTGCATTCAAGCGCTTCTATCCTGCTCCCTATTTTCACTATATCCGCTACGCCCTTTGTATCTTAACGAAATGCGACAGTACGAAGGTGGATCGATATTATCCACCTGAGGAGTTAGTGAGGCGTGTAGGCAAGGTACCATAGTACTTGCCGTTACACGAATTGAACACGGGCTGCGGATTGTGTCAAAAAGATGAATTCTCCTAGAATCTTTTGGATTCTACGTCGAATTCCCTATTTTGACTGTATCCGCTACGCCCTTTGTATCTTATTCTAACCGTTCTTCTAGTTCAAAGTCGATTGGTAGGGTTTGTAAGAAGTGCTCCAACTCACGTTCCCAGTAAAACCATTCGTGCTTGCCTGGGCTGTGGCTATAAGTGACATCCAAACCCAGTTTCTCCAATTCCTTAGCCTCAAATTGATTGGCTTCATAGAGAAAATCCTGCTCTCCACACCAGATCCAAAGCTTGGTCTTTTTATCGGAGAACTTCTTAGTAACCGACTCTAGTGAGTAAGGGCTCGTCGTCCAATCGTTTACCTCTCCAAAGATCCCCTTCCAAAAGGCCGGTTTTTCCAGATCATTCTTTTCAAAGGTCATCCCATGGAAACTCAGGGCACCGGAAAAACTCGCCGCATGAGAAAAGCGATTGGTCTTGAGAGCCAAGAGCATTGAGCCGTAACCTCCCATCGACAAGCCTGCGATAAAAGTTTTCTCCCGTTTTTTAGTCATATGAGGGAAGAAACGGGCTAATGTCTCTGGCAATTCGTCCGCAATGGCCGTGTAATAGTTGTATCCATACTGCGTATCTGTGTAAAAACCATTATTGGTATTGGGTAGGACCACGATCAGATTGGTATTTCGCAAAATGCGCTCCACATGGGTTCGCTTCAGCCAAGAATGATGATTGCCGTTCATTCCGTGTAAGAGATAAAGAACTGGAATATCCTTATCTGCTGGATTTTCCACGCGCGACGCATCAGGATAAAGAACGGACACACCCCACTCCATCTTCAAGGCCTCTGAATAATACTCAATCTGCATAACTGCCATTTACTTTCCTCTTTCTACTGTCAAAAACACTCGGCAAGCCTCTGGCCACCAAGTGTTTCAATCTCATTTATTATTTCACTTCCATCACGACTGGTAAAATCGCCGGACGACATTTGGTCTGTTCAAATAAGAATTTAGACAAATGATCACGTACCAATCCTTTTAATTCACCCCAGTCAAAGTTGTCCTGTGCAAGGTAGTCTTCAACGCTTTGGTTGACCAATTCACAACTTTCACGGAGAATATCCCGACTCTTCTTGACATAGACAAATCCACGAGTGTGCACGTGCGCTTTGGAAATAATCTTCTTTTCTTTGCGGTTTACCGTAATGGCTACAATAAAGATTCCATCTTCTGACAAGACTTTACGGTCACGAAGGACGATATTGCCCACATCCCCAATGGCATTCCCATCGATCATAACATCTCCAGCTGAGATGCTCCCTGCAGGGACGAAATCTCCCTTTTCATACTCCATGACTGTACCGCGCTTTGGAATGAAGATATTTTCAGGCAAAATCCCAACTTCCATGGCAATCCGTGCATGGGCATCCAACTCCCGGTACTCTCCTTGAATTGGGAAGAGATACTTCGGACGAAGCAGATTGATCATCAACTGCAAATCCCGCGCATTTCCGTGGCCAGACACGCGCAAACTAGACGTAATCAACTTAACAATCCCACCTGCTTGGTAGACCATATTTTCCACACGAGCCACCACGGCTTCTTTGGCAATAGAAGGTGTTGTAACGATGTAGACCAAATCCCCATCTTTGATTTCCACATAGCGGTGACGACCAATCGACATCTTGCGCAACCCATTAATGGGCTCACCCATCCGGCCTGTTTCCAAAATGATCAATTCATGATCTTCAAACCGGCTCATTTCTTTCGGCTTGATCAAGAGTTTTTCATTGGCAAGGGACAACTTGTTCAAGCGAATAGCTGTCCGGACGATGTTTTCCACATCAAAACCTGTCAAGACGACCCGGCGACCAGTCTCAGCTGCGGCATCAAAGACCTGCTGGATCCGAGAAAGGTTGCTGGCAACGGCTGCAACGATCACACGCCCATCCCAGTTGGCAATCGTATCTAAGATTTCATCGCCGACTTCTTGCTCACTAGCGACCTGTACCTTGCTATCCGCATTGGCCGAATCACTCAAAAGCGCAAGAACCCCTTCGCGCCCGATTTCAGCTAGACGGGCAAAGTCTGTCGCGTAAGACTCACTCGCTGTTTGGTCAAATTTAAAGTCGCCTGTATAGACGATATTTCCCTCAGAAGTTCCAATGACAACACCAATACTTTCAGGGATGGAGTGGGTTGTTTGAAAGAAGGACACAACCGCATCTCCAAATTCAATCTCAGAATTTTGATCAATCACATGGAAGTCATTGTATTTCTTAACACTATCATTTCCTTTGACAAAGAGCTTGGCCAACTCAATCGTTAGCTCCGTTCCAAACACAGGAACTTTTGCCTCAGCCAAAAGGTAAGGCAAGGCACCGATGGCATCCGCATGCCCATGGGTTAAGAAAACGCCTGCAATACGGTCTTTGTTTTCAAAAAGATAATCCATATTGGGGATGACAACGTCCACCCCAAGTTGTTCATTTTCTGGATACTTCAGTCCTGCATCCAGGACAAAAATTGAATCGTTTACTTCAGCGATGTAGAGATTTTTCCCATTTTCTCGAACACCACCGAGAGTGACTAATTTAATACTCACTGTTTTCTCCTTTAATTGATAGATTTTTTAATACTTACGGTCCTTGGCTGCCCAAGTCGAATTACAGCTTTGCAAATTCTTGCATATCTATTCTATTATACAATTTTTTTCTATTTTTTTCAAAAACACACCCTAGCAAAAAGCCCCCTCATCTGAAACAGATGAAAGGGCTTCTAGGCGCCAATTTTTAGGGGGAAAAGACCCTCTAAAGATGATAATCTCCCCGCTTATTTTCAATGATCCGCATCGCAGCCTTGATCACATGAAACTTACTGAGCAATTCTTCAAGACGCTTAAAATTGCGCTCACTCAATTGACCCGTCTTCACCGCTTGAGAGAGATGATAAAAGTCATCTAAATCATCCTCAATATTTTCAAACAGCTCCTTGGCTTCCTTGAGTCGGTAGCGATTGAGCAAATGGGTGAGATCCTTTTTAAAGTCAGAGACATTGCTTTCATGAATGTCTGTATAAGCCTCGTCTTCCTCACTGTTTTCCTGGTAATTCACTGCCTTAAAACAAGTGATAAATTCTCGGCTTTTGATGTTACAGACAAAAATAACACCATCACTCGATACATAAGTTTTTGTATCAGCAGGTTGGAGCACATCACTCTCATAAGGCGAGAGAGAGGGCAGGTGTTGATTGATCCAACGTTTCAGGTGTTGATCATCCACTCCAAAGCGCTCCAACGCTCTCTTTCTAAAATGATCTCTGCAACTGTAGTCTTGTGCATACGACAATCCCATCCTCTCACCTCCTTTTTGAGTTTGCGAATAGGAAGGGCCTCCAGTCTTACGGGACTAGAGGCCAGGTCTGTTTTTCCGACATGGTGCCATTAACCTTTCGGCTAATACAACAATGTTTTTTGACGTTTATTTCATGTAATAGTATTTTTGTAAAATACCAGAGGTTTTCTTTGCAATCCTACATTTCAATAAATGTTCGATTGGACACATTGAAGTTTGAAAACCTTCACAAAAGCTTCTACCAACTATTTCCACGTTTTCTCATATGATCCGACAAACTTAGCAGGCTTGCCCGACTGTCCAATCGATTCGATACACAGCCCAACGACTCTTTTAGAAAAGAGCATCAACAAATGTCAGAAAAACAGACCTAAAACGAAGTAACCACTAATAATCTTGATCAGTCATGGTGACCAGTCCCTTCTTTATCCTTCTATTTATATTATACGTCTCCTTCTTCTCTTTAGCAAGCGATTCCACCTGAAACTAGTTTCTATTTTTATACGGTTTTTTAAAGCACTATTTATAAGAATTCCCCTTTTATAAAGCACCCGTTCAATCCATATAGTATATTTATAAGCTATCATTTGTTTTTTAGAAAATAAAAAGGAAGTAGGACGACGAAGCGTTCATAAATCATATCGCTTCTGTCCTATTCCCTATTTTGACTGTATCCGCTTCGGCATCTTAGCAGAATGCGACAGACAGGACGAAGGTGAATCGATACCATCCACCTGAGGAGTTAGTGGGTCGTGTAGGCAAGGTACCATAGTACTTGCCGTTACACGAATTGAACACGCCCTAAATGCTGTGTGAAAAAACGCAAGCTATAATAGCAATAAATTCCAGACGCAGTAGCTGATTGGCTTCTTCTCTCGCTTGATTAGCTCAGAAGAAATCCTAATCAGCCTTGTGGGGGTAGGACGACGAAGCGTTCATAAATCATATCGCTTCTGTCCTACTCCCTATTTTGACTGTACCCGCTACGCCCTTTGTATCTTATTCTTTCTCAAACAATTGATAGTAGTCTGCTATGTTCATTTGAGCTTTTTCTTCTTGGTTGAGGTCTTGGATAATGTGCCCGTCTTTCATGACAATCAAGCGATTGCCGTATTTCAAAGCATCTTCCATATGGTGGGTGATCATCAGGGCTGTGAGGGCGTCTTGTTTCACAAATTCATCTGTCAAAGTCATCAGAGCCTGACTCGTTTTTGGATCCAAGGCGGCTGTGTGTTCGTCTAGCAATAAGAGTTCTGGACGTTTCAAGGTAGCCATCAACAGACTCAACGCCTGGCGTTGTCCCCCTGAAAGAAATTCAACCGCTGTATCGATATGCTTTTCTAAGCCATTGCCGATCTTAGCAAGAACTGTTTGAAACTCTTCTTTATAGCTTGCCAAGTGACGCGGAATCAAGCCCCGTTTTTCTCCACGGAACTTGGCAACCAAGAGGTTTTCAGCTACTGTCATCCGAGGTGCTGTTCCCATTTTTGGATCTTGAAAGACCCGTGATAGATACTTGGCTCTCTTTTCAGGAGAGTAATTGGTCACATCTTCCCCCAAAATATAGATCTTGCCACTGCTCACTGGAAGGGTCCCTGCAATCGTATTAAAAAGGGTTGATTTTCCAGCACCATTACCCCCCAAAATCGTGATAAAATCATGCTCTCGAATTTCCAAGGAGACATCATCCAGAATGACTTTTTCTTCATTCATCCCATTGCTCACAGCTTTGGTTACATTTTTTAATTCTACAACTGCTGTCATTTACTGAATTTCGCTCCTTTCATGATTTTTCCTTTAAAGGTTGGAATCATCAGGCAGATAGCCAAGATCAAGGCACTGAAGATTCGAATGTAGCTGGTATTGATGCCAAGGGCGATCACAGCCCAGATCAAAAATTGGTAGGCGATGGAACCAATTGCAATACTGAGCAGACGCTCCGTCAAGGTGACATTTGAAAAGAGAACCTCTCCAATAATGAGGCTAGCAAGTCCAATAACGATGACCCCGATCCCACGTGATGCATCCGCATAGCCTTCTTGCTGGGCCATTAGCGCACCAGAAAGGGCAATAATTCCATTTGAAATCACCAAACCCATCAGTTCCATTCGGTCCGTATTGATCCCAAAACTTTTCGCCATATCAGGATTGTCTCCCGTCGCGATATAAGCTTGGCCCAAGCGTGTATCCAAGAAGAAAATCAAACCGAGAATCACGAGACCCACAAAGATCAAACCAACCAGGATTTCGTTGAGACCACTGGAAAGGGGAAGAAAATCTTGGATTTTTTTATAACCCAAAAGCCCCAGATTGGCCCGTTGCATGACAAAGAGAATGACCGAGTTACACGATGTCATCACGAGGATCCCCGATAAAAGTGTGGGGATTTTCCCTTTTGTATAGAGAAGTCCTGTCGCGAGTCCCGCTAGACACCCTGCTCCAATGGCAGCTAAGGTTGCTACCAAGGGATTGACCCCCTTGGTAATCAAGGTCACCGCCACCGCTCCTCCCAGCGGGAAGGAACCTTCTGTCGTCATATCTGGAAAATCTAGAATTCGGAAGGTCATAAAGATCCCCAAACCAAGAATGGCCCAGATCAAGCCTTGTGAAACAATTGAATTAATCATAGTGTCTCCCTTCGATAATAGTAGTTTTATTGTAACATAAATATGGAAGAGAGCCTATAAAAAATTCACAATATTTCTTGAAACATCTGCTTTTTCGAAATCAAGAGAATCATACTGAGAAACTGACGAAAAAAGGATTCTGTGAACATTTATAATTATGCAAAAAAATAAAAGCCTGCGTTTGTATCACAGACCTTTATTTAATAGGGTAACTGACGACAATAAGGGTGTGAAGTTCTTCCACTCCAAACCCTACTCTTTTCCAATTCAAAGCAGATTCATTCCCCTTGTTGCCGGCAGTTTGAAACTTCAAATTGCTTTTCTAGTATACTGTTTTATCGCCTACAAGTCAATGAAAATTTTCTGAAACTAGTTACAGAATTTCTAAAAAATTTCACTATTTACCTGTATATTTTTTTATTTTCCATAACAAAGAGGCCCTGCTCTTTCGAGCAAAGCCTCTTCGTATTGGATCTAAAATTGTCGCCTCATCTACAAAATTGTTGATGTCTCCTCAATTTTAGTCTTCACGTTTCTTGCGTTTTGCAAGTCCAGCAAGTCCAACCATACCAAGTGCAGCACCTAACAATGCAGCTGATACTGATTGTTCTTCACCAGTGTTTGGAAGTCCTGGAGCTGGTGGAGTTGTTGGTGTTGGTGGTGTTGGAGGAGTCGTTGGTGGTGTTGTTGGTGGCGTTGGAGGAGTTGGCGGTGTTGTTGGTGGTGTTGGAGGAGTTGGCGGTGTTGTTGGCGGTGTTGGTGGTGTTGTTGGCGGAATAACAGTGTTGTTAAACTCTGTATCTTCTGGCAACTTAGTAGTAGCCACTAATACCTTACCTTCTTTATTCACCACGATACCAACGGTCGCAACCATCTTATCGTAAACAACGCTAGAATCTGTACCACGAATTTCTTCTACATGGTAGAGGTGAGTTCCTTCTTCACCACGTTTGAACTCAAGATTTGAGAAGGTAATCTTACCATCTGCGTCATTCTTCACAGTTTCGATCACATTGCCTTTTTCGTCTTTTAGAACGAAGCTGAATTCACCAGCTTTCAATGTGCGTCCTTCCAATTTCTTAGTGAATTGGAATTGTACCTTAACTGGAATATTTACAACACGTTTTTCAGTTGGTTTGTTTGGCTTGTTCACTGTCTTATGAGTTGGGTCATATTGGTGAACTGTTTGAGATGCAGTATTTTCAATGTCCACACCATCTTGTGCACTTTGTTTAATTTCTGCAGGAATTTCAAACTTGTAGTAACGTCCAAAGGCCAACTTAGTTGTGTCGATGACTTGGGTATTTTCTGCATCACCAAGAGACTTAGTAAGATCTGCTTTAGATGTTGCAGTGATGAGACCATTTTCAAGCTTGATGTCAAACTTAGCTGTTACATCTTCTCCTGTTATAGAGTCGTATGCTTTAATATCTGCTACGTTGATATTCAAGTTTTCGCTATCATATTTATCTGTCACACCAACAGATTGAATATTGTGTGCTTCAGTGAATTTAGTTGTATCCAACCATACTTGGTAGTATACTTTATCACCTTTCTTGAGTGTCTTCGTATTGATATTTTGAGCTTCGTTGTTGGCAGTGCCGTCCGCATATGGGTTGGCATTTGTGTCTGCCACCTTATTCTTCAACTCACTATCATCGTCGAGAAGTTTCACACCTGTAAGATCGAATTTGGATTCGTTCAAGATGTATTTCTCTGGATTGAAATCAGGAGTTTCTGGAGGACGAACAGTATTGTTGAATTCTTTATCCGCAATATTGCCAACTTTCGCTACGAGAAGTTTAGCAGTGCCGTCATGTGAAACGGTTACTGTTACATTCGCTTTCATCGTATCGTAAGTGACAGTTGCGTCTGTTCCCTTCACTTCTTCTACAGTGTACTTGTGTACGCCTTCTTGACCCTTCTTGAATTCAAGTTTAGAGAATTTAACGTTACCAGCCGCATCGTTGCTTACTGTTTCAACAACTTTACCTTCTGAATCTTTAAGCACGAAGCTGAATTCGTTAGCTTTCAGTTCACGACCTTCCAAACGTTTAGTGAAGTTGAATTCGATGTCAACTGGAACACTATTTACACGTTTTTCAGTTGGTTTGTTTGGTTTTTCAACCTTCTTAGTTGTTGGGTTGTAGTAGTTCACAACTTGAGCTGCTGTATTTTCGATATCCACACCGCCAGGAACGTCTGCGTTCACTGTTGCTGGAATATCAAATTTATAGTAACGTCCAAACTCGAACTTAGTCGTGTCAATGATTTGAGTGTTTTCAGCGTCGCCAAGTGACTTCGTGAAGCCATCTTTCAGGTTAGCTGTAATCACACCGTTAGCGATTGAGATATCGAACTTAGATGTAACATCTGCGCCAGTAACTGAATCGTATGCCTTGACGTCTGAAGCATTCACAGTCAACTTAGTTTCATCGTAGTCATCTGTGATACCAACTGTTTGGATATTATCCTTGTTGTTAGCGTCAAATTGAGTAGTATCCAACCATACTTGGTAGTAAAGTTTTTGACCACGTTTCACGGACTTAGTATTCAAGTTTTCCAATTCGTTGTTTGATGCATCATCGGCGTATGGGTTAGCGTTTGTATCCGCAACCTTGTTAGCCAATTCTTTATCATCATCAACGAGTTTCGTACCTGTTACGTCAAATTTCGCTTCAGAAACAACATATTTTTCAGGGTTGAACTTAGGTTCTTCCGGAGGACGAACAGTATTGTTGAATTCTTTGTCCGCGATTTCGCCAACTTTCGCTACGAGAAGTTTAGCAGTTCCGTCATGTGAAACGGTTACTGTTACATTTGCTTTCATCGTATCGTAAGTGACAGTTGCGTCTGTTCCTTTGACTTCTTCTACAGTGTAGTTGTGTACGCCTTCTTGACCCTTCTTGAATTCAAGTTTAGAGAATTTAACGTTACCAGATGCATCATTGCTTACTGTTTCAACAACTTTACCGGTTGAATCTTTAAGCACGAAGTTGAATTCGTTGGCTTTCAGCTCACGACCTTCCAAACGTTTAGTGAAGTTGAATTCGATGTCAACTGGAACACTATTTACACGTTTTTCAGTTGGTTTGTTTGGTTTTTCAACCTTCTTAGTTGTTGGGTTGTAGTAGTTTACAACTTGAGCTGCTGTATTTTCGATATCCACACCGCCAGGAACGTCTGCGTTCACTGTTGCTGGAATATCAAATTTATAGTAGCGTCCAAACTCGAACTTAGTTGTGTCAATGATTTGAGTGTTTTCAGCGTCGCCAAGTGACTTCGTGAAGCCATCTTTCAAGTCAGCTGTGATCACACCGTTAGCGATTGAGATATCGAACTTAGATGTAACATCTGCGCCTGATACTGAATCGTATGCCTTGATGTCTGAAGCATTCACAGTCAACTTAGTTTCATCGAAGTCATCTGTGATACCAACTGTTTGGATGTTATCCTTGTTGTTTGCGTCAAATTGAGTAGTATCCAACCATACTTGGTAGTAGAGTTTTTGACCACGTTTCACTGACTTAGTATTCAAGTTTTCCAATTCGTTGTTTGATGCATCATCAGCGTAAGGGTTAGCGTTTGTATCCGCAACCTTATTAGCCAATTCTTTATCATCGTCAACGAGTTTTGTACCTGTTACGTCGAATTTCGCTTCAGAAACAACATATTTTTCAGGGTTGAACTTAGGCTCTTCCGGAGGAGTCACACGGTTGTTGAATTCTTTATCAGCGATTGCACCTACAGTTGCTACAAGGGCTTTAGCTGTACCGTCGTGTGATACTGTGATTGCTACAGTTGCTTTCATTGTATCGTATGTAACGGTTGCGTCTGTTCCCTTCACTTCTTCTACAGTGTAGTTGTGTACACCTTCTTCACCCTTCTTGAAGCTGAGTGGTGAGAATGAAACGTTACCAGCTGCATCATTGCTTACTGTTTGAACAACTTTACCTGTTGAATCTTTAAGCACGAAGCTGAATTCATTAGCCTTCAGTTCACGGCCTTCCAAACGTTTAGTGAAGTTGAATGACACATCAACTGGTACGTTGTTGACACGTTTTTCAGTTGGTTTGCTTGGTTTTTCAACTTTCTTAGTTGTTGGGTTGTAGTAGTTTACAACTTGAGCCGCTGTATTTTCGATATCAACTCCGCCAGGAACATCAGCTTTCACTGTTGTTGGGATGTCGAACTTGTAGTAGCGTCCAAATGCGAATTTCGTTGTATCAATGATTTGAGTGTTTTCAGCGTCGCCAAGTGACTTCGTGAAGCCATCTTTCAGGTTAGCTGTAATCACACCATTGTTCACAGTGATATCGAATTTAGTTGTTACATCTGCGCCTGTTACAGAGTCATACGCTTTAATCTTAGTAGCGTCAAGTTCCAACTTAGCTTCATCGTAGTCATCTGAGATTCCTACTGATTGGATGTTATCCTTGTTGTTAGCGTCAAATTTAGTTGTATCCAACCATACTTGGTAAACCAACTTGTCGCCACGGTTAACAGTCTTAGTATTGATGTTTTCAGCTTCGTTGTTTGCAGTACCATCCACATATGGGTTGGCATTTGTATCTGCGTACTTATCAGCCAATTCAGAATCATCATCAAGAAGTTTGTTATCAGTGATTGAGAATTTCTCTGCATTCAATACATACTTCTCTGGTTGGAACTTAGGTTCTGTTGGTGGAGTGACACGGTTGTTGAACTCTTTATCAGCGATTGTACCTACAGTTGCTACAAGGGCCTTAGCTGTACCGTCGTG
>NZ_JAAPAW010000003.1:45563-180535 GCF_014435245.1 Streptococcus sp. IMAU 99161 | reverse complement strand
AACTATATTAGTATATCACGCCATTTCTTATCTGTCAATACTTTTTTCTAAGTTTTTTTATTTTGTTGGGGGATTGGGTTATTTGGGCGCAAGTTCACATTTAAATTGAATCTTTAAAATCCTTTAAATAGGTTTCCAATTTTTTCTTCATTTTGCTTTTTCCTAAACAACGTTTATTACTCATTAGTGCTTCATATTGAAGTTTCTCTTCTGGATTTAACTTTTCTTTAAATTTTTTTAATGTGTCTTTTAGAACGACTAGTTCATCTAGATACATTTGTCTAGATGAAATTCTATGACTGATTTCACCAATTTCAACATAAGGAAGCTTGTTTAATTTTCGTTTATCACTTTCTTGTTGTCTTAACTTATCTTTTACATGATTTCTGAATTTTGTTTTGAAATATGTATAGAGCATTTCTTCGTTTGTTTCAATTTCTGGATTTTTTTGATAGAGTTCAAACAAGGTTAATTGCCCTTCTTGTTCCCAATCATCTTTTTCCCACAATTGAATGTAATACTCTTTTTCACATTTTCGTACGATAAATTTAACTTTTTGATACATTTTATTGAATTCCATATGTTCTCCTTTTCTTTTAATTGTATTTTATAAAAGATAGGAGACTTTTTGGAGCTTTTTTCTATTCTGTACGTTTTTTAAACTATTTGGTCATTTTTTTCGAGGTATCTTACCAAATAGAAAAAAACTGCCACTCCGTGACAGTTTCATTATAGTCCGTACGGGATTCGAACCCGTGTTACCGCCGTGAAAAGGCGGTGTCTTAACCCCTTGACCAACGGACCATTTTTACAACATATTCTATTATACAGGATTATTCCATTCTGTCAATACTTTAAACAAAAAAGGTTGGAACTAAAAAGTATCCAACCTCTACTAGAAACATACTAAGATTTTTTATATTTAGTTATTTTCTTCTAATTTTGACTTGATTTCATCATATGATAGAGGTTTTGCTTCCTCTTCTAATTCATGCTCTGAATTCTCGGGCATTTTTCCTGTTTCATACAATGATTTAATTTGAACACTATCCAATGTTTCATATTTCAACAGAGCTTCTGCAATTAGTTTATGCGTTTCTCTATTTCCTTGGATAATTTCTGCCGCTTTATTACGCGCTTCATTCAAGAGACCACGGACTTCTTCATCAATTTCGTAAGCAGTCCGTTCTGAAATCATTTTTTGTGGGCTTTGAGCACCGAACATAGCATGATTTCCTTCATATTGAACAGGTCCAAGCTTTTCGCTCATACCATATTCTGTTACCATTGCACGCGCCATTTGAGTGGCTTGTTCAAAGTCATTTGAAGCCCCTGTTGTTTGTGAATTGAAAATAATTTCTTCCGCAACACGTCCTCCCATAAGACCAGCTAATTGTTCTTTCATATCTTCTTTAGAAAGTAACATTTGATCTTCTTTAGGAAGAGCAATCATGTAACCGCCTGCGCGACCACGTGGAACAATAGTAACTTTATGAACCACTCGAGCATTTGATAAAACGAGACCGACAATCGTATGTCCAGCTTCATGATAAGCCACCATTTCACGTTCTTTTTGTGAAATCGTTCGATCCTTCTTAGATGGTCCGGCAATTACACGATCTTCTGCTTCATCAATATCAGCAGCATCAATCACTTTTTTATTGCGACGAGCTGCAACCAAGGCTGCTTCGTTCAAAACATTTTCAAGATCAGCACCAACAAATCCTGGTGTCTGTTGAGCAACCAATTTTAAGTCTACATCTTGAGCGAGTGGTTTGTTCTTAGCGTGAACTCGAAGAATCGCTTCACGGCCTTTCACATCTGGACGCCCAACCAATACTTTACGGTCAAAACGACCAGGACGAAGAAGGGCTGGGTCCAACACATCGGAACGGTTGGTTGCTGCGATCACAATAATTCCTTCGTTTCCTTCAAACCCATCCATCTCAATCAAGAGTTGGTTGAGGGTTTGTTCCCGCTCATCATTTCCGCCACCAAGACCAATTCCACGTTGGCGTCCAACAGCATCAATTTCATCGATGAAGATGATGGCTGGAGCTGCTTTTTTAGCATCTTCAAAAAGTGAACGAACACGACTAGCTCCGACACCAACAAACATTTCAACAAAGTCAGAACCTGAGATACTAAAGAATGGGACTCCAGCTTCTCCAGCTACTGCTTTTGCTAGAAGGGTTTTACCAGTACCCGGAGGCCCTTCAAGAAGTACTCCTGCTGGGATTCTTGCTCCCAATTTAGTAAAGCGTTTTGGATCTTTTAAGAATTCAACCACTTCAACGAGTTCTTGTTTTTCTTCTTCAGCTCCTGCTACATCTGAAAAACGAACCTTGATATCTTCTTTATTGGTTGCACGCGCTTTGTTACGACCAAAGTTCATGGCACCGCGGGCGCCACCGCCTCCTCCTTGGTTCATCATGGAGAAGAAGAAGAACATGACAATCACAAATGGAACAATTGAAGTCAGAATGGTAATCCACATCCCACTTGAACTTTCATGTTTGATAGTGATTTCTGCTTTGTGATCAGCTGCTAATTTTTGCAATTCATTGACAGTGATATCAGATGGAAGAATGACACTGCTAAAGCGAGAAACTTTTTGAGCACGTGGAGTAAAGAATTGGATTCCGGTGTCTTCTTTTGATTCTTTTGCTTTATTGTAGGTTCCTGCAACTTCAATAACACTGCCATTTGGTTGGTAACTGATATTTTTTACATTATTATTTTTAATTTCCTTGACCAATTCTGTATAGTTGATCTGTTGACTTTGACCAGCTCCATTCCCTGCAAAAAAGTACTGGAATCCTGTCACAGCTGCTACAATAATCAACAAATACAGAAAAGGATTTCGGACAAAACCATTATTATTTCTGTTATTCATCTAGTCTCCTCTATTTTGAGTACACTTCTTCTTTTAATACACCGACATATGGTAAATTACGATAATTTTCATTATAGTCTAAACCATAGCCAACAACAAACTCATTTGGAATCGTAAAGCAAGTGTAATCCGCTTCAATTTCAACCAAACGTCCTTCTGGTTTATCTAGTAAGGTCGCAATCTTCACAGATGCCGCATTTCGTTCTTCAAAGAGTTCTTTGAGGCTCTTTAACGTTTTACCTGTATCGATAATATCTTCCACAAATAAAATATCTCTACCTGAAATATCTTGGTCGATATCCTTGATAATATTAATAACGCCCGAACTTTCTGTACCACCGTGGTAGCTTGAAACCAACATAAAATCTAACTCAATATGCGTATCTACATGGTTAATCAACTCCGCCATAAATGGAACAGAACCCTTTAAAATGCCAACAAAAATAGGATTTTTTTCTTGGTACTCTTTGGTTAAGGTTTCACCTAGTGTTTTTGCTGCTTTCACAATTTCATCATGTGAAACCAACACCTTCTTGATATCTTTTTCTAACATATGTTTACCTATCTATTTTTTGAATATAAAGACTATCTTTCATTATATCATTTTTTGAGGGCTTACTCAAATCACTCGTTACCAATCCTAGAACAGAAAGAATTTTATCATTTTGTTCTATAATACAAGCTTCTTGACGAACTGAAATTGGAATCTTATGATTGATAAACCATCGTCTTAATTTTTGACGGTGACCATTGAGAAGCAACCAATCTCCTTCTTTTCTTTTTCGAATTAGGAGAGGAGTTTCTCGTGATACAGAAATAATTTCTACTTTTTTTCCTTCTAATGGTTGTCCAAAAGACAGTCTGTAGTTTGCAATTTCAAAGATATTTCCACATTCTAACAAAAAAGGAAGAGATTGGTCATCCGACTTTTGACTGATTTTTCGAATTTCAAAGGAATCATATTCTTGATGCACTTCATAATTTGCTTTTAGATAATGAATGGTATTTCTTTTCTTTCTCAATTGCGCTAATAATTCTTGAAACTGAGCTTTCCCAAGTTGTAAATCTGGAAATTGTGCTAGATACTCTTCTAATAAAAATGATTGTACTGAAGAGGAGTAGGTTCTAAAAGAAGCTAAATCTTGAATGGTTAAGTCCCTAGTCAATTCTTTTAGTGCGTGATGCCACTGAGTTACTTCTTCTGCTAGAAAACGAAAACTTTCTTGTACTTTTGGATTTTCTATCTCTAATGCAGGAAGGTATTGATTGCGTACACGATTACGAAAATAGTCCTGCGAGTAATTACTACGATCTTCAAAGTGAGGAATTTTCATCAACTCATCTTTGGTAAAACTCAATAAAGGGCGAAGTAACTCACCCTTTCCAAATGGTTGGCGTACAGAAATGCCACTCAAGTGACGTAATCTTGCTCCTCGTATCAAGCGCATGAAGGTTGTTTCAGATTGATCATTCGCTTGGTGACCTGTCACCAAGGCTGTACAATTTTCCTTTTCCATGATTTCTTTAAAAAAATCATACCGAAAGGTGCGTGCTTTTGCCTCTGTAAAATCTCCTGAGTAATGAGCTACATAAAGTTTTGTATTTTTATTTTTAGCGAATGCTTGTAGCTCTCTTTCTTCAATATTTGATTCAGGTCTTTGTCCATGATTGACGTGAGCAAGAACCAATTGAATTTTTAATCTTTCTTTGTTTTTTTCTAGAAGTTCATAAAGATTCATCGAATCGAGTCCACCAGACAAGGCAATCAAAACACGGCGATGGTGCGTAAACAGATTGTTTTTTTCACAAAACTCTAAAAATTTCTCTTCCATTATTTCAGTACCTCATAGACGTCTTTTGAAATTTTGGAAATTGTTTCATAATCGGAATGATCCGTAAAAATAGCGATCACATATGGAGAGTTCGTGTACACAATGGCAACATCATGTCTAAAATCATAGGCATCTCCAATCTTATGAGCAACCTTTACTGGAAGATCACGCGCAATGCGTTGGTGATCAAATTTTGTGGAGGACAGTGCTTCAATAATGGAACCATTTTGTTGATAGACGGCTTCCATCACATTTCCTGCCATTTCAGCAGAGGCATCTCTTTTCTCTACATCCCAATGTTTCTTAGCGATTTTATCCAGTGTTTTTTGAAAATCTTGATCTGATTGGTGAGTAACATAATAATTTAAAATATTATGACCAACATTATCAGACTCTTTAGCAATTTTATCTTCTAATTCTTGAACACTATAATCCTTTCCATCTGGTGTTTTTGAAAGGCTCCCACTTCCTTCTGGCTCATAACTACCCTTGAAATGATTAACTTCTGGAATATATTTATAGGTTGTCGTTGGAGAAATTACCTTTTTATTGAGCCGTTCTTGAACATAGTACAAGTAGGGTAATTTCGTTACACTAGCAGAATACATTTCTTTTTGTGGATTTATACCAGCTGTATTTCCAGTCGCTACTTGTTTGACATAAATGCCATAAGAAGGAGAATTATACTTACTATTGAGCAATTCTTGAACCTTTTCCATCCGGTTATCTTTTTCAGTGACGAATGCTTTGTTCACCCAACCTTGACCCTCAATCTCCACAAACTCATCTCGTAAAGTCTTAGCTGTACGTAAGACTGTCACTTTGGTATAAGGAGCAAGCGTCGTATTTTTTTCTTTGGCTCCATTTACTAGTGGTTGGTCATACACTTTAAAACCAGGTTTTAACCACATTTCTTGTTTTTTTTCTTGTGTTTCTTGAACGACATCGGAAAAAATGGCGGAGGAATCAGCTAAAACATAGCCTTTATCAGCTATTTTAAAGACTGCTTGTCCCTGATCATTTACAAATAGTTGTTCAATTGTAAATGGGGTATTTGGAAGAAGGTCTCCACTGGCTTTTTTCAGCTGAGGATCAGCAAAAACTGCTACCTTATGGTAGACATTTGGATTTGCTGGAATGGAAGAAAAATAGAGTTCTGATGGAGGAGCTACTGTTTGAGGAGCTCCAGACCGCTCAACACTCGCTGCTTGTGATCCAATAAATAACATTGGAACAAACAATAGAAGCAAAAATCGTTTAGGCACCTGTACTCCTTCCTTGTTCATCTTGTTTAAGTTTGATCGTTTGATTTTTCTTTTTTAATTCCTCTAATTTTTCATCCGAAAATTCAAGGAATTGTTTGACTGTTTGTAAGATATTTTCCATTGGTTATTGGGGAAGTAAGTCTGGGATGGTATACACAAATTCACCATCTTTTGAAAAAGAGTATTTTGCGCGTGCATATTTTGTCGCATAATCGTCGTCTTTTAACTTTTTGGCGATATCTTTTTGGTATTCTTTTTGTTCACTTGTTTTCTGATATTCTTTCTCCAACTGTTTGTATTGTTCTTTTTTGTCCTGAAGCGATTGATAACTTTGAGCCAAGTTATAAGTTGGAAGAATAAAAAGCAACATGACCAATATCAAAACGAGTCCCATAAAACGATTGCGTTTTTTTCTTTCTTCTTCTAAAAAACGTTTTCGTTGGCTTTCGTCTTTGATGTATTTATTGTTCATTTGAACGATATTTTTAGGCATCTTCTTCTATCCTTGTTTCACTAATAATTTCATACATTTTGGATGCATCTTCTTTTTTAGTGCTATCCAACATTTCTAAAACTTTTACAGTTAACACTTTATTTCCAAAACGAACCTCAATTTGATCATTGACTTTCAAATCTGTTGAACTTTTGGCTAAGACCCCATTGACTTTAATACGTCCCTTATCAGCTACTTCCTTTGCGACAGGACGGCGTTTAATAATGCGAGAAACTTTTAAATATTTATCCAATCTCATACTGTCACCTCTAAGTTACTATTGTATCATTTTTTAAGCATAAAATGCGAAAAATGACCTAAGAACTCTAGTTTTCTTCTTTTTCTTGTTTCATTTCTAATAAGGTTTGGCCAAATTGCTTCAGAGCTTCTAAAATTTCAAAATCTTTCTTATTTCGACTATCAAAGATCACTTCAATTAATCCCTTTTCTTCTGCAATCTGCGCTTTTAATTGTGTCATTGACAGAGCTTTGAAATAATCCTGTGTTAAAAACAGTTGTTTGGCAATAGGTTCAAATTTCACTGTCATTTTTTGTTGTTTTCTCTCAACTAAACGAACAAAGACTTGGTCTAAGTAAGCTTTCACTAGACCAATTTCAAGTAGATAAGCAACGACATCTGGATATTCTCCAAAACGATCAATTAATTCATCTTGTAAATATTCATAATCCGTAATAGAAGTCATGTTACGAATTTGTTTGTAAATTTCAATTTTTTGACGTTGATCTGAAATATATTCATTAGGTAAATACGCATCTATTTGAAGGTTCAGCTCTGCATTACTCTTTTTCCTGCGATGCTCTTGGCCTTGTTTCTTAGCAATAGCTTCTTCTAACAATTGGGAATACATTTCAAAACCCACTGAATCAATAAAGCCAGATTGAGAAGCTCCAAGGATATTACCAGCTCCACGGATGGACAAATCTCGCATAGCAATTTTAAATCCAGACCCTAATTCAGTAAAGCCTTTAATCGCTTCTAAACGTTTTTCTGATACTTCTGTAAGAGATTTATCTGGACGATACATCAAGTAAGCATAAGCGATTCGATTGCTTCGTCCCACACGACCTCTTAGTTGATAAAGAGTTGAAAGTCCCATATGATCCGCATTTTCAATAAAGAGCGTATTGGCATTTGGAATATCCACACCTGTCTCAATAATAGTTGTTGTTACTAAGACATCGTATTCGCCATCAATGAAATCTAACAAGGTATTTTCCAAGCGAACTTCACTCATCTGACCATGAACAAAGCCAATCGAAGCCTCTGGAATCAACTCTTTTAACTCGGATACTTTTTGCTCAATCGTATCTACCTTGTTGTAAAGATAGTACACTTGACCTCCACGATCCATCTCCCGCAACACAGCATCTCGAATAATGGTTGGATTGGTTTCTAGTACAAAAGTTTGCACTGGATATCGATTAGTTGGAGGAGTTTCAATGACAGACAAATCTCGAATTCCTAGCATAGACATATGAAGAGTTCGAGGTATAGGGGTAGCTGTCAAGGTAAGCACATCCACCTTTTTTTTCAATTCTTTCAAGGTTTCTTTGTGCTTCACTCCAAAACGTTGTTCTTCATCGATCACGATTAAGCCCAAGTCTGAAAAGACGACATCTTTGGACAATAACCGGTGAGTTCCAATAATAATGTCCACTCGTCCTTTTTTCAATTTTTCAAGCGTTTCCTTCTGCTCTGCTTTACTCTGGAAACGACTTAAAACAGCAACTTCTACCGCAAAAGCTTCAAAACGCTCCTTAAAATTGGCATAATGTTGTTGGGCAAGGACAGTGGTAGGAACCAGCACTGCTACTTGTTTATGATCATTGACTGCCTTAAAGGCTGCTCGCATAGCAACCTCTGTTTTCCCAAAGCCAACGTCTCCAACCAGCAACCGGTCCATTGGACGATTCGATTCCATATCTTTTTTGATTTCTTCAATGGAACGCAACTGATCCTCGGTTTCAATATATGGAAAATCGTGCTCAAAAGTTTCTTGATTATCATCGTCTGAAGAATAGGCAAATCCTTCTAATTGACTGCGTTCTGCATAGAGTTTTATTAAATCATCCGCGATATCCTCTACCTGGTTCCGGACTTTTTGCTTTGTTTTTTGGAAACGTCCATCGTTTAACTTGTTAATTTTTGGGGTTTTACCATCACTTGCAACGTATTTGGACAACATCTGAATCTGATCGACAGGAATCGAGATGCGGTCTCCGTTTTGATATTGAATAGAGACATAATCGCGATGGACTCCAGAAATTTCAATCGTTTCAATCCCCAAATATTGACCAATACCATGAACTTGATGAACAACATAGTCGCCTTTTTCTAGTTCATTATAATTTTTCAAACGTTCGGCATTGGAAATGGTTTGTCTGCGAATCTTTCGCTTAATTTTCTTCTGGTAGATCTCTGACTCTGTAATATAGACAATTTTTTCATCAACAAATTGGAAACCGTGAGCCAGTCCTCCAACAATTAATTGACTAGTTTGAGGAATGATTGAATCCCCATCAATGTAATCTAGTCGAATTTCATACTCTTCTAAATTTTTATGGAGTTGTTGAAGATTGTGATGAGAAGTTGCTTGGATAATAACCGTATAGTTTGATTTCTGATACCGTTCAATTTCCTCTTTTAGCAAATCAAATTGCCCAAAAAACTCCTGCATTGGGTATTGATTAAACTGATACAAATGATCAAACTTCAGATTTCCCAAGCCTTTTTGAAAGTTTGAAAAATAAGTTGCAGGTGTATATTTTCGTAATATGGTACTAGTATCTGCAAAATACACTTGACGAGAAGAGGCTCGATTTTTATGTAAATCTTCTGTCAAGAGATTAGCTACATCTAGGTCAAATCTTGCTATTTGATCTACTATTTTTTGATAATCATCTAAAAAGACTGGAGTATGTTTAGGAAGATAATCAAATAATGTATATTGTTTCTCATAAAAGAAACTAATAAATTTTCTAAGATCCGGATGGACTTGCTTTTGAGAAATATCTCCTAGGATTTCTGCTAGATAAGACTTAAATGCTTCATTTGCTGTCTGCTCTTGCAATTGTTCAAGTTGCTTTTGACCCCGGATAAAATCTTCCTCTTGCAATAATAGATCACTCACTGCTTTGAGTTGAATTTCTTCGACATTTTTAACAGAGCGCTGGCTTTCTGGATCAAAAATTCGGATCCCATCAATCTCATCTCCAAAAAATTCAATCCGATAGGGTTGGACTTGCTCGATCTCAAAGATATCTAAGATATCTCCTCTTAGACTGAATTCTCCTTGTTGCAAAACCTGGCTGACCTTTTGGTAGCCAATTTTCTGTAATGTTTTACTCAGGATTGCTAATTCTATTTCTTGACCAACTCTCAATTGAAGAACACTAGAAGCAAATACTTTAGGAGAAGGTAATAGTAGTTTGATACCACTCACATTGGTCACAAGGATACCTTGACGATCCTCTTGGCACAGAAAACTCAAAGCCTCTAATCGTGCAAATTGTCTTTCTTGGGAAGCAAATACAAATTCTGCTAAGGGATTATCATCCCCTAAAAATGTATGAACTTGATCTTCTCCAAGTAAGGCGATAAAATCACTAGCCAATCGTTCTGCTTCATTATAGCTGGAAGTGATGAGGACTGCTTTTTCAATAGAATCAAAAGCGGAAGCCATCACAATAGCCTTAGTAGTCGCAGACAATCCTAAAATTAACTCTCTATTGTTTTTCTGTAATCCTTGTTGCCAGGATAGAAGGTTGGAGTTTTGACTCACTAAATCAATTACATTCATCTACTTACCCATTGTATTTCTGCATGCTTTTTTCAAAATTTCCTTCTACCAAGTAATCATTGATAGCTTCTTCTACTCGATCAATTGTTTGCAGAATCGTGATGTAATCATCTTTATCAAATTTTCCGAGAACATGGTGAACAACTGACATCCCCTGCTTAGGTCTTCCAATGCCAATCTTGATTCGATTAAAAGTCTGAGTTTCAATATGATTGATAATTGATTTGATTCCGTTATGACCGCCTGCAGATCCTTTGGCGCGCAATCGAATCTTTCCAACTTCCATATCCAAATCGTCGTAAACGACTAAAAGATCCTCAACATCCAGACCATAATAAGTCAGAAGGGCATGGACTGCTTTTCCACTCTCATTCATGAAAGTGGTTGGCTTTACAAAATAGACCTTTTCGCCATTTAAAAATGTTGAGGCAATATCAGCTTGAAAAATCTTATCATGGGAGAAAGTAAGATTTAAAGACTTTGCCATTTGATCAACTACCATAAAACCAACATTGTGTCGTGTCTCAAAATATTTATCACCGGGATTTCCTAATCCTACTAATAATTTTGTCATTTATTTTCCTTTCAAAAACGCTAAAAGGGTTGGAAATATTTTTTCCAACCTTTATATATTTTTAACTTTCTTAAACATTGAAACGAAATTCCATGATGTCCCCATCTTGGACAACATATTCTTTTCCTTCTTCTCGTAAGCGTCCAGCTTCTTTTACAGCCTTTTCAGATCCGTATTTCACCAAATCATCATAAGACATAGTCACTGCACGAATAAATCCTTTTTCAAAATCAGAGTGGATGATACCAGCTGCTTGAGGAGCTTTCATACCACGTTTAAAAGTCCAAGCACGTACTTCTTTTTCACCAGCTGTGAAGTAAGTTCCAAGTCCTAGTAAATGGTAAGCTGCACGCGTGAGTTTATCAACTCCGGACTCTGTTAGGCCAATTGCCTCTAAAAATTCTTGTTTATCCGCATCATCTAGTTCAGATATTTCTTCCTCTGCACGCGCAGAAATCACCACTACCTCTGCATTTTCTGTCGCTGCAAATTCACGAATTTGCTTCACATACTCGATAGAATCTGGATCAGCAACCACATCTTCATCGACATTAGCTACATAAAGAACTGGTTTTGTTGTCAAAAGGAAAAGTCCTTTGACAACTTTTTGCTCTTCTTCTGTAAATTCAATAGTTCGAGCTGATTTTCCATCTTCCAGAACTGGTTTAATTTTTTGAAGAACGTTAAATTCTATTAATGAGTCCTTGTCTTTTTGTGTACGTGCTATTTTTTCCACACGCGCATAGCGTTTATTGATAGACTCTAAATCTGCTAAAATCAACTCCAAATTAATCGTATCAATATCTGCAAGTGGGTCTACAAAAGCATCTTCACGACCTTGCTCACGCATGACATTTTCATCATCAAAAGCACGAACTACATGGACAATGGCATCCACTTCACGGATGTTGGCCAAGAATTTATTTCCAAGACCTTCTCCTTTTGAAGCCCCTTTTACAATTCCTGCAATATCTGTGAATTCAAAGGTTGTTGGAACTGTCTTTTTAGGAGTGATCATTTCAGTCAATTTTTGGAGGCGTTCATCTGGAACTTCGACCATTCCGACATTCGGATCAATGGTCGCAAATGGATAGTTTGCAGCCTCTGCTCCTGCTTTTGTAATTGCGTTAAATAAGGTTGATTTACCAACGTTCGGCAAACCCACGATACCTGCTGTTAAAGCCATAATTTTTAATTCTCCGTTTTCATTTCAATCTTTTTCATTATAACATAATTCAAAAGACAAGTGATGAAAAATGAAATATTTCATGACCTTTGAAACTAGATTTTTTCATCAAACTGTAACGTTCTAAAAAAGATAAATATGGTATACTTTATTTAACAACTAACAAAGGAGTTTTTCAGATGAAAAAACAAACATGGAAATCTATTTTCCTTTCTTTAATCGCTATCTTTACACTCTTTCTTCTTGGAGCTTGTGGACAACAATCTGTTCAAAAATCCTATCTTCAAGGAATCAACCAAGAAAAGAAAACAGACGTTCGGATTACACTAGAACATAAAGGTGATAAAGCGATCAGTAACCAAACTACCACTACTATTTATTACAAAGAGGCAGGGGTTACGAAAGATCAATTAAAGGAAATGATCGATAAATATGACGAAGAATACAAAGATGTCAAAGGATTCACACATTCTGCTGAATACAAAGATGATTATATGGTCGAAAAAACAACTCTAAATTATGAAAAAGCAAACTTAGATCAGCTAATTGAAAAGAAATTAGTAGCGACACAAAAAGATAAAAAAGTTGACTATATCAGCTACAAATCAACTTTTGATATGATGAAACAAAGTGGTTTCAAAGAAGTTAAAAATGGAAAATTTGAAGAATTAAAATAATTGAAAAGGTTCGGTCACATAAGTGACTGAACCTTTTATAATACTTTCTTCATTTTCTGTTCAAAATCATGGCGACTCATCATGACCACATGATCACAGTTACTACATTTAATTTTTATATCTGCACCAAGTCGCGTAATTTGCCAACAATTTGCCTTTTTGCCTGTCTCCTTTATTATGCAAGCATGAGGCTTTTTCATTTCTACAAAATCACCTAATGTATACATGATTCACCTTTTTAATTTGTGCGAACTGGCGTAATCAATTGAATAAATCCTTGTTCATTTCCTTCCGGAACCAAGGTAAATGGTCTAACAGAAGAAATAAAGCGAATCACAACTTGTTCACTGTCGATAGCTTTGAGCGCTTCAATCAAGTAAGTCGGATTAAAGCTAATGGACAAGTCCTCTCCTGCAACAGCACTCGTATCAATTTCTTCGTTTACCCGTCCAACTTCTGGTGAATGAACGTGGGAAGAAACAATTCCATTTTTGAATTCCAATTTTACCGTTCCATTTTGAGTAGCGTTCGAGAGAAGACGGGCGCGTTCCATCGCAAATCGAAGGTTGGCCACATTGAAAGTTGCTTCTGTGTTGAATTCTGTTGGAATTAAACGATCTGTGTCAGGGTAATTACCCTCTAGTAAACGGGTATAGAAACTAATATGTTCACTTCTAAAGAGAATTTGATTATTGGCAAAGAACACTTCAACTGTTTCAATATCATCTGAAAAAACAGAAGTAAACTCACGAAGAGAACGACTTGGGATCACAACATCAAAGTTATCCCCATTTTTATCAAGTGTCATCACTTTTTGACTCATTCGGTGAGAATCAGTTGCCACTGTTTTTAATTCTTTATTTTCTGATAAAACAAAGTGAACACCTGTCAAAATTGGACGACTTTCTTGTACACTTGCCGCAAATGCTGTTTCATTAATTAATTGTTTTAATAATTTTGTTTCCAAAACCAATGGATTACTTGCAGCCATTTCCTGGATCCGTGGATATTGATCTGCATCTTTTCCTTTAAGAGTAATTTCTGATTTTCCACTGGTTAACAGGACTTGTTTTTGTTCAATTTCTTTAAAGTCAACCGTAACATCTGGTAAACTTGAAACGACATTGATAAAGAAGGTAGCTTCTAATAAGATAGAACCTGAAGAAGTTACCAATAAGCCAGCATTTTCATCTTTGATGGAGATGAAATTTTCAATTGAAATTTGCCCATTGGATCCAGATAAGGCTACTCCTTCAGGAGTAACATCAATTTTAATGGTGGATAGAATGGGGATAGCATTTTTAGAACTGATTGCTCTTTTGGTTGTACTAAGTGCTTGCAAAAATAAAGTTTTGTTAATAGAAAAATTAATCATGGTTATTCCTTTTATTTATTTTATGATTAGTAAGTTAATAGTAATAGTAGATTGTGTGGAAGTTGTGGAAAACTATCTGGATGATTTCTAAAACTAGATAAGTTACTTGTTTAAAAATTGTGTATAACCCCTTAAAGTTTTCAAAGAGTTATAAACAGGTTAATTCAATTTTTTCTTGATACTTTGAATTTCAAGTCGTAGATTATCGTCTGTTTCTACCATACTTTTTATTTTTTCATAAGCATGAATGACAGTTGTGTGGTCTTTTCCACCAAATTCTTTTCCAATTCGAGGCAGTGAATTATCCGTCATCTCTCTTGAAAGGTACATGGCAACTTGTCTTGCTAGGACGATATTTTGAACTCGTCTAGAGCCTTTCATTTCTTTTACACTCACTCCATAGAAGGCCCCCACAGCATCCTGAATTTTCTCAATTGGGATGACGAGCATCTGGGTATTGTCATTTTTACGAGCTCGAATAGCTTCTGCAGCAACATCAATGGTGATCTCTTTTAATTTTTTCACTTTGGCCATCAATGAGATATCATTCAAGGCTCCTTCTAAGTCTCGAACGTTTGAATCGAATTGACCAGCTAGGTATTCTAGCGTATCGTTAGGAAAAATATAGTCTAGATCTTCACTCTTATTCCGTAAGATAGCAATACGGGTTTCAAAATCAGGGGGTGTTATATTTTGCGTTAATCCCCATTTGAAACGCGTTACCAATCGCTCTTCAAGACTATCCAGATGATCTGGACTTCGGTCACTTGTTAGAACAATTTGTTTGTTGTCGCTATGAAGGGCATTAAAGGTGTTAAAGAACTCCTCTTGGGTGGTCACTTTTTTTCCACCAAGTGATTGAATATCATCAATCAGTAAGAGATCGAGACTACGATAGGTATTCTTGAAAGTCTTCATTTCTCCCAATCGTAGATGTTCTAAAAATTCATTAATAAAGGTTTCTGCTGGGACATACTTCACTCGCGCATTGGGGATATTTTCCAGAATTTGATTTCCAATTGCGTTTAGCAAGTGAGTCTTTCCGAGCCCTGGCCCACCATAGATAAAAAGAGGGTTGTAGGTTGTTGCAAGGTTTTCAGAAACTGCCAATGCCGCTGCCTTGGCCCAAATATTTCCATCCCCTTGCACAAAATTATCGAAGGTATACTTTGCTTTTAGTCCAGTCTCAATTTTAGGCAATGGTTCAGTTGCGGAACTACTTAGAGAAGAGTTCCTAGAATCCTTGTGATGACTATTGGGAAGATCTTCAAAAACAAAATGGAACTTCAAATCTGTATTATAGATTTCAAAGCCGGCCGTGATTAAGGCATTTTTTAGATTTGTTTCCCAAAATAATTCCTTATAGTTTCCATCAAGATAAATAGTAGCTGTATCTCCATCGACTTTAACTAATTTTGAATCTGCAACAAAAAAGTCATAGGCACTATCTTTTAACTGTAATTGGGCTAATTCTAAAAAGCGAGACCAAAATTGTTCTTCTTTTGTCACTAAAACTTCCCTCCTTTTCTTGCAATTAATCAAATCATACGTATCCTTATTCTACCATAAAAAATAATAGTTTTCCACAGGCTGAATTTTAGAACAAAAGGAGATTAATTTTTTAGTTATCCACACGTTGTGAAAAACAATCCCCAATGTTTTCAAAAGTTTTCCACAATATGGGGATAACTAGGTTCATGTGTTGATTTTTCTCTATTTCAGAGACGATTCGTTAGTGGAAAAGTTTGTCAATACAGAAAATAAAAATAACAGCCTTATTTCAGACTGTTGATAATTCGTTGGTATTCATCAAGATTTGAAAAGAAAATTTGGATACTTCCCTTATTTGAGGCTGAGGAGTGAATTTTAACTTCTGTCCCCAGTAATTTCTTTAAGTTCTTTTCTTCTTCAGTTAGAAAAGATTCTTTTGCTGGTTGATTTTTTAACTTTCTTTTAGAGCTGATCTTATTTTCTAATATCCGAACATTTAAGTGCTCTTGTTTTATTTTTTCAAGCCAATAATTTTGCTCTTTTTCATCAAGAGGAACGAGAACACGCGCGTGAGCTGAAGAAATATCATTTTGAATAACAGCTTCTTGAATAGCGGGTGTTAGCTGTAATAAGCGAAGCATATTGCTAATATAAGGTCTAGATTTTCCCATAAATTGAGCAATTTGATCATGCTTATAACCATTTTCAACTAACTTCTGATAAGATAGAGCTTCTTCAATGGGATTAAGGTCTTCTCTCTGTAAATTTTCAATAATGGCTTGTTGCATCATTTCTTGATCAGTTAATTCTTTTATGATAGCAGGAATAACCTCTAATCCCGCTATTTTTGAAGCTCTAAACCGTCTCTCACCTGCAAGCAGTTCAAAACCGATAATTGGAGATTTTCTGACAACAATGGGTTGGATTAATCCATTTTCTTTAATGGAGTGGGCCAGTTCTTCTAATTTTTCTTTATCAAATACTTTTCTTGGTTGAAAAGGATTGGTTCGAATATCTTTTATTGCTAGTTTTTCAAATTTTTCCATCTTATGAATAGAATAACACACCTTTACAAATTCGTAAAGGTGTGTTTACAGGTATGTCAAGAAGAAAAGGTTTATTTTTCTAAATCTTCTGTTGATTTTGTCAACTTAATAGTAGTTGTCTCTTGTTTTCCATCTCGATAGAAGGTTACCTTAATGATATCGTCAATTTGGTGAGAATAGAGAGCAGATTGTAAATCTGCAGTTGACTCAATGTCTGTATCGTCAATTTTAGTAATGACATCGTAACGTTGCAATTTATCCGATGCAGGCATATTGTCAAGTGTTGAGCGAACAATGACTCCTCCGGAGATTTTTTCAGGAAGTTTTAATTTACTCAAATCAGAAGTTGAAAGATTTGCAAGGTCCATCATTTGGATTCCAAGCGCTGGTCGAACGACCTTTCCGTTTTCTTCCAATTGTTTGATAATATTGACAACATCGTTTGCAGGAATTGCAAATCCCATTCCTTCTACAGAAGTCTGTCCATTCGTTGAAATTTTGCTTGAGGTAATTCCAATGACCTGTCCTTGGATGTTGATCAAAGGTCCTCCTGAGTTACCTGGATTGATAGCAGCATCTGTTTGCAAGGCACGTGTAGAGATATTTTGTCCATTGTCAGCTTTTAAATTAACATTTCGACCTTGACTTGAAATAATTCCTTGGGTAACAGAGTTTGCATAATCCGTCCCTAGGGGGCTTCCAATAGCTATAGCAGTCTCACCAACAGTTAACTGGTTTGAATCCCCAAATTCAGCGACATCTTTAGCTTTATCTGCACTAATTCTGACAACAGCAATATCAGAATAGACATCGGAACCAACAACTTCTCCAGGAACTTTATTGCCATCCGCTAATAAGATATCTACTTTTTTAGCACCACTAATAACATGGGTATTGGTCACAAGATAGGCATATTTTCCATCTTTTTTATAAATCACTCCTGATCCTTCACTGGAGATTTGAGAATCTGAATGTTCATCATTTGTAAATAAATCTTGATTTGAAGAATCTGCATAGGTGATTACAGATACCACTGCATTTTTTACTTTATCAACAGCTTGGCTCGTTGAGGTTGTATTTTTATAGGCTGTCTTTACAGTAGTGGAGCGTACTTGTTTACTTTCAGTCGTTGCATTTGATGAATGAGATACTTGTAATGTTGAAACTGTTCCAAGAATCCCACCAAGAAAACCGACTACAAAAATGAGGGATAAACTCCCAATTTTTTTTAGTAAATGGGATGAAGATTTCATATTTTCCTCCTAAGGCTATCAAATTGTCTAGAGTATAGAAAAACTTTCTTAATTATAACTTAAATAAATAAAGTTATCCACAACTTGTGGACAACTTGTAGAAATAAGTGTAATAACAGCTATAGACAGGTATTTATAGAATAGCTTTCTTTGTAGTTTCTGTGAATTATTTGTGGAAGACTAGAAATATGCTACAATAGAAGGATGAAAATTAAATTAATAACCGTTGGAAAACTAAAAGAAAAATACTTAAAAGATGGAATTGATGAGTATCTAAAGCGACTAGGACGGTTTGCAAAAGTAGAACAAATTGAATTAATTGATGAAAAAACTCCTGATCGGGCAAGTGAACTTGAAAATCAACAGATCCTTGAAAAAGAAGGAAAACGAATCCTTTCTAAAATTTCAGATAAGGAATATGTCATTGTATTAGCTATTGAAGGTAAACAATTTCCTTCAGAAAAATTTAGTCAAACGATCGACCAGATGATGACTTCAGGGTATTCAAATCTTACCTTTGTGATTGGAGGAAGTCTTGGTTTGTCTCCTGAAGTAAAAAAAAGAGGTAATTTATTAATGAGCTTTGGTCAACTAACACTTCCTCATCAGTTGATGAAATTGGTATTAGTGGAGCAAATCTATCGAGCCTTCATGATTCGACAAGGTAGTCCTTACCATAAATAACCTTGACGCCCCCTCCTTTTTCTGCTAAAATGAAGTATGCTTGGTCCCATAGCTCAGCTGGATAGAGCATTCGCCTTCTAAGCGAACGGTCGCAGGTTCGAATCCTGCTGGGATCAAATGGAAAGTGGAAAAATGAACGAATGTTAAGTAACCTTTGTTCATTTCTCCCTCTTTTTTTATATACAATTGTATATATTTTCAGTTTTATCTTATTTTTTTATAAGTATTTATATTTTTTAAGATTAATGAAAATATTTTTCAAAATAGTGTTTAAAATCTATTAAAAATCCCTATATAGTGGCAAAAAACGATTTCAAAAAAGTTTCAAACATGTAACAAGTTGTTTAAAAATATTACATTTTACTAGATTCCCTTTAATTTTACGATAGTTTATATTATAATTTTTTGTATATAATATTTTATTTTATTGATAATAATACTAAAGTATAATAAAATAGAAAACAGAGTGGGAGAGAATGTGTGTTTCAGTCTTTAGTCTTGTCTTTCCTTTTAGGAGGGGTTATTGTTCTGACCTTTGCATTGGTAGATGAAAAAATCTATCAGGAGCATCGGTTTATGTTTATCTTTCTGCTTAGTACCTTTGTTCTTCTTTTTGAGAGTCTTCTCGTATTTTTAGATGTCACTTTATTTTCAGGTATTCGATTATCAGATTTAAATATGCTACTGTGGCCTGTTTATCTCTATCCTTATTATCATTATGCCAATCGAAATAATCGCTTATGTTCTATTTTCTACTCTTTTTTTACTTATTTAGCAGTTGAAGGAACAGCTACTTTTTTGACCATTATCGTTTCTTCAGTTTTAGGAGATGCTGTTGTAGAAGCTTACTCAATTATCTACAATATGTTTATTCGTTTGGTTTCTTTAGGAATCATTTTGAAGCTAATTGACTTATTTGAATTTGATTTCACCCCTTTTTACGAAGAAGCATTTGAAAAGTATTTAAAATTATTGATTTCTGTCTATTTTGCTATATTTGTGGTAATCAATTTTGCCTTATGGATTAGTGAACAAGCACAATATAAAAATTTTGGGAGTATGTTAGCGACGATTTGTTTTTTCTCATTTGTAGTCAGTTTGTTTCATATGAAGATTGAGAGAGATCAATATCGTAAAAATTTAGAACTGGAATACAAAGAATTTTCCGAGCAACAAATGAGTCGTTATATGGCTGAAATTCAAAGTCTTTATTCTACTGTCAGAGGGGTTCGTCATGATTTAGGGAACATAGTGATTTCTATGTCACTAGCTATTCAAGAAGGAAATATTCCAGAAATTCAAAGAATTTATAGAGAAGTATTAGAAAAAAGTTATAGAGAGATCAATACCGAAAAATTATCAGGCTTTAACTTGGTGAATATAAAAGATTCTGCCTTGCGAAGTATTCTAATTCGGGGTTGGTTAGATGCCAGAGATGCTGGTGTAGAAATGACTTTTGAAACGAGTGAATCCATTGATCAACTACCAGTTGACTTATTAGATATTGTCAGAATTGTTGGCATTCTAGTAACGAATGCTTTAGAAGCTTCAAAAGAAGCGGAGGAAAAGAAGGTTCGTATTGCTATTTTTTCTATTTCAAAAATGGTTTACTTGGTGATTCATAATACAACGAATGAAATAACTTTTGATGTCAGAAAAATATATGAGGAGGGGTATTCAACAAAGGGAGAAAATAGAGGATTAGGCTTAGATAATGTGAGGAAAATATTAGCCAACTATGGAAATATGTTTTTGGAAACAGAATTGCAAGGTAATTGGTTTTTACAAGTGTTGAAGATTGGAGGGTATGAAAAAGAATGAAGATTTTTTTACTAGAAGATGAACTACAACAACAGCTACGTGTTGAAAAACATATTGCAACAATTGCTAACGAATTGGATTTAACGATTGAAATGATTTCTACAGGTAAGCTATCTGAGTTTGAAGAATATATACAACATTCTGATCTCCACCAATTATATTTTTTAGATATTCATATTCAAGACAATGAGTATTGTGGGCTCGAAATTGCTCAAAAAATACGGGAAGCAAATCCTTATGCAATTATTGTATTCATTACTACAAAATCTGAATTTGCCTCTATTACTTACCGTTACAAAGTATCTGCTTTGGACTTTATTGATAAAAATTTGAATGAAGATTTATTTAAATCTAAGTTACAAGGTTGTATTGAATATTTGACAACCATCCAGATTAAAAATGATGACTTGACGGATTATTTTGAGTATGACTTTAGGGATAAAAAAATTAAAATTCCGTTCAAAGATATTCTTTATATTGAGACGATTGGAACTGCTTATAAATTGAATTTAGTTGGAAAAAATTTTCAAAAAGAAATTGCGGGAAGCTTATCCGATGTTTTAAATAAGGATGAAGAAGATAGATATTTTAGCCCTCATCAATCTTTTATTGTAAATAGAAGTATGATTATTGGAATGGATAAGAAAAATAAGCAACTTCTCTTAAAAGAAGGATATTCTTGCCCTATTTCAAGAAGCAATATCAAGCGCGTTAAAAAATTAATTGAAGAGCAAAATTTAGAATATAATGCTTGACAAAGTGCTAATTTCTGATATAATGGGATATGTTCTGTTAATGAATATATGGTCCGTTGGTCAAGGGGTTAAGACACCGCCTTTTCACGGCGGTAACACGGGTTCGAATCCCGTACGGACTATATCTCATTCCGCCATAGCTCAGTTGGTAGTAGCGCATGACTGTTAATCATGATGTCGTAGGTTCGAGTCCTACTGGCGGAGCTAACACGACACCCATTTGGGTGTTTTTTTGTTTCTAAAAAAACTAGGATAACCATCATCCTAGCTTTTTATTTGTTACTGAATGGAGTGAATAGTTTTCAACTTTTTTCTCTTTATGATTTGTATCCATTCGTAAAGAAAGAAGAGAACAATTCCAGTGAAAAAGGCAGTAAGTCCTTCAATGAAGCCTTGGGGAACAAATGTTAAGGTGACTGTTCCGGTTCCTTTTGAAACATCCACTCCCATCAATCCTTTCTGGATGCGATGAATTTTGATAGGTTTTCCATTTTGCTTAGCTGACCATCCTTTATCATATGGAAGTGAGAAAATAAGGGTCGTATCTCTATTTGCATTATAAGTTGCCACGACTTTATTTTTCTTTTTGTGAATAGCAGCTTCTTGCTGACGAATAGTGGTGATAGCTTGCGTATATTTGTCAAGATCCAGCGCAAAAAATTCTGGTGTACGAAAAGAAACGGTTGAATTTTCTGGAAAACTCATACGAATAGTGATCGTTTTTTCTGCATCAAAATGTCCAATTGAAAAGAATGGAAAGGCATTATCAATAGTATAACGCTGGGTCTGCCCATTATAGGTGATTTCAATGTCTTTTTGATCATCATTTGAAAATTCTAGATTTGGAACATTAACATAGAGTTGGCTATGGGCAGGAATTGTTACTTCATATTCAATGCTTGCATAAGATAAGTGACTATCTTTCTCTATTTTTGCAGTTTGCATGGAAGATGTGGAGTTTTCTGAGTGATTTGAAAGAAACTTTAATTTTTTATAAAATTTAAATTTTTTACCTGTGAGTTGATGGATAAATTGTGTTTGGTTATCGAGTGTCAGATTTGTAAAGGATGTATTCTTATAAGGCTTAGCTGACAAGAATGCAATTGGCAAAGCGTATTCATTTTCTGAGAGTGAGATTCCATTTTTAGAGGCAATCTCTTTAAATCCAAATTTTTGAACAGGTTGTTGGCTTAAATTATAGCGAACACCAAATAGGCTATCCATTAGAATGGAATTATTTTGATATCGAAGGTTGAGGTTGGTTCCTTCAGATTTAAATCCAAGTTTATCCAATATTGAACTAGCATCTGTATTTCGAACAGATGAAAATTGAGAAATGCCATTATAACCATACTTCATACTATCATTGCCAGTTTGTGGATGTAGAATTTCAGTCCGATAGTTTGAGTCTGTGTTTCCACTTACCAAGGTTTGAATAGATTTTAAGTCGCGTTCGTAGGATGATCGAGAAGCAAATACCCATTCTTTTGCAATTCCTTCAATCTGATAATAACTATTTACAGATAGTTCAAATAGAGAAAGGAAAAGAATGGAAAAGTAGAATAATCTTGGGGATATTTTTTTTAAAATAAAGGCAAGAGAGAGTAAAAAGAAAACCAGTAAAAATTCAAAAGTAACAACGAAATTGATAGAATCTAAAAATTTATAGTGATGACTGAAAAAAAGTGTTCCTCCAAATCCTAAGAAGAGTATGAAGCTAGCAATACTAAAGCGACCCCAAGTGATCTCCTCGATTCGATTTAGAACTTCTCCTGCCATTAGAATAATCGTCAAAGAAAAAATCCAGGCGTATCGATGGAGAAACATATTTGGCGCGTGCATACCTTGCCAAAGAAGGTCTAATAGTTGTAAACGGAAACTGAAAATGAGAATTGTTAGAAGTAAAAAATAGCAGAGTTTCACGTGAAACTTGATTGATTTTACAAAGAAAAAAGTGATTGCTAGTAACAATGGAAACAATCCTACATAGATCATCGGAATAGATCCATATTTAGTCGTATCAAAACTACCTACGAAATTTTTGGCAAATACGTCGAGATACCAGCTTTTTTCTGTAAAGATACTGTCAACCTTTGAAAAACTTTCTCCATGAGTACGTAAATCTAAGAAGGTAGGATATAACATTACTAGACTTGTTATAACCGATAGAAGAGATACAATCACAAAATGGAAAAAACGCTTTCCAATTTCTTTGATATTCCATGACAGTTGTGTCAAGTACCATAATATGAGAAAAATGGACATCATAAATCCAAAATAATAATTTTGGATAAACAAACAGGTTAAACTGATAAAGTAGAGAATCTCTCCCTCATTGTAAATTAGTTTCTTGAACCCATAAACAATTAGTGGTGCTAGAATAAATACGTCTAACCAAGTTTTAATTTCAATTTGGCTGATGGCAAAACTCATCAGAGCAAATGATGTTGAAAGGGTAAGAACCAGGGTTCTAGGGATTTTAGAAAACATCCCGTGTATACTGATGTATGTACTAAGACCAATTGCTCCAAATTTCAAAAGTGTGATGAGGTAAACAGCATCCGGCATGGATTGGGCATCAAAGAAAAATACAAGAGGGGAAAAGAAACTTCCTAGATAATAGCTACTGAGTGCATAGAAATTAAGGCCTAATCCACTTTGAAAACTGTAAAATAGGCTATCTGTTCCATGTAAAATATTTCGAAGTGTGGTATCAAAAATGACATACTGATGATAACCATCTCCTAATAATGGGGATGTCTCACTGTTCCAGTAAATTCCTTGTGAGAGGTAAATAAAGAACATTATGATCACTGGAATCAGAAAGGAAGATATCAAAAAAAGGGATATTTTTAGCTTTGTTTTGTTCATATATTTCTACTGAAAGAGCCTGAAATAAGGATTTCAGGACTCTTAATTTTTCTGATTAATTCCAAAGTTCTTTCACTTTTGCTTGAACTTCTTCATTTTCAAGAAACTCATCATAGGTTTCATCAATGCGATCTATCACGCCGTTTTTTGAAAGAACGATAATATGGTTGGCGAGTGTTTGAATGAATTCGTGGTCATGGCTGGCAAAAATAATCGATTCTTTAAAATTCTTCAATCCGTCATTCAAACTTGAAATAGACTCCAAATCCAAGTGATTGGTTGGATCATCCAGTACAAGGACGTTTGACTTGAGGAGCATCAATTTAGATAACATGACACGAACTTTTTCTCCACCTGACAAGACGTTGACAGACTTGTTAACTTCGTCACCAGAAAAGAGCATGCGTCCTAGGAAACCACGAAGGAACGTGTTGTCATCCTCTTCTTTACTTGCAAATTGACGAAGCCAGTCAAGAATCGTTTCTCCACCTGCAAAATCTCGGCTGTTGTCTTTTGGTAGATAAGATCGACTAGTTGTAACTCCCCACTTGACAGTTCCTTCATACTCAATATCATCCATCAATGCACGGATCAAAGCGGTTGTTTGAATATCGTTTTGTCCGATAAGAGCGGTTTTATCACCAGGACGTAAGATAAAATTGATATTGTCAAGGATGGTTTCTCCATCAATCTTGACAGAGAGGTTTTCAACTGTCAAGAGATCGTTACCAATTTCTCGTTCTGCTTTAAAGTTAATAAATGGGTATTTTCGACTAGATGGAACAATTTCTTCTAGCTCGATTTTGTCAAGCATTTTTTTACGGGATGTTGCTTGTTTTGATTTTGAAGCGTTGGCTGAGAATCGTGCGACAAACTCTTGTAATTGTTTAATTTTTTCTTCAGCTTTTGCGTTTCTATCTGCTTGTAATTTTGCTGCAAGTTCAGAAGATTCTTTCCAGAAATCATAGTTTCCGACGTAAAGTTTAATTTTTCCAAAGTCGAGATCCGCCATATGGGTGCAGACTTTGTTCAAAAAGTGGCGGTCATGGGATACAACGATAACCGTATTTTCAAAATCAATTAGAAAATCTTCTAACCAGGTAATGGATTGAATATCGAGACCGTTGGTTGGTTCGTCTAAAAGAAGGACATCTGGCTTTCCAAAGAGGGCTTTAGCAAGGAGGACTTTTACTTTATCACCATTAGCTAATTCACTCATGGTTTGATAATGAAGGTCTTCTGAAATATATAAATTTTGAAGCAATTGAGAAGCTTCACTCTCTGCTTCCCAACCACCGAGTTCGGCAAATTCACCTTCAAGTTCAGCTGCACGGACGCCGTCTTCATCAGAAAAATCTTCTTTCATGTAGATAGCATTTTTCTCTTTCATAATGTTGTAGAGCTTTTCATTTCCCATAATGACAACATCGATGACCCGTTCGTCTTCATAGTCAAAGTGATTTTGACGCAAAACGGACAAACGTTCATCAGGACCGAGAGAAATATGACCTGTTGTTGGTTCAATATCTCCAGCTAAAATTTTTAAAAAGGTTGATTTTCCAGCACCGTTGGCACCGATGAGACCGTATGTATTTCCCTCTGTAAAGTTAATATTGACATCGTCAAACAATTTTCGATCACTAAAACGTAGTGAGACGTCTGATACTGTAAGCAATGATATTCTCCTCTTTCTATAATGTCTTCATTTTACTAGAAAATAGGGGAAAATTCAACTTTTTTAGTGTCAAGCTTGTTTTACAACTATGTAAAATGTGTTTACATTGTTGTAAAGATAAGATTAATCAAAGGCAGATAGGATAGACTAACATTTTTAACTAGAAAGTGCTATAATGGAAGGGATAACGATTAAGGAGAAGAGTATGACGAAACCCATCATTTTGACAGGAGATAGACCAACAGGAAAACTTCACATTGGCCACTATGTTGGCTCTTTAAAAAATCGCGTTTTGCTACAAAATAAAGACGAGTTTAATATGTTTGTTTTCCTAGCGGACCAGCAAGCTTTGACAGATCATGCAAAAGATCCAAAAACCATAGTAGAATCTATTGGCAATGTCGCTTTGGACTATCTTGCTGCTGGCCTAGATCCTGAAAAGGTTACGATTTTCATTCAAAGTCAGATTCCTGAACTGGCAGAATTGACTATGTATTACATGAATCTTGTATCTTTGGCGCGACTTGAAAGAAATCCAACTGTAAAGACTGAAATCTCTCAAAAAGGTTTTGGTGAGAGTATTCCTACAGGATTTTTGGTATACCCTATTTCGCAAGCAGCGGATATTACAGCATTTAAAGCCAATTTTGTTCCGGTAGGAAATGACCAAAAGCCAATGATTGAGCAAACTCGTGAGATTGTTCGTTCCTTTAATCATGCATACAACACAGATGCTTTGGTCGAACCAGAAGGAATTTATCCTGAAAATGAAGCAGCTGGTCGCTTACCTGGTTTAGATGGCAATGCTAAAATGTCTAAATCCTTAAATAACGGCATCTACCTAGCTGATGATGCGGATACTTTAAAGAAAAAAGTGATGAGCATGTATACTGATCCGGATCACATCAAAGTTGAGGATCCAGGAAAAATTGAAGGAAACATGGTATTTCATTACTTGGATGTATTTGGTCGACCAGAAGATGCAGATGAAATTGCAGAAATGAAAGAACATTATCAACGTGGAGGCCTTGGTGATGTAAAGACCAAGCGATATCTTTTAGAAATTTTGGATCGTGAACTAAGACCAATTCGAGAAAGACGTCTTGAGTTTGCAAAGGATATGGGGGAAGTATACTCCATTCTTGAAAAAGGTAGTGAGCGTGCTCGCAGTGTTGCAGCGCAAACATTGGACGATGTAAAATCTGCGATGGGAATAACCTATTTCAAAAAATAAGGATTTACAAATTGGATAGAGACAATTTTCCTTTATTCCTTTACAATTTGCCAATAAATGATTGACAAATTGCGATAGAATGGTATGATATTAACAATAAAAATTCGAGTCTTGCTCAAATAAAAAGAAAAGAGGATCCAGCGGATGTCTAATTGGGACACAAAGTTTTTAAAAAAAGGGTTTACATTTGATGACGTGCTTTTGATTCCGGCAGAAAGTCACGTATTGCCTAATGATGCAGATTTAAGTACACAATTAGCAAGTAATTTGCACTTAAACATCCCAATCATTACTGCTGCAATGGATACAGTGACTGAAAGCCAAATGGCAATTGCTATGGCACGTGCTGGTGGACTTGGTGTGATCCATAAAAATATGTCAATTGAGCAACAGGCAGATGAAGTAAGAAAAGTAAAACGTTCTGAAAATGGAGTTATTATTGATCCATTCTATTTGACTCCATCTCATACAATTGCGGAAGCAAATGAGTTGATGGGACGATACCGGATCAGTGGCGTTCCTGTTGTTGAAACACTTGAAAATCGTAAATTAATTGGTATTCTCACGAATCGTGACTTACGCTTTATTTCTGATTATAATCAACCTATTTCAAATCATATGACAAGTGAAAATTTGGTGACTGCACCAGTCGGAACTGATTTGGAAACAGCTGAACGCATTTTACAGGAACATCGTATTGAAAAATTACCATTGGTAGATGAAGAGGGTCGTCTTTCTGGCTTGATTACGATCAAGGATATTGAGAAAGTGATTGAATTTCCAAATGCCGCTAAGGATGAATTTGGTCGTTTGCTTGTAGCTGGAGCTGTGGGAGTTACTTCTGATACCTTTGAACGTGCAGAAGCCCTTTTTGAAGCTGGTGCAGATGCTATTGTTATTGACACTGCCCATGGACATTCTGCAGGTGTTCTTCGTAAGATTGCAGAAATTCGTGCTCACTTCCCAGATCGTACCTTAATTGCAGGAAATATTGCGACAGCTGAAGGTGCGCGTGCCTTGTTTGATGCAGGGGTAGACGTTGTTAAAGTCGGGATTGGCCCAGGTTCTATCTGTACAACCCGTGTTGTTGCAGGTGTTGGTGTTCCTCAAGTTACGGCTATCTATGATGCAGCTGCTGTAGCTCGTGAATACGGTAAAACAATCATTGCTGATGGAGGTATCAAGTATTCAGGAGATATTGTCAAAGCTCTTGCGGCTGGTGGAAATGCGGTTATGCTCGGGTCCATGCTTGCGGGTACAGATGAAGCACCGGGTGAAACAGAAATCTTCCAAGGTCGTAAATTTAAAACCTATCGTGGTATGGGATCGATCGCAGCTATGAAGAAAGGGTCTAGTGATCGTTATTTCCAAGGATCTGTCAATGAAGCTAATAAATTGGTTCCTGAAGGAATTGAAGGACGTGTTGCTTATAAAGGTTCCGTAGCAGATATGGTCTTCCAAATGATCGGTGGTATCCGTTCAGGTATGGGCTATGTTGGTGCGGCAACCATTCAAGATTTACATGATAATGCTCAATTTGTTGAAATGAGTGGTGCAGGATTGAAAGAAAGTCACCCTCACGACGTTCAAATTACAAATGAAGCTCCAAACTATTCGGCACAATAAGTTTACTAACTTGTAAATAAAATTAACAGCATCTTGACAATTTTGTCAAGATGCTGTTTTAATATGACCTGATTGAATGGAGAAAATTTTTAATTCCTTAGGCAAATCTTTTAAATGATCTAGGGTAGTTGTTGTTATAAATGTTTGAATACTGTTTGATATTGTTTCTAGCAACTGAAGTTGACGATCGTTGTCAAGTTCACTCATAACATCGTCAAGTAGTAAAATTGGTTTTTCTCTTGTCAGTTCTTCCATCAATTCGATTTCTGCTAATTTTAGAGAAAGAACAACACTTCGATGCTGGCCTTGACTACCAAAGTTCGCATTCATATCATTGATAAAAAACACCAAATCGTCTCTATGAGGTCCAATACTCGTTGTTTTTCTATAAATATCTTTTTGACGATTTTTTTCTAAGAGAAAGAGAAACTGCTGTTCTAAATCATCCACTTCTTCAGAAAATATGGTGGATAGGTACTGAATCCGTAGATCTTCTTTACAATTAGATAGGCGAGCGTGTTTCTCTTTTGCTTTAGCTTCTAACTTTTGAAGAAAATCAAGTCGGTGATGAATCACCCGGCTTCCAAAACTTGCTAGCTGTGAATCTAAGACATCTAAGAAAGTTGCATCAATTGTTTCAGAATTTTTTAGATAATTATTTCTTTGTTTTAAAACATGATGGTATTGGGATAGGTCAGATAGGTATATGGGCTTCATCTGTCCCAATTCAATGTCCATAAATTTTCGTCGTCCAACAGGGGCGCCTTTGATCAATTGCAAATCTTCCGGCGCAAAAAGAACCACATTCATATGACCAATGTAGTCAGATAGTTTGGCCTGCTTTAAATGGTTTACTTTAGTTATTCTCCCTTTTGGGGTTAAGGAAATTTCTAAGGGAATTGAACCAGTTTCTCTTTGTAAAAGACCAGAAACTTTGAAATCGGAGGATTCAAAGTAGATGAGATCTTTATCATTTCGTGTACGATGACTTCTAGTCAAAGCTAGAAAATAAATGGATTCGAGGATATTTGTTTTTCCTTGTGCATTTTGTCCCAAGAAAATGTTTAAACCAGGATGAAACTCAATTTCAAGTTCTTGATAATTTCTAAAATGTTGAATAGATAATTGTTTCAGCCACATTATGAGATACCAGGAAAGCGAATTACTCGTTCTTTTTTATCATGTTTTATTGGTTGTTTCTTTTGCTTTTGATTCTGATTGAGTTGTTTGACGAGTTTTGCAACACGTTCCTTTTCTTCTTTCTCTTTGAGATGCTCGTTAACTTCTTCTGGGGTAGGTTGAAGGATGGCAATTGTTATGTTTAGTTCTGGAATGTCCACTTGATCGTTCATACGAAGTTTACGACCTCTCCGTTGTTCCAATTCATGGTTAACATAGACTTCTTTTTCTTGAAAAAATGCTTTAATGGCGCCACCACTCTGAATAATACCGAGTTCTTTTAAGATAGCTTGTAATGTAATAAAGTCATCAAATAATTTATAATTCATAGTTCACCTCTTTGCGTGTTATTATACCATATTTTCAGTATATCTAGGGTAGAGAATGTGGTAAGATTTACAAACTATTTTCACAGTTTGAATTAGGATTTTAGTAGGATTTCGTGTTATAATGAAAGTTACTATTGAGTTGAACGAGGATGAAAATGGAATTAGTAAAGGGTGTGAATCTTCACTTTCTTCAATCAAAAAAATTTAAGACCAACAAAATTAAGGTCCGTTTTTCAGCACCATTAGATGAAAATACAGTAGCTGCAAGAGTTTTAGTAGCTTGTATGATGGAAACTGCGAACAAAAAATACCCAACCTCGCAGTTGTTTCGTGAAAAATTAGCAAGTTTGTATGGAGTAGAATTGTCAACTTCTGTATCAAAAAGAGGTCATGTTCATTATGTTGATCTGAATATTTCCTTTGTGCGCGACGCTTTTTTGAGCAAGAAAAATGTGTTAATTGATGAAATCTTAGATATTTTAGAAACAATTTTGTTTTCACCTTTGACAAATGAGGATCGCTTTGATAGTGAGACGTTTGAAGTGGAAAAGAAAAATACGATTTCGGATCTGGAGTCTGAAATTGAAGAGCCTTATTATTATGCTCACGGACAATTGAATCAACTTTTTTTTGAAGATGAAACAATTGGAATGTCAAGATTGGGTAAAGTTGAGTTAGTGAAACAAGAAACAGCTCAAAGTTCGCTTTCTTACTTTCACCAGATGCTAACTTCAGATACGATTGATTTCTTTTTCATTGGGGAATTTAATGAAGTTGCTATTGTTGATCGAGTAAAAAAATTTGAATTTGAGCCACGTGAACAGCACTTATCTATTAATTATCAACAACCATTTTCAAATGTCGTTAGAGAAAAGTTAGAACAAAAACAACAGCAACAATCTATTTTAGAATTGGGGTATCATCTTTCAATCCAGTATGGAGATCCCCTTCATATCCCATTAGTTGTCTTAAATGGCTTGCTAGGGGCCTTCTCTCATTCGAGACTCTTTCAAACCATCCGCGAGAAAGAAGGACTCGCTTATACCATTTCTAGCCATTTTGATATTTTTACCGGTTTTATGAGGGTTTTTGCAGGCATTGATAAAGAATATCGGACCAAAGTCATGACCTTGATTATGAGGCAGTTTAATGATTTAAAACGAGGTAAGTTTACAGAATCGGAATTGCAGTTAACAAAAGAGATGTTGGTCAATACGACTTTATTGGCACAAGATCGTCAAAATACCTTGATTGAAAGGGCGTATTTGAAAACGACTTTAGAAACAAAATTACTCTCTCTAGAAGAATGGCTAAAAGAGATTGACAAAGTTACAAAAGAAGACATTATCAAAACGGCAAAAACAATTAATTTACAGTCTGTTTATTTCATGGAAGGAAAGTAGTGTAAAGATTGAAGATTAAAGAAAAATATTATGAAGCGGTGGGTGAAAGAGTTTGTTTTACAAAATTGTCAAACGGCTTGACAGTCCATTTAATTCCAAAAGAGGATTACTACGAAACCTACGGTATCATTACAGCAAAGTTTGGTTCAATTGACACTCGTATTTTAGTAAATGGAGTTGAAAAACAATACCCCGCAGGAATTGCGCATTTTCTGGAACATAAATTATTTGAAGATGAAAAAGGCCAGGATTTTCTAAAAAGATTCGTTCAATTAGGCTCCGAAAGCAATGCCTTTACAAGCTTTACAAAGACCAGTTATCTTTTTTCAACAACTTCAAAAGTAACAGAAAATATCCAGCTCTTATTAGAGATGGTTTCAAAAGCTTCTTTTACAGAGAAAACGATTAGCAAAGAGAGAGAAATCATCCAACAAGAGATAGGGATGTATCAGGATAGTCCAGATTATCAATTGTTTTTTGGAGCTTTGGAGCAGTTATATCCAGCTACCTCTTTAGCTGACGATATTGCTGGAACAAAAGAGTCAATTGCAAACATTACAACTGAGAATTTGCATGAGAACTTCGATCTGTTTTATCATCCGTCTCAAATGCACCTATTAGTGATTGGGAATTTTGATGTTGATTCTGTGTGTCAAGTTTTGAAAGACTATGAGAAGGAGACTCCTCGTCAGTCAATCAAATTGGAGCGAATCCCTGTAGAAAAAAATGAAGTGGTATTAAATCAATCTTCTAGAATGAATGTTGCCATTCCTAAGTTGGCCATCGCAATCCGAGGAAATGATCTTATTCAACAAGAAGAAACGTTTCGTTATAAGTTGATACTGAAATTGCTGTTCTCTATGATGTTTGGATGGACCTCGCAACGTTTTCAAAGTTTGTATGAGGCAGGAAAGATTGACAACTCCTTGACACTTGAGGTAGAAGTCGAAGAGCTATTTCATTTCGTTATATTGACAATGGATACCCAGGAACCGGTATCTGTGTCTCATCAATTTAGAAAAGCTATTCGACAATTTGAAAAAGATCCAGATGTCAATCAAGAACATTTAGATACGATTAAAAGCGAAATGTTTGGTGATTTTTTACAAGGTCTAAATTCACTGGAGTACAGTGCTACTCAGTTCGAGTATTTTTCTAATGGTAGTACTTCATATGATCTTCCAAAGATTTTGCAAAGTATTAGTTTACAGGATATCATTAGATTAGGACATCAATTCATTGATCGGGCCGAAATGATTGACTATATGATTTTTTCAAAGTAGTAAACAATCAGTCAAGAAGGGAAAACATGAAGAAAAGAACAATTGGTCAAGTGTTACAACTGTCAAGAGTCAATTTACAAATTAGTTTACAAGACTTGGCACAGAAAACAGCCATTGAAATTCCTTATATAGAAGCATTAGAAAACGATGATTTTGATCTTTTACCTAGTCCATTTTACGCTCAGATCTATTTAAAAAAATTAGCATGGGCGCTAGGATTAGATGAAAAAATCTTGTTGACGGCTTTTCGTGAAGGAAAAGAGTTATTGTTTGACGAAGAAGTCCTTGTCAATGATGAAGACTTACATTCAAGGTTACAAAGACAAAAGAAGTCATGGTTGCCAATTCTTTACTATGTACTTGCTAGTCTTGCTATAATTGGATTTGTGATTTATATCGTATATTTTTATGAGTTTACAACATCTGTAAAATAGATGTAAAGCTACTATATTTTTGGAGGAACTATGAAAAAAGAAAATATTCCCAATACACTAACCCTAATCCGTGTTGTAATGATTCCCATTTTTATTATAATTCTAAGTCTTAGTCATTCCTATATTGGACATGTTCTTGCAGCAGTTATTTTTGCGATTGCAAGTATTACAGATTACCTTGATGGATTCCTTGCTCGAAAATGGAAGGTTGTCAGTAATTTTGGAAAATTTGCAGATCCAATGGCTGATAAATTATTAGTTATGTCAGCCTTCATCATGATGATTGAATTAAAAATGGTTCCTGCTTGGATTGTTGCTGTTATCATTTGCCGTGAGTTGGCTGTTACTGGTTTGCGCCTTCTACTTGTAGAGACAGGTGGTACGGTGCTTGCTGCTGCAATGCCAGGAAAAATTAAGACTTTTAGTCAAATGTTTGCGATTATCTTTTTGCTTTGTCATTGGACGATTCCTGGAACAGTCTTACTGTATATTGCATTGATTTTTACAATCTATTCTGGTTACGACTACTTTAAAGGAAGTAGCTATCTCTTTAAAGACACATTTAAATAAATGAAACATATTATTGACTTGAAAAATGTATCTTTTCGATATGATACAACTGTAGATGAGTATCAAATTGACTCCGTTTCGTTTCACGTGAAACAAGGAGAATGGCTTTCAATTGTTGGTCACAATGGTAGTGGCAAATCCACGATTGTACGCTTAATTGATGGTTTACTAGAACCTGAGTCTGGTGAGATTGTCATCGATGAAATACCATTAACGCGTGAAACTGTCTGGGAACTCCGTAGCAAAATTGGGATTGTATTTCAAAATCCTGATAATCAATTTGTTGGTGCTACAGTGGAAGATGATGTCGCCTTTGGTTTAGAAAATCAAGGTATTCCTCGTAAAGAAATGCTCCAGCGTGTAGAGAAAGCGATTGAGCAAGTTGGCATGTCGACATTTAAAGATCGAGAACCCTCACGTTTATCTGGTGGTCAAAAACAGCGAGTTGCAATCGCGGGGATCATTGCCTTAAGGCCTCAGATCATTATTTTGGATGAAGCAACTAGTATGTTGGATCCAGAAGGTAGAGAAGAGTTGATGAAAGTGGTGAGAACTCTCCAGAGCCAGTTCCAGCTAACAGTCATCTCGATTACCCATGATTTAGCTGAGATCGCCTTAAGTGATCGAACGCTTGTGTTTAAAAAAGGAAGATTAGAGTCTTCTATGACGCCAAGGGAATTGTTTTCAAGGGACGATCTAAATCAAATTGGATTAGACAAGCCTTTTAGTAAGCAACTCCAAGAAACCCTTAGTGAGATTTTTCCACTAAAACAGGATTATCTAACAGAAAGTGAGTTATTAGACCAACTATGGGAATTTCTTTAAAGAATGTCTATTATACTTATCAAGAGGGAAGTCCTTTTGAAGGGCAGGCACTTTCTGATATCAGTTTGGAAATAAAGGATGGGTCTTACACAGCCATCGTAGGACATACTGGTAGTGGTAAGTCCACCTTATTGCAACTACTAAATGGATTACTTTGTCCGACTCAAGGAGAAATTCAATTTGACGATTTTGTTTTGGACCGAGAAACGGATCAAAAAAAGATGAAGCACTTGAGGAAAAAAGTGGGGTTGGTCTTTCAATTCCCAGAAAGTCAACTATTTGCAGAGACAGTTTTAGCAGATGTAGCCTTTGGACCACAAAATTTTGGCGTATCTAGAGAAAGAGCTGAGGAAATAGCCAAAGATAAATTAGCAGTTGTTGGGCTAAATGATGAGGTCTATAATAAAAGCCCATTTGAATTATCTGGTGGTCAGATGAGACGGGTTGCCATCGCTGGTATTTTAGCAATAGAACCTGAAATTTTGGTGTTAGATGAGCCAACAGCAGGGCTAGATCCAGCAGGTAGAAAGGAATTAATGGCGCTATTTGAGAGACTGCATAAAAATGGGATGACCATTGTGCTTGTAACTCATACAATGGATGATGTTGCTAATTTTGCAGATACAGTATATGTTTTGAAAGGTGGCAATCTTGTTTTAGAAGGATCACCTTCTAGTGTGTTTCAAGAGGTTGAGTATTTACAAAAGATTCAACTAGGAGTTCCAAAAATTACAAATTTTGCTCTTCAATTGCAACAAAAAGGTATGAAATTTGAAAGACTACCAATCAAGATTGAGGAATTGAAGGAGATGTTGCTTCATGAATAATATGATTTTAGGCAGATATATTCCCGGAAATTCCATTATTCATCAATTGGACCCTCGTGGGAAGTTGCTTTCGATGTTTTTATTCATATTTCTCTTGTTTTGGGCAAATAACATTCAGACAAATGTCCTTCTTTTTGCATTTGTTTTTGGTTTAATGTATGTAACACGCATTTCGGTTGCTTTTTATGTCAAAGGTTTAAAGTCAATGATTTTTATCATTGCATTTACTACTTTATTTCAGCTATTTGCGACCTCTCAAGGAACAGTTTTGTATCATTGGTGGTTTTTTAGAGTGACAGATCAAGGCTTGATGCAGGCGGCGATTATCTTTTGTAGATTTCTCTTAATTATATTTTATTCGACAGTTTTAACGGTGACGACTACTCCATTAAGTTTAGCGGATGCTGTTGAAAAAATACTTACACCATTTAAAATCATTAAGGTTCCAGCGCATGAGATCGGTTTAATGTTATCAATGAGTTTGCGATTTGTACCGACTCTTGTAGACGATACTAACCGAATTATGAATGCCCAAAGGGCGCGTGGCGTTGATTTTGGAGAGGGAAATCTCTTGAAAAAAATTCGCTCCTTCATTCCTATCCTTATTCCTTTATTCGCCTCTAGTTTTAAACGTGCAGATGCACTTGCAATTGCCATGGAAGCGAGAGGATACAGAGGTGGTGAGGGACGAACCCGCTATCGAAACCTACAATGGAAGATAAAAGACACCCTTGCCATTGTTGTTATCTTGCTTCTGATGTTGCTAGTTTTTTGTCTAAAAAATGGATAGAAAGTCTGTGAATGGTGCAAAAATAACGAAAAACCGCTAAATAATGCTGTTTTTACATTAAATTCACATATTCCTGTAACATTTGTAACATATTTTATAATGAACTGTAACATTTAGTGTGTATCATAGAATTATATTCGAAAGGAGAATATAATTCATGATTAGTAAAAAACGTCAATGGACAGTTACTTCGTTACTTTCAGCAGCTTCACTTTTTATTTCTGGTATTGCTACGGTGAATGCTGAAACTTATCAAGTTAAGTCTGGAGATACACTATCAAAAATTGCATTAGAAAATAATACATCAGTTGAAAATATTATTGCTTCTAACAACCTTACCAATGAAGATTTGATCTATGCAGGACAAGTTATTGAATTGGGTGAGCGTTCTAAATCAATGGTTGATAAAGTTGCCCCGCAAGAACAAGCAAAACCTGCAGAAAACAAAGCAGCTCAGCCTACTCAAAATCAAGCAACTTATGCAGCAAATGCAAGCGTCACTTCTGCTCAGGCATCAAATGGAGGCATCGTCCTTTCAAACGGAAATACTGCTGGAGCTCAAGGATCATACGCTGCTGCGCGTATGGCTGAAATGACAGGTGTTCCCGCTTCTACTTGGGAAGCTATCATTGCACGTGAATCAAATGGTCAAGTGAATGCAGCAAACGCTTCTGGAGCAAGTGGTTTGTTCCAAACAATGCCAGGTTGGGGATCAACTGCAACAGTTGATGATCAAATTCAGGCAGCTTATAACGCATATAGCTCACAAGGCTTGTCAGCTTGGGGTTATTAAAAAAATAAGGCTGGGACGAAAGTTCCAGCCTCTTCTTGTTTTTGGATTGTTGTTGAGCAAGACGCAGTGGTTGAGTAGACTCTACTGCGCTGATTTCATCAGCTTTTACAGCCCTACTCAACTGTGCGGAGATGGGACGACGAAATCGAATTCTAAAGAATTACCGATTTCTGTCCCACTCTCATTTTTTTAATGTTGAAAGAATTTCAAGAGGGGTGTGGCAAATATAATCTGGTGAATAAAGAAGCAGATCATCTAGATCTCCAAACCCCCAGGTAACTGCCATTGTTTTAATGCCAACTGTTTGACCTCCAATGAGGTCAAATTTTGTATCTCCAATGATTAGTGCTCGATCTCTTGAAATGCCATTGCTTGACAAGGCATATTGGATAACATCAGCCTTGTGAACACGGTCGGGGCTTGAACCATAAATCCCATGAAAGTAGGTTGCAATTTCTAAATCTTGACACATTTGTAAAGCTACTGGTTCATATTTTGAAGTTGTGACGTAAAGCTGTAAACCTTCATTTTTCAAAGCTGTCAAAGCTTCAGTAATATGAGAAAATAGGGTTGATTCATACTGCCCTTTTTCATGATAATACTGGCGATAGATAGTGACTGCTTGATCTACCAAATCTTCAGGAAGAGTAGCTTCAAAACTAGAAATCAAAGGTGGCCCCATAAAACTTCGAATGGTTTTGGCATCGGGTTCTGGAACTTTTAATACGTCAAACGTGTGTTGAAAACTGTTTGCTATGCCTTTTGAACTGTCGACTAATGTTCCATCTAAGTCAAATAATAATGCTTGCATCTTATTCTCCAAATATTTCTTTTTGCAATTTACGTCCGGTTGGTGTTGCAGCTAAACCACCTTCTGCAGTTTCTCTAAAGGCTGTTGGCAGACTAGATCCAACTTGGTACATGGCATCAATCACTTCATCGACAGGAATTTTTGATTCGATACCTGCCAAGGCCATATCAGCAGCAATAAAGGCATAACTGGCTCCCATTGCATTTCGTTTGACACATGGAACTTCAACCAGTCCTGCTACAGGATCGCAAATGAGTCCGAGCATATTTTTGATCACGAAACAGATAGCTTGACTAGCCTGATATGGAGTTCCCCCAGCAGCTAGTGTCAATGCAGCCGCACTCATAGCTGAAGCAGAACCAACTTCTGCTTGACAACCACCTTCTGCACCTGAAATAGAAGCATTATTGGCGATAACTAAACCAAATGCTCCTGCAGCTAATAGGAATTCTAATTGTTGTTGATGGTTTAGACCTAATTTTTGGGTTGCTGCAGTGAGAACTGCGGGAAGGCAGCCAGCAGATCCTGCAGTGGGTGTTGCACAGACCAGTCCCATTTTAGCATTGTGTTCGTTGACAGCAATAGCATTCTTAGCCGCGGTAAGGACGGTCAAGTCAGATAACGTTTTTCCTGATTTGATATAGCGATCTAATTTTGCAGCATCTCCTCCGGTTAATCCACTACGTGAATGGTTTTCATCTAAACCCAATCGAACAGAATCAATCATTACTTCGAGATTTCGTGTCATTAATCGTAAGACTTCCTCACGTTCTCGACCGGTTAATTCGTATTCGGTTGCAATCATTAATTCAGCAACGTTTCCTGCATATTGCGAGTTTGCTTGCTCTACGAGGTCTACAATTGAATAAAACATACTGACTCCTTATTTGAAAAAGTTGACATTATGAAGGTGAGGAATTTTACGAATATCTTTAAGAGCTTCCTCGCAACTTCTTGAGTCAACCTCAATAATCATAATCGCTTTTTCTCCAGCTTTTTCCCGCGTCACGTTCATTTGTGCAATGTTAATATCATAGCGAGAAAGGGCTTCTGTCACATGAGCGATCATCCCAGGGACGTCTTGGTGCACAATGATAATGGTTGGAGTATTCATATTTAGCGAGATGGCAAAGCCATTTAACTCAGTAACCTGTATATTTCCACCACCAATGGAGATTCCAGTGACAGAAATCGTTTTATGATCATTTTTAACAGTAATAGTCGTTGTGTTGGGGTGAGGAGCATTGCTTTCTTTTTGAATAGACCAAACAATGCGAATGCCTCGTTCATGTGCAATTTTTAGACTATCTGGGATTCTAGGATCATCTGTGTCCATTCCTAAAATGCCCGCTACTAAGGCTAAATCTGTTCCATGGCCACGATAGGTTTTTGCAAAGGAATTAAATAATTGAAATTCGACTTCTTTTGGTTCCTCTCCGAAAATAGAAGAAACGATTTTACCAATTCTTACAGCACCTGCAGTGTGACTGCTGGATGGACCAATCATGACAGGGCCGATAATATCAAAAACAGATTGGAATTTTAAAGAGTTCATACCTCTGCTCCTTTACAATCAATTTACTTCATTATATCAAATATACCTTCTGATTGCTTTTATTTTTTCTGAAAACTGGTAGAAATCTTAAAAGAGCCTTAAAGCATTTATATTATCCTAGAACTTTAGCATTTCTAACATCTAATTGAAATATTTGATACATAATTTCAATAAATATGAAATATTTCTTGTGTAGTATAGATGTATACCAATAAAGGAGTAGATAATAATGAATAAAAAACAAATGATGAAACATGTGATTGGACTAAGTTTACTTGCAGGATTTTTCTTTCCAATTGTCGCTAATGCTGATTCTTATACTGTAAAATCAGGTGATACTTTATCAGCTATTGCAAAAGAAAAAAATACAACGGTTGATGCAATTGCTAAGAAAAATAAGATTAGCAATGTGAATCTCATCACGGTTGGTCAGGTTCTAGAGATTGAAGATGTGAATGCAACGAATAAAACTTCAGAGCAAGCTACCACTAGTAAAACTGACACTACACAAGCAACAACTAGTGTGTCTGCTTCAGATGGCTTGAGTGCAGAAGATGCAGCGGCCAAGGAATGGATTGCCCAAAAAGAATCAAGTGGTAGTTATACAGCACAAAATGGCCAATATTATGGTCGTTACCAATTAACTCTCACTTATTTGAATGGTGATTTATCACCTGCAAACCAAGAAAAAGTGGCCAATCAATATGTTGTCAACCGTTATGGATCATGGTCAGCAGCTAAAAATTTCTGGTTAGCAAATGGCTGGTATTAAATTCGTTTAAAAAGAGTTCTTGAATAGGACTCTTTTTAAATTTACATACTTGTAAAGATACATACTATAGCCAACAAGAAGAATGGCAAGATGCTTGTTTTCTACTATAAAGCGTGTTACAATTGATAATGCTCAAAACGACCTTCAATCGTTGAAGCAAACCACGACCTTCAATCGTGAGAAACGAAAAGATGGGAGAAATCTATGAGTGATAACTCGAAAACACGTGTTGTTGTTGGAATGAGTGGCGGTGTCGACTCATCTGTAACGGCTTTGCTGTTAAAGCAACAAGGCTACGATGTGATTGGCATTTTCATGAAAAATTGGGACGACACAGACGAAAATGGTGTTTGTACAGCTACAGAAGATTACAAAGATGTAGCAGCGGTTGCAGACCAAATTGGCATTCCTTACTATTCTGTCAACTTTGAGAAAGAATATTGGGATCGTGTCTTTGAATACTTCCTTGCAGAATACCGTGCAGGACGGACACCAAATCCGGATGTCATGTGTAATAAGGAAATCAAATTTAAGGCCTTTTTAAATTATGCCATGACCATCGGTGCAGATTATGTAGCAACAGGGCACTATGCGCGTGTGGCGCGTGATGCGGATGGCATTGTCCATATGTTACGAGGCGTTGACAATGGAAAGGATCAAACTTATTTCTTAAGCCAGCTGTCACAAGAGCAACTTCAAAAAACCATGTTCCCGTTGGGACATTTAGAAAAGCCTGAGGTTCGCCGGTTGGCCGAAGAGGCTGGACTAGCAACGGCTAAAAAGAAAGATTCCACTGGAATCTGCTTTATTGGAGAAAAGAATTTCAAAGAATTTCTAGGTAACTACCTTCCTGCCCAACCAGGTCGAATGATGACCGTCGATGGACGAGATATGGGCGAACATGCCGGTTTGATGTATTACACAATCGGTCAACGGGGTGGACTTGGAATTGGTGGCCAACAAGGTGGAGACAATGCCCCGTGGTTTGTAGTTGGTAAAGATCTGAGTCAAAATATTCTGTATGTCGGTCAAGGCTTCTATCATGAGGCCCTTATGTCAACAAGTTTACAAGCTAGTCAAGTTCACTTTACACGAGAGATGCCAGAAGAGTTTACACTAGAATGTACAGCCAAGTTCCGTTATCGCCAGCCAGATTCCAAAGTGACGGTTCATGTCAAGGGTGACAAGGCAGAGGTGATTTTTGCAGAACCTCAACGGGCCATTACACCAGGTCAGGCAGTTGTCTTTTACGATGGTGAAGAGTGTCTCGGTGGTGGCTTGATTGACAATGCCTACCGGGATGGTAAAGTTTGTCAGTATATTTAATTGACAAATTTTCTCAATTTGCTACAATGAAATAAGCAATAGAAATGATGGTCAAAGCTCATGGATGTTGCAGGCTTTTTTGTCCTGCACTTCTTGCGAGTTTTGACTGTTTTTGTGTCGTTTTCAGGGAAAGGGAAAAGATGATTCAACAAGATTTTCGTACCAAATTAGAGAATACGGTTTTTGGAGTTAGGGCCACTGCTCTGATTGTAGAAGAGGATAAGTTGTTAGTGGTAGAAGACGCGGATGGCTTTTACACGATTGGTGGGGCTATTCAAGTCGGCGAAAGAACGGAAGAGGCTGTAATTCGTGAAGTGAAAGAAGAGCTGGGTGTTAAAGCTCAGGTCGGACAGTTAGCTTTCATTGTTGAAAATCGCTTTGAACAAGCTGGGATCCACTATCATAATATTGAGTTTCATTATTTGGTTGATTTGTTAGAAAGAGCTCCATTGACTATGCAGGAAGATGCAAAGCAATTACCTTGTCGGTGGCTAGCTTTGAATCAATTGCATACAGTTCCCCTGAAACCAGACTTTTTAAAAACAGCTTTACCAGAATGGGACGGGCAATTACAACACATTCATCTTGAAAAATAGGAGAGAAACATGACTTATCATTTTATTGAAGAATACGACATCATTGTCATTGGTGCTGGACATGCGGGAGTTGAGGCTTCACTTGCTGCTAGTCGTATGGGCTGTAAGGTATTACTTGCGACCATTAATATCGAGATGCTGGCCTTTATGCCTTGTAATCCATCAATTGGTGGTTCTGCTAAGGGGATTGTTGTCCGTGAAGTAGACGCACTTGGCGGCGAAATGGCTAAAAACATAGACAAGACCTATATTCAAATGAAAATGCTTAATACTGGTAAAGGTCCTGCTGTTCGTGCTCTTCGTGCGCAAGCTGACAAGGAGCTTTACTCTAAGGAAATGCGCAAAACGGTTGAAAATCAAGAAAATCTCACTCTCCGTCAAACCATGATTGACGAGATTTTGGTAGAAGATGGCAAGGTTGTCGGTGCTCGAACAGCGACTCATCAAGAATACGGTGCAAAGGCCGTTATCGTAACTACAGGGACTGCTCTTCGTGGGGAAATCATTATCGGAGACCTCAAGTATTCGTCAGGTCCAAATCACAGTCTAGCATCTGTTAATTTAGCTGATAATCTGAAAGAATTAGGCTTAGAAATTGGGCGTTTCAAAACGGGGACACCCCCTCGTGTCAAGGCTTCTTCTATCAACTATGACGAAACGGAAATTCAACCAGGAGATGAGACACCAAATCACTTCTCCTACACATCACGTGATGAAGATTATCTAAAAGATCAAGTGCCGTGTTGGTTGACCTATACGAATGGTCATAGCCATGAAATTATTCAAAATAATCTTTACCGTGCGCCGATGTTTACAGGGGTTGTAAAGGGAGTAGGTCCTCGCTATTGCCCATCTATTGAAGACAAGATTGTGCGTTTTGCGGACAAAGAACGTCACCAACTCTTCCTTGAGCCGGAAGGTCGAGATACTGAAGAAGTTTACGTTCAAGGCTTGTCAACGAGTCTTCCTGAGGATGTACAACGTGACTTGGTGCATTCCATCAAAGGCTTGGAAAATGCTGAGATGATGCGTACTGGTTATGCTATCGAGTACGACATGGTCTTGCCTCATCAGTTACGCGCAACACTTGAAACCAAGAAAATCTCAGGACTTTTCACAGCTGGTCAGACAAACGGTACGTCAGGTTACGAGGAAGCTGCTGGTCAGGGAATTATTGCTGGAATCAATGCGGCTTTGAAAATTCAAGGGAAACCTGAGTTGATTTTGAAGCGAAGTGACGGCTATATCGGGGTCATGATTGATGACTTGGTAACCAAGGGGACAATTGAACCTTACCGTCTCTTGACTAGTCGTGCCGAATACCGCCTCATCCTCCGTCATGATAATGCGGATATGCGCTTGACAGAGATGGGACGTGAGATTGGCCTTGTGGACGATGAACGCTGGACGCGCTTTGAAATCAAGAAAAATCAATTTGAAAATGAAATGAAGCGCTTGGACAGCATTAAGCTAAAACCTGTAAAGAAAACAAATGAAAAAGTTGCTGCAATGGGCTTCAAGCCATTGACAGATGCAGTGACAGCTAAGGAGTTCCTTCGTCGCCCAGAAGTGACTTACCAAGATGTGGTGGCTTTCATCGGGCCTGCTGCAGAAGATTTGGATGACAAGATTATCGAACTGATTGAAACAGAAATCAAGTACGAAGGCTACATTTCAAAAGCCATGGATCAGGTTGTTAAGATGAAACGCATGGAAGAAAAACGCATTCCAGCCAACATCGATTGGGATGATATTGACTCGATTGCGACTGAAGCGCGCCAGAAGTTTAAGCTCATCAATCCAGAAACAATTGGTCAGGCAAGTCGGATCTCAGGTGTCAATCCAGCAGATATCTCCATTCTTATGGTGTATCTAGAAGGTAAAAATCGAAGTATTTCTAAAAACAAGGAAAATCAGTAAGTGGGAGCGGGACGGAACAATTGTAGAGGAACAGTTGCTCTGTTCCGCTTTTAATGATCGTGTTTGTTATTTTATTGACATTGTTGTCAACGAAGTATACAGCTGTGTGAAGGAGTACATCATTATTTTTGCTGGTTTATCTTGCTAGAAATAGAGAGAAACCTCGCATTTTAGGGCTATTTGTGGTATAATTTCGAGAAGAGGTTTATGATGAAAAAAATTCGCTTATCCTTCATCCATTATGTCTTAATTGGCTGTATCTCGTTTGCAATTTTAGCAATCTTTTTAAGAATTTTCGGTAAAGGGTATGTTACTCTAGCCGCTATTTTTCTGGTTATCACCGGCTTAATTGCTCTCTTTGAATACCAGTTACAGATTTCAGAGTTGGATGAATTAGAACAAATACAATACGTGAACCATCAGGCAGAAAGTGGGCTAGCTTCTCTCCTTGACAAAATGCCAGTTGGAGTCATCAAGATGAATGCTGAATCAAATGAAGTGGAGTGGTTTAATCCTTATGCTGAATTGATTTTTTCAACAGATGATGGCGATTTTGACGTTGATTTATTAAAAAAACTCCTCAATAGCTTGTTTGAGGATAAAGGCCATTATGTTACTGTTGCGGATAAAAAATATTCTGTTTATTTTGACCAAACAGCAAGTGTTGTTTATTTTTTTGATGTTTCCAGTGAATACGAGGCGACTGTGGGTCTGGTGACAACGCGTCCTGTAATCGGTATTATCTCTGTTGATAATTACGATGATTTGGAAGATGTTATTTCAGACTCTGATATTAGCCATATTAATACTTTTATCGCTAATTTCGTTGAGGAGTTTACAGCTCAATATCATATGTTTTATAGACGTGTAGGAATGGATCGTTTCTATTTGTTTACAGATTACACGGTTTTAGAGCAATTGATGGAGTCTAAATTCTCTGTTATTGATCAGTTTCGTGAAGATGCTCAGAAAAGAGAACTCCCCATTACTTTGAGTATGGGATTCTCTTATGGAGATGGTGGACATGATCAAATAGGGAAAATCGCCCTTCTAAATTTGAACTTGGCTGAAGTTCGAGGTGGGGACCAGGCTGTTGTCAAGGAAAATGATGAACAAAAAAACCCAATTTTCTTTGGGGGTGGAACTGCTTCAGCTGTGAAACGGACCCGAACTCGGACACGCGCCATGATGACAGCTATTTCGGATAAGATCAAATCAGTTGATCAAGTCTTTATAGTTGGACATAAAAATCTCGATATGGATGCCTTGGGTGCATCTGTGGGGATGCAATTTTTCTCAAGTAATATTTTGAAGCCTTCTTATGTGGTCTATGATCCAAGTGCTATGGCTAGTGATATTTCAAGGGCCATTACGAAATTAGAAGATGAGCAGGTCACGAAGCTTCTTACCGTAGAAGATGCCATGCGTATGGTAACGGATCGGTCTTTACTGATTATGGTGGATCATTCGAAAACGGCGTTGACCTTATCAAAGGATTTTTATAAAGAGTTTCAACAGATTATTGTGATTGACCATCATCGTCGAGATGATGATTTCCCAGAAAATGTCTTGATCACCTATATTGAGAGTGGTGCAAGTAGTGCAAGTGAATTGGTGAGTGAGCTTATTCAGTTCCAGAAATCTAAGAAAAATCGGTTAACCAAGATTCAAGCTAGTGTCTTGATGGCTGGAATTATGCTAGATACAAAGAACTTCTCTGCTCGTGTAACAAGTCGGACCTTTGATGTCGCTAGTTATCTTCGCTCAAGAGGTAGTGATAGTGTAGCCATTCAAGAAATCTCTGCGATTCAGTTTGATGAATACCGTGAGGTCAATGAGCTGATTCTGACTGGTGAGAAGGTCTTTCCACATATCATTGTGGCCTGCGCCCACTCTACCAAGCCCTATGATTCGGTAACGATTAGTAAGGCGGCAGATAGCATGCTAGCTATGTCAGAGATAGAAGCCTCATTTGTGATTGCTCATAATCAAAATGGAACGATCTCCATTTCAGCTCGAAGTCGGAGCAAGATCAATGTCCAACGAATTATGGAACAACTAGGCGGAGGAGGGCATTTCAACTCTGCCGCTTCTCAAATTGAAGGACAAGACTTGGCTTGTGTCCATCAGCGGCTGATTGAAATCATTGAAAATGAGGTTACGATTGAAAAGGAGAATGTAGAATGAAAGTAATTTTTTTAGCGGATGTCAAAGGTAAAGGTAAAAAAGGTGAAATCAAAGAAGTGCCTACGGGGTATGCTCAAAATTTTTTGATCAAGAAGAACCTAGCAAAAGAAGCCAACGCCCAAGCAATTGGGGAACTTCGTGGAAAGCAAAAGTCCGAAGAAAAAGCGCATGCTGAATTAGTAGCAGAGGCGCAAAGTATTAAGGCAAAATTAGAGAACGAAGCAACTGTTGTTCAGTTTACGGAAAAGATTGGACCAGATGGTCGAACATTTGGATCCATTACCAATAAAAAGATTGCAGAAGAGCTTGAGAAACAATTTGGCATTAAAATTGATAAACGTCATATCCAAGTTGCTTCTCCAATCCGATCAACTGGTTTAATTGATGTTCCTGTAAAAATCTACCAAGATATTACAGCTATCATAAATATTCGTGTTAACGAAGGGTAAACACGATCGTTAGAAAGGGTTTTTATGGCTGAGATAGAGGAATTAAGAACACAACCTCAGGATATTCAGGCTGAACAATCTGTGTTGGGTGCTATCTTTATTGATGAGGGAAAATTGATCTTTGTTCGTGAATATATCGAGCCTAGGGATTTCTTTAAGTATTCGCACCGTTTGATTTTTAAAGCCATGATTGACCTGGCTGACCGTGGAGATGCGATTGATGCAACGACTGTCCGAAATATTTTAGATAGCCAAGGAGATCTGCAAAATATAGGTGGGCTCTCTTATTTGGTAGAAGTGATTAATTCGGTACCAACGTCGGCTAATGCAGAGTATTATGCAAAAATTGTAGCTGAAAAAGCCGTCCTGCGTCGTTTAATCTCCCGCTTGACAGAGAGTATCAATCAAGCGTATGATGGGGCAAATCCTTCAGATGAGATCATTGCAGGTGCTGAAAAATCCTTGCTGGATGTCAGCGAAAATGCCAATCGCAGTGGGTTTAGAAATATTCGAGATGTCTTGAACACCAACTTTGGAAGCTTGGAAGCACGTTCTCTTCAAACGACTGATATCACTGGGATTGCGACAGGTTATCGTGATTTGGATCATATGACAACGGGTCTCCATGAAGAGGAATTAATCATTGTGGCGGCTCGGCCAGCAGTCGGGAAAACGGCCTTCGCCTTGAATATTGCTCAGAATATCGGAACTAAATTGGACAAAACAGTCGCTATATTTTCACTCGAAATGGGTGCTGAAAGTTTGGTTGACCGGATGTTAGCGGCAGAAGGTTTGATTGAGTCCCATTCGATTCGGACAGGTCAGTTGACAGATGAAGAATGGCGAAAATATGCGATCGCCCAGGGGAACTTGGCCAATGCAAGTATTTACATTGATGATACTCCAGGGATTCGGATTACTGAAATTCGATCCAGATCTAGAAAGTTAGCGCAAGAAACTGGAAACTTGGGGCTTATTCTCATTGACTATCTTCAGCTGATTACAGGGACTGGAAGAGAAAATCGTCAACAAGAAGTTTCCGAGATTTCTCGTCAATTAAAGATTTTGGCTAAGGAATTGAAGGTTCCTGTTATTGCATTGAGCCAGCTTTCTCGTGGTGTGGAGCAACGTCAAGACAAGCGACCTGTTCTTTCAGACATTCGTGAATCAGGATCAATCGAGCAGGATGCAGATATTGTAGCCTTCTTGTATCGTGACGATTATTATGATCGTTCTGGAGACGAGAAAGAAGAAGGGATGCCCAACAACACGGTAGAGGTTATTATCGAGAAGAACCGTTCAGGTGCGCGTGGGACAGTAGAATTAATTTTCCAAAAGGAATACAATAAATTCTCAAGCATTTCAAAGAGAGAGGAGCAATAAGATGAGTGATGCATTTACAGATGTTGCTAAAATGAAAAAAATCAAAGAAGAAATCAAGGCTCATGAAGGGCAAGTTGTCGAAATGACGCTTGAAAATGGACGGAAACGTCAAAAAAATAAATTTGGACGCTTGATTGAGGTCTATCCGTCCTTGTTTATCATTGAGTATACAAATGATAATAGCCTACCAGGTGAACCGGCAAATACTTATGTTGAGTCATACACCTATTCAGATATTTTAACAGAAAAGAATTTGATTCGTTATTTGGATTAATGCAACAGAGTTCTTGCAATTTAGATTAAAATCAGTTATTATAATAAATATATATGGGAGTCTGTGTACAGTCTGAGAGGAAGTGTAAGCTTCGACCGCACCTGATCTGGGTAATGCCAGCGTAGGGAATACAGAAAGTATGTTTCTTTATGTGTGACTTTGTGCAATCCGTCTCCTAGTTTGGAGGCGTTTTTTATTTGAAAAGAAAGGAGGGTTATATGTCCTTTGCAAAAAGATATTCAAAGCAGTTGATTGGGGTATCTGGCTTTGTTGGCTTAATTGTTTTTTGGCAAGTCGCAGGTTTTTTAACGATCTTGCCAAAATTCGTATTGCCAACCCCTCTTGAAATTGTGGCAGCTTTTGTTCGAGACCGTGCTCTACTGCTTCATCATAGCCTGTCTACCCTTCAAGTTGCCTTAATCGGGCTTGTATTGGGGATTGTGCTGGCTGCTATCTTGGCAATTCTGATGGATAGTTTTGGATGGTTGAATGATCTGCTCTATCCTTTTATGGTGGTCATTCAGACCATACCAACGATTGCTCTAGCTCCGATTCTGGTTCTTTGGTTCGGTTACGGTGTATTTCCAAAACTCGTCTTGATCATTATTACAGTGGTGTTTCCCATTGTTGTGAGTCTCCTAGACGGATTTCGACATTGTGATCAAGATATTTTGCGCCTATTTCAGATTATGCAAGCCAATCGATTCCAAACCTTATTTCACTACAAGATTCCCGCAACACTCCCATACTTTTTTGCAGGTTTACGGGTGAGTGTTTCCTATGCTTTTATCAGTACAGTTGTGTCAGAATGGCTAGGGGGCTTTGATGGATTAGGAGTCTATATGATTCAATCGAAGAAGTTGTTTCAGTACGATACAATGTTTGCGATTATAGTGTTAATTTCTGCGATTAGCTTATTGGGTATGTTCCTTGTTGATCGACTAGAAAGGAGAATTCTAAAATGGAAATAGAATTGACAAAGATGTAAATGTTGTAAAAATAGATTGACAATAATGTAAACGAGGTGTTCTCTATGAAAAAGTATATAAGTATTGTATTCACACTTTTATTTAGTGTATTTGTTTTATCTGCTTGTCAAAAATCTGTCAAAGATTCGTCAAGTGGGTTGAAAAAGATTGATTTTATCCTTGACTGGACTCCCAATACCAACCATACAGGGCTTTATGTTGCAAAAGAAAAAGGTTACTTTAAAGAAGCGGGCTTGGATGTTGACTTAAAACTTCCACCTGAAGACAGTAGTTCAGATCTCATTATTAATGGGAAAGCGCCGTTTGGTATTTATTTCCAAGATTCTATGGCTAAGAAGTTAGATAAAGGAGCTGGGATTACAGCTGTTGCGGCTATCGTTGAGCATAATACATCAGGAATTATTTCACGAAAAGATGCAGCTATTAATAGTCCAAAAGATTTAGCTGGAAAGCGTTATGGGACTTGGAATGATCCTATTGAATTGGGAATGATCAAATCCTTGATGAAAAAGGAAGGAGCTTCGTTTGATCAAGTCAAGTTAGTACCAAATAGTGACTCCAATTCGATCACTCCAATCGAAAACAATGCCTTTGACGCTGCTTGGATTTATCATGGTTGGGATGGAATTTTGGCAGAACAAAAAGGATTGAAGACCAATTTCTTCTATATGAAAGATTTTGTTCCAGAGTTCGACTATTATTCGCCGGTTATTATTGCCAATAATGATTATTTGAAAGAGCATAAAGCAGAAGCCAAGAAGTTTATTCAAGCTGTCAAGAAGGGATACCAATATGCGATGGAACATCCTGAAGAAGCAGCAGATATCCTGATCAAACAGGCTCCTGCTTTGGCCAACCAACGCGACTTTGTCTTTGCTTCTCAAAAATACCTTTCAAGTCAATATGCTTCTGATAAGGATAAGTGGGGACAATTTGATGCCAAGAGATGGAATGCTTTCTATGCTTGGGCTAAAGAACAAGGCTTGGTCTCAAATGATTTAAGAGACAAAGGTTTCACAAACGAATTGGTAGGTGACTGATATTTTAACAGTAAAAGATGTAAGTTTCTCTTTTGGAGATAAAGCAGTTTTAAATAATGTATCACTAGAAGTGCGAAAAGGAGAAATCGTCTCTATTCTAGGTCCGAGTGGGGTAGGGAAATCAACCCTATTTAATTTAATTGCTGGGATTCTTCCCTTGCAAAAGGGGTCTATAGAAGTAGATAATGCCCCTATCTCCTTTGGGAAAGTCAGTTATATGCTGCAAAAGGATCTTTTGTTGGAACACAAGACGGTATTGGGAAATATTATTCTTCCCCTTCAATTAAAAAAGATTCCTAAGGAAGAGGCAACACAAACTGCGATGAAGTTGTTGGAAGAGTTTAAGTTGTCAAGTGTTGCTGACCACTATCCAAATGCTCTTAGTGGCGGTATGCGCCAACGAATCGCTCTTTTGAGAACCTATCTTTTAGGGCATTCTGTTTTCCTGCTGGATGAAGCGTTTAGTGCCTTAGATGAGTTAACAAGGCAGGATCTCTATGAATGGTACCTAGAAAGTAAGGAGCGTCTGGGGCTCACAACACTTGTGATTACCCACAGCATTGAAGAAGCTCTGACCTTGAGCGATCGGATCTATATTTTAAACAATTGTCCCGGAGAAATTGTCGCCAATATCCCTTTGGACTGGGATGGTGAAACGGATAAAGATTGGCAGAAAATGCAGTATAAAAAGAAAATTTTGGAATTATTGGCTGATTTTCATTGAAATCCTTTTGAAGTGCTTTACAAAGTGGCTATTCCGTGGTAGAATAGAGATTGTGTGAAATGACAGCAGGACAAAATGAAGCTCGTCAACAGAAAGTCAGCTAGAAAAGTAACCTTTGCTGTTTGGGCGAAGGCTTTCTGAACGAATCAGGTTTGTCTAAAACGTTATTTCCTACAAAAATTATTTTTTAGGAGGACATATTTTATGTCACGTTATACAGGACCATCTTGGAAACAATCTCGCCGTCTTGGCTTGTCACTTACAGGTACAGGTAAAGAATTGGCACGTCGTAACTACGTACCAGGTCAACATGGACCAAACAACCGTACAAAATTGTCAGAATACGGTTTGCAATTAGCTGAAAAACAAAAACTTCGTTTCTCTTACGGACTTGGTGAAAAACAATTCCGTAACTTGTTCGTACAAGCTACTAAGATCAAAGAAGGAACTCTTGGTTTCAACTTCATGCTTCTTTTGGAACGTCGTTTGGATAACGTTGTTTACCGTCTTGGTTTAGCGACTACTCGCCGTCAAGCACGTCAATTCGTTAACCATGGTCACATCCTTGTTGACGGAAAACGCGTTGATATCCCTTCATACCGTGTAACTCCAGGTCAAGTGATCTCAGTTCGCGAAAAATCAGCTAAAGTTCCAGCTATCCTTGAAGCTGTTGAAGCTACAGTTGGACGCCCAGCATTCGTATCATTCGATGCTGACAAACTTGAAGGTTCATTGACTCGTCTTCCAGAACGTGATGAAATCAACCCAGAAATCAACGAAGCACTTGTCGTTGAATTCTACAACAAAATGCTTTAATTTTAAGATATATCTTACGAAAAGCCTACAACAGTGGGCTTTTTGTTTTGTCTTAAAACGTTGATTTCTGGGTTTGTTCAGTTATAAGCTACCTAAAGCTGTTTCATAAAATGATACGGACTTTTATTTTCTTCATACCGTAATATTCTAATAAAAAAGCCTGGGACAAAAGTCCTAGCCTCTTAATTGTTTTTGGATTGTTGAGCAAGACGCAGTGGTTGAGTGGGCTTTACTAGGCTGATTTCATCAGCTTTTACAGCCCTATTCAACTGTGCGGAGGTGGGACGACGAAATCGAATTCTAACGAATGACCGATTTCTGTCCCCCTCTCAATGTTACTGTAACATTTTCATTAAAAAGTCTGCCATTTGTTGAGGGCTTTCTTTTTTTCCACGAGAGACCCACATTTGACAGACGCCAAAGAAGGCATTGGTCAAAAAGACAGAGCTGTAGATTCTTTCAATATCTGTTAATGATTTGTGACTGTATCGTTCTTGGAGGCTATCAACAAGTAAGATCTGCAATTTATGGCGTAGGAAGGCCTGAATTTCCTTACTGCCATTTTCTGTCAGCAAGACAGCAAAGAGAGGCTCCTTGGTTAGAAATTCGAATACTTCCGTAATGGCTTGGTGTTTGTCTTCTTGGTGCTTATCAAAGATGTATTCGAGTTTGTGAAAGAGCGCTTGTTGGTAGCGTTCAATCATGTCGTATTTGTCTCGATAGTGGGTATAAAAACTCGAACGACTGATACCGGATTCTTTTGCCAATTCAACGGTTGTGATTTGGTCGAATGACTCTTTTTCGAGTAGGCGTACCATGGCTTCTTCAATGATACGTTTGGTTTTTAAGCGTTTATTACTTTCAGTCATCTGTTATTCCTTTTTGTACAAAATTAAACACAGTGTCTAAAAACGAGAGTTTCTACTTGTGAAAATTTCTAGAAACTGTATAATCTATTATATCAGAAATTTAGACAATGTGTATAAAAAGGAGACAAAAAATATGATGAAAGAATGGAAGGCGATTCTTAAAAAGCCGACATTTATTATTGTCATGATTGGGGTTGCGATGATTCCAGCTCTTTATAATATCATCTTTCTCTCGTCTATGTGGGATCCGTATGGTCAAGTGTCAGATCTACCTGTAGCGGTCGTCAATAAAGATCAAACCGCTACATATAATGGACAAAAGATGGAAATTGGGAAAGACATGGTGTCCAATTTAAAGGATAATGATGCACTTGATTTTCACTTTGTAGATGAAAAGAATGCGAAAAAAGGTCTGAAAAATGGGGATTATTATATGATTGTAACCCTACCTGAGGATCTTTCAAAGAAAGCTAGCTCCATTCTAACCAATCATCCAGAACAGATGACAATTGATTACCAAACGTCCAGTGGGCATAGCTTTATTGCAGGAAAAATGAGCGAAACTGCAATGACAAAAATAAAGCAGTCAGTAGCTGAAAAAGTAACCAATACCTATACAACTGCCTTGTTTTCCAAAATGGGTTCACTGAAAACCGGTATGGGGACTGCGGCAGATGGTAGTGCTAAATTAGCAGATGGTGCAACAAAGTTGGAAAACGGTGGGAAAACATTGACCACTAATTTGAATACCTTAGCTAGTTCCAGTTTAACATTTTCAGATGGTGCAACAAGTCTTCGTACAGGTCTAGTAGCCTATACAGATGGTGTGGGGCAATTGGGAAATGGTCTCAATCAAATGGCTGGTCAAATGCCAACGTTGGTATCTGGTGTTCAGCAATTAAACAATGGGTTTGGAAGTTTTAATACAGGTTTAATGGCTTATGCTACAGGGGTAGCTCAATTGGGAAGTGGCGTTAACCAAATGGCCAGTCAAACACCTCAGCTGGCTTCGGGAGTCGGTCAATTAACAACCGGTATGGGAACGCTTAATGATGGTCTTGGGAATTATACCAATGGCGTTCGTCAATTGAACTCAGGACTATCAAACTTTTCAAATGGTTTAGTGACCTATACGAATGGGGTTGCTTCCTTGTCTGAAGGGGCAGGCCAATTGAGTAGTCAATCTGCAAGTCTTCGAAACGGTGTCTCTCAATTAGAATCGGGTATTCAAACCTTGTCCAGTCAACTACAAACCTCGACAAGTCAATCTGCTCAGCTCGATCAATTGACAGCAGGTTTGAACCAATTAAATGCAGCAATTCAAAATGCTTCAGTAGACACTAGTCAGCTATCATCTGGCTTGACGAATATTGCAAATACGGCTCAATCCATAATTGCTTCAGCACAAGCAGATCGTGCCAACACGCTTGCAAGTGTTCAAGGAACAGCAGCCTACCAAGCAATGACCGCTGATCAACAAGCAGAAATCAGCGCGGCGATTTCATCTAGTCCAAGCTCGACTGAGACAGCTGCTCAAGGGATCTTGACAACTGTTCAAACCATACAAGGTAGTTTAAACACAGGAAACAGCTTGACACAGTTGAAAACAGCAGCAAATCAGGTGTTACCGACAGCTTCCACTGCCTTGACAGACTTGTCAAATGGCTTGACACGAATTCAATCAGCCGTTACAGGACAATTGCTCCCAGCTAGTCAAACGATCAATCAAGGAATTGGCGCTTATACAGCTGGTGTCGATAAAATTGCAAGTGGGGCAAGCCAACTTCAGACCCATAGTAATACCTTGACGTCAGGTGTCAATCAGTTGGCAACAGGAGTTGGACAATTAGATGGTAAATCCTCTGAACTCCTTGCAGGAAGTAACAAATTAGCTTCTGGCTTGGGTGAGCTAAATAAGAAGATGCCTGCTTTGACATCTGGTATGAACCAGCTGGTGTCAGGTGCAACCCAATTAACAGACAAGTCTGGTGAATTGGTTGCTGGAGCTGGCAAATTAGCAGATGGTGTTGGGCAATTAAATAGTAAGACCCCTGAATTGGCCGGTGGGGTCAACAAACTTGTCACAGGTGTCAATCAGTTGACAGACAAATCCGGTCAATTGGTTACTGGTGCTGGCAAATTGGCAGACGGTGCAAATCAGATTTCGGATGGGTCTAGTAAATTGGCTGCTGGTGGCCAAACTTTGACAAACGGTTTGGGTGAATTAGCAACAGGAAGTCAAAACTTGAGTCAAGGTTTACAGGGAGCCAAAGGACAATTGAGCGCTGCCACAACTGAAAAAGAAAATGCTAACACCTTGGCAAATCCTATCACGACATCGAAAACAGACCATGACAATGTCCCTGTAAATGGGGTCGGGATGGCTCCGTATATGATCTCGGTAGCTCTCTTTGTTTGTGCCTTGTCAACCAACATGATTTTTGCAAAATTGCCATCAGGTCGACACCCTGAAAGTCGCTGGGCTTGGTTTAAATCACGGTTTGAGATTAATGGAACGATTGCTATAATCGCTGGACTGCTGGTCTATGGAGCAGTTCACATGATTGGTCTTTCCGCAAACCATGAAGGTGCTACACTATTCCTTTGTGTGATTGGTAGTCTTTCATTTATGTCTATCGTGACAGCCTTAACCACATGGCAAAGTAAAGTCGGTGCTTTCCTTTCCTTGATTCTCTTGCTCTTGCAATTGGCTTCGAGTGCAGGAACCTATCCTTTGGCCTTGACAAATGGATTTTTCCAAGCGATCAATCCTTTCTTGCCAATGAGCTATACCGTTTCTGGCCTTCGTCAAACGATCTCCATGACAGGAGAAATTGGGAATCAAGTTGCTTTCCTTCTGATGACCATCGCTCTTTTTGTAGGTCTCGGAATGTGGTTCTATAATCCTAAAAAATATGAAGAGGACTAATCCTTAAGTGCTCCTAACTCATCTGTAGTTGGGGGCTCTTTTTGTTTCACGTGGAACAAAAAGAGTGGAAGCAAGTGAATGATACAGGCCATTTACTTGCTTCCACTTTTTTAATTACTTAAAGAAAACGACGTCAGGATTTGGTGTGATGTAGAGGAGTTTGTCCTTTTCAAAAACGAGTTGGATAGACTTGTTTTGATAGGTGTAGATGGTGTAGTTGGCTCCCATTTGAGAAGCCTGTTTGAGATCAGCTGCCCCCGTCAAAAAGGCTTGGGCCTGTTCCTTTGTGAGTTTGCTCTCTTGCTTAAGTTTTTTAATATTTTCTAATTCTGTATTTACAAAAGATTTGGCCATATAGCTAGGGTCGGTTCGTTGTTCCTCAGGCTCTCCAAGTATTGTTCGTACAAGAGTCGTTGTATACCCTTCATAATCCGGTGTTTGTACGATAATTTCGTCCTTATTTTTAGAGTAGACTACTTTTAAATTGCCAGTTGCATAAATCTTATCTTTGGGGGCTTCTTGGGCATTTTTAGGGAGCCCATCAGTTGTGAGGGATTTAGAGGAAGGCTCTGTACTTGGTGATACCGAGCTAGGGATGCTTTTAGAACTGGTCGTGCTACTTCTTTTTGAATTTTTCTTTTTTGTCGTAGAAGAAGTCGGTTCATTTTTGAGATGAGCCTTGAAATCAGGAATGCAGGCAGACAAGGTAATGAGGCACCCTGTCAGTGTTAAGAGAAGGGGAAGGGTTCGTTTGTTCATGGTATTCCTTTCGATAGCTTAACTGATTTCCTATTCTATCATAAAAAAGGCAACAAAAAAAGCAGGAAGAGGATTCCCACTTTTGTGATTGATTATTGATGTCCGCCTCCAGGTCCACCGCCTTGATGTCCGCCACCTCCGGGAGCGCCACCGCCTCCAGGCATGGAGTTGACAATTTCCGTTTGTTTTTCACCGTTGATATAGATGTCTCCACCGGTGTAGGTAGCAGTACCATCAAAGTCGAATCCAGATTGACCTGTTAATTTAATGGTTCCTCCGGTAACAGTGATATTACCGTTTGAGTCGATTGGATCGGTATCCCCTTGGCCGACTTCAACGTTGAGGGTTCCACCATTCATGGTGAAGAAAATTTCATCTTGGTTGGCATTGGCATTAGCCGCATTGACCCCGTCATCGGTTGCATAGATGGTGATATCTCCACCGTTAATGGTGATCGATTTTCCTTCGAGACCTTCGACAGACTCGGTTACCTTATAGGTTCCGCTATCGATGATCAGATCACCAGAAGCATGGATGCCATCGTCTCCTGCTGTGATGGTCATTTTGTTATCTGAAAGGTACATAGTTCCGACCGAAGTATCGTCATCATTGTCCACCTTGACTGCATCTTCATCTGCATCGATGGTCATGGTTGTGCCAGTGATATTGAGTTCGTCATTGACGTTGAAGGCATCTCCTACAGCTGTGATTTTATAGGTTCCACCCGTGATGTGGAGAGTGTCATTAGCTTTGATCCCGTTGTTCTTCTTGGCATCAATATTGAGCGTACCCGAACCATTGATGGTGAGATCCCCTTTAGAGAAGATGACCGCATCGGCATCTTCATCACTGTTTGAACTTGAGTCAGATAGGGTATTGGTCGTGTCATCTGCTAGAGTCAAGTAGACATGTCCTGCTTTCGTAGCAGAGATTGGTGCGTTGGTGTTGGTCATGGTAACTCCTTTTAAGACGATATGAACATCATCTGAGTTACCTGTTTCGACTTTGATTTGAACCCCATCGGATTTACCAGAGATGACATAGGTTCCGGCCTTAGAGATGGTCACGGTTGATCCAGAAACGGTGACACCGTCACCTGAAACAGTTACAGAAGATCCAGACAGTTTCACAGTAGAGGCTGTACTTTCATCATATGAGGTATCTGAATCTTTTTCGGTAAAATAGTCAGATTGCTTGGTTTTAGTCGTTTTCTTTGAGACACTAGAAGCAGTTGTTGTTGCGCTTGTTGTAGCTGATTGAGATGATGCTTGGCTACACGCTGTTAGTAGGGTGAGGGTTGCGGCCCCCGTTAATAAAAATTTCCATTTGTTTGATTTCATGAGCTTTTCCTCTCGTTCAATTGATATGCTCCTAGTCTAAAGTTGCTAGCTGAAAGATTCCTAAAGTTTTTCTGAAAAGAATCTTAACTTTAGTTTTCTTTAAGTTTGGATTAATGACCAGTTAAGAAAGTCCCATTAAACTGGAAAACACGTAAGTCGTATCCATACTTACTGAAGATTAGAAGCAATATCCCCCCTTAAAGGAGAAGAAACATGAAAAAAACAATTGAAACAAGTTTCAAGCGAATCGAAACAAAATATATCGTCGCAAAAGATGATGTAAAGGACTTGATCAAAGACTTAAAAGAATATGTTGTAGAAGATGATTATCCAACTTCAACTATTTCAAACATTTATTTTGATACGGAAAATTTTGAGGTCATTCAAGATGCTCTTGCCAAACAACACCGCCGTGAAAAAATTCGGATGCGGACTTATATAGAAACACCTCAAGCAGACAGTCCGGTATTTCTAGAGGTGAAGTCAAAAGATGAAGAAGGAATTGGCCATAAATTCCGTCTAGTCGCTACTTCACAAGCCATTATCAACTTGATGACAGATGGAAAAGTAGATCATCAGATACAAGATCCAGACTTAGTGCAAGAGATTCAGAGATTGCGTAAACGCTATGGTCATCGATTGGAACCACGGATGTTCATTTACTACGATCGCTTGTCTCTCAAAGAAAAGAAATCCATTCAGGGTTATCCTTATCAGAAAATTCGCGTGACAATCGATCAAAACTTAGTCTTTCGTGATCAAGCTGTTAGTCTTTTTCATGGGAAGAAAGGAGAACCTTTGTTAGAGGATGACTTCGTGATCATGGAAATTAAGGCTCCTGGGCAAGAGCCTAAATGGCTAAAGGATATTTTAGAGAAGTATAGTCTGGTCAAGCAGAAATTTTCAAAATATAGTTGCGCTTATCATAAATCACAAGGATTGGATTATGCCCCAAGACCAGTGGAAGAAACGGAAGGTGCTGCCTATGTCTAATCTATTTGATTCTATTTTTAATAATGCCACAGCAACGGTGGATCCCTTGCGCTTACTGTTGGCCCTTTTAGTCAGCCTCTTTTTAGGGATGGCCCTATCTTGGACCTATAAATACCGGACACTTTACACTCGAGAGTTTGTCATTAGTTTGACCTTGCTTCCTTGTATGATGACCTTAGTGATCTTTTTGGTCAATGGAAGTTTGGGAACCTCGATTGCAGTGGCAGGGACCTTTAGTTTGATTCGTTTCCGGTCGGCTACGAGTGGTTCGAGAGAGTTGATTGCAATTTTTCTAGCCATGATTATAGGACTAGCAGCAGGATCGGGCTATCTTTTATTGGCCATTTTATCAACCCTCTCTTTACTAGGGGTTTGGCTTGTATTGGAGAACAAACAGAGTAAGGCAGATCATCAACGGCGCCGTCATTTGACCATTACAGTCTCAAAACAAGATGCTGTTGCAGAACAAATCGCTCAGTTGTTGGAGCAAAGTTGTTCAGAAATTGACTTGATTTCTGCAACAACGGCCCAAGCTGGAGAACAATTGACCTTGAACTATGAGGTGAATATGAAATCGAACATCGATGACTTTGCTCTTGCCAATCTATTGATTAGCAAGATTGAAAATTGTGATGTTGCTCTGACAAAGAAAGCCAAAAAAAGAAAGAATCTATAACGGCTATCCTACTTTAGGATAGTTTTTTAGGTTTTTAAGAACTTTTTAAGAAAAAGTGGTATACTGTTTCTAAAAAATTGAAGGAATCCTTTATGAAAAAGACTGCTATTTTTGAAGATGTCGTCTCGATTATGAGCTATGATTCATCTACCATCAAGGATCAAAAAGGATGCGACCCCGATCGTTTTCGAGAAAAAATTACAGATGATATGACGGATGATGCCTTTCTCTACCAAGTTAAGACATACCTAGCTAGTTTTGGGGTGATTGGTCATGTTTCCTTTGGAAAGAAAAAGGCCCCCAATAAAGGTTTTTTGTTGCGCTCGACAGAAGATGGTCTCTATGTAGAAGTGACAAATGAGGATACGGGTCTTCAAGTAGGAGATCAAATCCTAGGTCTGAATGGAAGTGACTTGAAGCAAGTAGCGTCTCTTCATAAGGACTATTTTATCAGTAAGACCCCCGAAAGAAACTATAGAGAATGGGCGGATTTTGTCTCTCAGTCGACAAAGGTTACCCTGCTTCGAGAAGGGGTGGAAAAGACCATTGAAGTAATCCCCAGCCGAGAGCCGATTCAGGATCATATATTTTGGAAACAATTGGATGAGGAGACCGTCTATCTTCGCTTGGATAATTTTATGGAAGAACAAGCGATTAGCCACTTATACCAAGAGTGTTTGTCCCTCCTTCGGGAGACGAAATATCTAGTGATAGATGTTCGGAAAAATAGCGGAGGGACCGACTCCTTGTATTTCCCACTATTGCATCTTGCTTTGTCAGAAGGTCAAGGCTATGACGCGATAGAGTGGCAGGATGAGGGTATGGAGATTCTCTACACCAATCGAAATGCAGATATACGTTTGAAGGATTTTGAGGATTTGCTGCAACAGGAATACCTTAGCCAAGAAACCAAGCAATTGATTCAAGAAATGAAAGAGGAGCTGTTAAAAAATCGTGGGAAAGGCTATCTGACCTACGGTGAAGATGATTCAGAATTTTTCCCAGATATCAAAGGGAAAGCCTATCCAGAATCAATTGTTCTCTTGTCAGATGTTTATTGTGGTTCATCCGGAGATAATTTCGTCCGCATGATGAAGAATTTTCAGAAAGTGACAGTACTGGGGCGTCCGACACTGGGAATTTTAGATTATTCAAATTGCTGTGAGGTAGATTATGGAGAATACCAGTTCTTTTTCCCAACTTCTAGGTCGTTAGCGATAGATCATGGCAAGAGTATGACGGATAAAGGGGTCCAACCGGACATTTTGGTCCCATGGTCGCCCCGCCACTTGGAGAATGATGTAGACCTAGAGTTGGCCTTGAAATGGCTTCATCAAGGAGGGATCTAGGCAACTTGCAATGAAAAAATAGCAAGCGACAAATGATAACGTTTTCCAAGACCTACTTGCTATGTTTAAAATTGCTTACTTGGTATAAAAAATGGTAAAATAGACAATAACAACCAAAATGAAGAGTGAACCTTATGAAACATAAAACACTTTATAAATTTATCGGGCAGACGGTCTTGTATTTCGCCATTTTCTTAGCCCTGCTTTATTTCTTTAGTTACCTTGGTCAAGGTCAAGGTGGCTTTATTTACAATGAATTTTAGAAAAGGAGACTCTTACCTGTGTCAAACCAACCCATTCACGATATGATCGATACGATTGAACGCTATGCTCAGTTGCAACCAGACTATCCTGTCTACAATGTCCTTGGAGAAGAGCATACTTATGGTCAGCTCAAGGCAGATTCGGATAGTTTAGCGGCCCACATTGACCAATTGGGCCTTCCTAAAAAATCTCCAGTTGTAGTATTTGGTGGACAAGAATATGAAATGTTGGCAACCTTTGTCGCCTTGACCAAATCAGGCCATGCCTACATTCCAATTGATAGTCATTCAGCCTTGGAGCGCGTGTCAGCCATTGTCGAAGTGGCAGAACCAAGTTTGATTATTGCCATTCATGAATTTCCACTAGAAAGTGGAGCCACTCCTATTTTGAGCCTGGACGAGGTTCGTGCGGCCTATGCAGCTCAGAATGCTTATGACTTGCAGCATTCAGTTAAGGGAGATGATAACTACTACATTATCTTTACCTCAGGGACAACAGGGAAGCCAAAAGGGGTGCAGATTTCGCATGATAATTTGCTCAGCTTTACAAACTGGATGATCACGGATAAGGAATTTGCAACGCCAGAGCGTCCGCAAATGTTGGCGCAACCACCCTATTCTTTTGACTTGTCTGTCATGTATTGGGCACCAACCTTAGCTCTTGGAGGCACACTTTATGCTCTTCCATCAGCCATCACCCAAGACTTTAAACAACTCTTTGCGACCATTTTTTCTCTTCCAATTGCTATCTGGACTTCAACACCATCTTTTGCGGATATGGCCATGTTGTCTGAGGATTTCAATGCTGAAAAGATGCCAGCAATCACTCATTTCTATTTTGATGGGGAAGAGTTGACCGTCAAGACCGCTCAAAAATTGCGTGAACGGTTCCCACATGCGCGCATCATCAATGCCTATGGTCCAACGGAAGCGACTGTAGCTCTTTCAGCTGTAGCTGTGACCGATGAGATGTTGGCTACTTTGAAACGTCTGCCAATTGGCTATACAAAGGCGGATTCTCCAACCTTCGTGATCGATGAAGATGGAAATAAATTGCCAAACGGGGAACAGGGAGAAATCATCGTGTCTGGGCCTGCGGTTTCCAAAGGTTATATGAACAATCCTGAAAAAACGGCTGAAGCTTTCTTTGAGTTTGAAGGTCTTCCAGCCTACCACACAGGAGATGTTGGAACCATGACAGATGAAGGACTTCTTCTCTACGGTGGTCGAATGGACTTCCAAATTAAGTTTAACGGTTACCGCATCGAGCTAGAAGATGTCTCTCAAAACTTGAACAAATCCAAGTATATTGAGTCGGCTGTTGCTGTACCGCGCTACAACAAAGATCATAAAGTTCAAAACCTCTTGGCTTATGTCATCCTAAAAGATGGTGTCAAAGGGCAATTTGAACGGGAAATTGATATTACGAAAGCCATCAAGGAAGATTTGGAAGATATCATGATGTCTTATATGATGCCATCGAAATTCCTTTACCGTGATAGTTTGCCGTTAACACCAAATGGGAAAATCGACATCAAAGGGTTGATTAGCGAGGTTAATAACCGATGATCGAGTTTTTGAAACAGCTCCCTCATTTAGAACACTATGGAACGCCGGTCTACTTCATCTACCTCATTGTAGCTTTCTTGCCAATCTTTGTTGGACTCTTTTACAAGAAGAGATTTCCAATCTATGAAGGAGTCGTCAGTTTTGCCTTTATTATTTTGATGCTGACGGGGACGGATCTCAAGCAAATTTATGCCTTACTATTTTATGTGGTATGGCAAATCTTGATTGTGTATTCCTACAAGTTTTATCGTCAGAAGGCGGATAATAAGTGGATTTTCTACCTGCATTCCTTCTTATCCGTCTTACCATTGATCTTTGTAAAGGTTGAACCTGCCATCAAGCACGGTCATCAATCTTTACTAGGATTTTTAGGGATTTCCTATTTGACCTTCCGGGCTGTCGGGATGATTATTGAAATGCGAGACGGTGTTTTGAAAGAATTCACTCTCTGGGAATTCTTGCGCTTTATGCTTTTTATGCCAACCTTTTCAAGTGGCCCGATTGATCGTTTCAAGCGTTTTGATGAGGATTACAAAAAAATCCCAGAGCGTGATGAATTGTTGGATATGTTGGAGCAAGCTGTTAAATATATCATGTACGGCTTCCTCTACAAATTTATCCTGGCTCATATTTTTGGACACTTACTACTAGGACATGTGCAGACCTATGCCTTGTCTCAAGGAGGGATCTTTAACCTTGGAACACTAGGTGTCATGTATGTCTACGGTTTAGATCTTTTCTTTGACTTTGCGGGATATTCGATGTTTGCCTTAGCAGCTTCTAATCTGATGGGGATTAAGAGTCCAATCAACTTTAATCGCCCCTTCATTTCTCGTGATTTGAAGGAATTCTGGAATCGCTGGCATATGAGTTTATCTTTCTGGTTCCGTGATTTTGTCTTTATGCGTCTCGTCATGGTCTTGATGCGTAACAAAGTCTTCAAGAGTCGGATCACGACCTCAAATGTTGCCTACATTATTAATATGTTGGTCATGGGCTTCTGGCATGGAGTGACTTGGTACTATATCGCTTATGGGCTCTTCCATGGGATTGGAATGGTTATCAATGATGCCTGGATTCGAAAGAAAAAATCTATTAATAAAGAAAGAAAAGCAAAAGGATTGGATCCGATACCGGACAATCGTTGGACCAAGGCTTTGGGGATCTTTATCACCTTTAATACAGTGATGCTGTCCTTCCTGATCTTCTCAGGATTCTTGGATCAGCAATGGTTCCCAAAAGTGAAATAAAAGGAGAATAAAAAATGGATGTAAAATCACAAGTAATTGAAATTATTGACGAATTGTTTATGGAAGATGTCTCAGACATGATGGATGAGGATCTTTTTGATGCGGGTGTCCTTGATAGCATGGGAACAGTTGAATTGATTGTTGAGTTGGAAAGTCGATTTGGAATCCGTGTTCCTGTGTCTGAATTTGGACGCGATGACTGGAACACTGCAAACAAAATCGTAGAAGGTGTGATGGAGCTTCAGAATGCTTAAGCGTTTATGGTTGATTTTAGGGCCGGTTTTCTGTGCCCTTCTTATGGTGGTGACCTTACTAGCTTTATATCCGGTCAATCATAAACACAACTATACGGAAGAAAAAAAGGCTGCCGTTAGTCTAAATGCAGAAGGCTTCAAGAGTCGTACAAAGAAGCAAGAAGCACTTTCGGATCCACAGCATCGCTTTGTTCCTTATTTCGGATCAAGTGAATGGTTGCGTTTTGATGTGGTGCATCCAGCAGTTTTGGCTGAAAAATATGACCGTAATTACAGACCCTACTTTTTAGGAGAACGTGGTGCGGCTTCTTTGAACCAGTATTTTGGAATGCAACAGATTTTGCCAGAACTCAAAGATAATACGGCTGTTTATGTGGTTTCTCCGCAATGGTTTACCAAGAAGGGCTATGATTCCTCTGCCTTTCAACAATTCTTTAATAGCGATCAGTTGAATAGCTTCATTGCCAACCATCAAGATGGTGCTGCTTCTGAGTATGCTGCAAAACGTCTTTTACAACAGTTTCCAAACGTTGCGTTTCAAAGTGTTGTGACGAAAATTTCTCAAGGGAAGAAAATTTCAACATTTGATCGTCAGTTGAATCAGTTGGTTTCACATCTCGTTCAACGGGAGGATGCCTTGTTTAGCAATCTTGCTACCCGAACAAATGGGAATTACGATCAGAAAGTTAAAAAACGTCTACAAGACTTACCGGATGAATTTTCGTATGAAAAGTTAGAAGAAATTGCAACAGCAGAAGCAAAAGTTAAAACCAATAACAATGACCTTGGGATCAGCAATCATTTTTATAATACGCGCTTAAAAATGAAGCTGAAAAAACTGAAGGGCTTCCAAAAAAACGAATCCTATGTACAATCTCCTGAGTACAATGACTTACAATTGGTCCTAGATCAGTTTGCGAAATCACACACAAATGTGATCTTTGTGATTCCTCCTGTCAATGCCAAATGGATGAAATATACAGGTCTGAGTCAAGATATGTACGATCGAGCAGTGGACAAGATTCGTTATCAACTGGAAAGTCAAGGCTTTACCAATATTGCAGACTTCTCTAAAGATGGAGATAAGTCTTACTTTATGGAAGATACGATTCACATGGGCTGGAATGGGTGGATTGCCTTTGACAAAGCGGTTAATCCATTTGTCACCAAAGCTGAAAAGGCACCGACTTACCATCTGAATGATCGTTTCTTTACAAATGATTGGTCTCAATATACGGGAGCACCAGAAGAGTTTAAATAATGTTTGATTATAGGGGCTAGAGGTGATTCTAGCTCCTTGATTTGTGAAAAAAGTGAAGCTGGGAATGAGACTTACAAGGAAAGTTATCCACAGGATGTGGAAAAAGATCTTGTAAAATCATGAAAACAGGTCTTGAAGCGATTGCTTCACTCTCGTTTCAAGAAGGATTCATCAATAGTTATCCACAATTTTGTGGATAACAAAGGGAAAATGGTGGATAAGTTTGAACATTGTGAGAAAACTAGAAAAGGAGAGTCAGTGTGAAAAAAATATACAGGTACGCAGTGGTTCAAGGGGTGATCATCTTTTTTATTGTAGGTATGCTGACCTATGTGTTTAGAGGGGATTTCTTTTTTCGCTACTTATCCCCTATTTTTGGGATAGCAGCGGCGGTGCTAAGATTTGGAACAGCGAATTTAATGAAAGTATTCCTACCGACCCTTTATGATGATCCTAAAAAGGAAGAAGATGTTCACAAACCATAAGTGGGCTTGAAAAAATAGGTCTAAAGGCCATTTCTGCCGGTCTTTGTGGTAAAATAGAAGCAAGAATATTAGTTTGGAGATAATGAAGAAATGAAACGTTCAATGTATGCTGGACGTGTTCGTGAAGAACACATTGGGACTCATATCACTTTGAAAGGATGGGTTGGCCGTCGTCGTGATTTAGGGGGCTTAATCTTTATTGATTTACGTGACCGTGAAGGGGTCATGCAATTGGTCATAAATCCTGAGACAGTCTCAAAAGAAGTGATGGCAACTGCAGAAAGCATCCGTAGTGAATATGTGATTGAAGCTACAGGTCTTGTAGAAGCGCGGGAACAAGCAAACCCTAACTTACCTACAGGTGCAGTAGAACTTAAGGTAGAAGCGATTACGGTTCTCAATACTGCAAAAACAACTCCATTTGAAATTAAGGATGGCATTGAAGCAAATGACGATACTCGTCTTCGTTACCGTTATTTGGATCTACGCCGCCCTGAGATGTTGGCCAACCTCAAACTGCGTGCAAAAGTGACCCATTCGATCCGCAATTACTTGGATGAATTAGAGTTTATCGATGTCGAAACACCATTTCTTACGAAGTCAACCCCTGAAGGAGCACGGGACTACTTGGTTCCTTCTCGTGTCAACAAAGGCCACTTTTATGCGCTCCCACAAAGTCCTCAGATTACAAAACAATTGTTGATGAATGCTGGATTTGATCGCTATTATCAAATCGTGAAGTGCTTCCGTGATGAGGATTTACGAGGAGACCGTCAACCTGAGTTTACACAGGTTGATATGGAAACTTCTTTCTTAAGTGAACAAGAAATCCAAGAGATTACAGAGGGATTAATCGCACGTGTCATGAAAGAAACCAAAGGAATTGAAGTGACACTTCCATTCCCACGGATGAAGTATGATGACGCTATGAGCTTATATGGTTCAGATAAGCCAGATACACGTTTTGATATGTTGCTACAAGACTTGACAGAGCTTGTCAAGAGTGTAGACTTCAAAGTCTTCTCTGAAGCACCTGCTGTTAAGGCAATTGTTGTCAAAGGTGCAGCGGATCACTATTCTCGAAAAGACATTGATAAGTTGACAGAAGTAGCTAAGCAATACGGTGCCAAGGGTCTTGCTTGGGTCAAATATGCGGATGGTACCTTAAATGGTCCAGTTGCTAAGTTCTTGACAGATGTGACAAGTGACTTGACAACAGCTTTACACTTGGAAGACAAGGATCTGGTCCTCTTTGTAGCTGATAGTCTTGAAGTGGCAAATACAACACTGGGTGCCTTGCGCGTTCGTTTGGCAAAAGAGCTTGACTTAGTTGACAACAATCAATACAATTTCCTTTGGGTAGTGGATTGGCCAATGTTTGAATGGTCTGAAGAAGAAGGCCGTTACATGTCTGCCCACCATCCGTTTACATTGCCACAAGCAGAAACAGAGCATGAATTGGAAGGTGATCTTTCGAAAGTTCGGGCAGTTGCCTATGATATTGTCCTCAATGGTTATGAATTGGGTGGAGGAAGCCTTCGGATTAATCATAAAGAGCTACAAGAACGGATGTTTAAAGCTCTCGGATTTACAACAGAAGCTGCGAATGAGCAATTCGGTTTCTTGCTTGAAGCTATGGATTACGGTTTCCCTCCACATGGTGGTTTGGCCATTGGTTTGGACCGCTTCGTGATGCTTCTTGCAGGTGAAGACAATATCCGTGAAGTTATTGCTTTCCCTAAGAACAATAAGGCAACAGATCCAATGACACAAGCCCCATCTCTTGTTTCAGATAAACAATTGGATGAATTAAGTCTTCAAGTAGAGGGAGCAGATCAAGAATAGGACAAAATAGCGAACGGGAAGTTTAGCAATTCGTTTTGCTCAAAGTTCTCGTTTCATTTGATCAATGGATTGAATATGAATAAAACTCATTTTAGTAAGCTCCTTCGCTACCATGTGCGAAGACTAGCTTATAATATCAAATTATTGCGCGTCATGAAGAGTATCTCCCGTGAGAAATACGATGAAAAAGTGTCGGCATCTCTGTTGTATGGATTTTTATCAGCTATTGCCGTCAACTTCTTCTTCCAACCAGGACATGTGTATTCTAGTGGTGCAACAGGGTTGGCTCAGATATTATCTGTTTTGAGCCATCGTTTTATCGGTTTTACGATTCCGGTTTCTTTGACTTTTTATGCCATTAATATTCCCTTGATGATTGTAGCTTGGTATCAAATTGGTCATAAATTTACCATTTTTACCTTTATCACAGTCTCGATGAGTTCCTTCTTTATTCAGTTTGTCCCTGTAGTTACCTTGACAAACGATCCCATTATGAATGCCCTCTTTGGAGGAGTGGTCATGGGGACAGGGATTGGTTTTGCCCTTCGGAATAACATTTCCAGTGGGGGGACGGACATTGTCAGTTTGACCATTCGAAAGCGGACTGGAAAGAATGTCGGGAGCATTTCCTTTTTGGTCAATGGGACCATCATGCTGATTGCAGGTCTGACTTTTGGTTGGAAATATGCTCTTTATTCGATGATTACCATCTTTGTGTCGAGCCGAGTAACCGATGCTGTCTTTACCAAACAAAAACGGATGCAGGCCATGATTGTAACGAGCCAGCCAGATGCTATTATTGAAAAGATCCATAAAAAATTGCATCGTGGAGCAACGATCATCCACAATGCAGAAGGGACATATAACCATCAGGCCAAAGCAGTTTTATTGACGGTTATTACCCGTGCAGAGTTTAATGAATTCAAATACATTATGAGAAAGGCTGATCCACAGGCTTTTATTACGATTTCAGACAACGTTCATATCATTGGACGTTTTGTGGAAACGGAAGATTAAAAATAAGGCCCACATTTCCTGTGGTGGCCTTATTTTTGTACTTAATACGTTTCGTGAAGAAGAAGCCAACTATGGGCAGAAAGGGTGAGTTCCTGATCTTTAGCAATCGGTGATTGGAGGTTGACCTGCGGATAGGCGAACAGTAATTGGCTATCTGTTGGATGGTGGTAGTTTATTTCGTGATTCCCAATATTCACGATAATCGTTAGTTTCTCACGATTCTTTTCAATAGTGTAGGTAAAATGATGGTCTGATAACCAGTTGATATCACAATAGTCTCGGATCTCTTGTCCTCTCTTCAAATGGAGGAGCGGTTGTGATTTACGGTAGGCCATCAACTCTTTGATGAAAGAAATTTCTTCCTGACAATTTGCCAGAGAAGTCCAATCTAGTTGGTTCAGGCTATCTGGGAGGTTGTAAGTATTCTCCTCCAGACCTTTTGAACGGTAAAATTCTTGGCCGGCATGGATAAAGGGAACACCTTGAGCTAGTAATACCAAATGAAGAGCGAGGCGGGATAAAGCTTTTCTTTCTTCTAGAGAGACTTGTCCCTTCTCAATTTGGAAATAATCAAATACAGTCGCATTGTCATGACATTCTACATACTGGATAGCTTGTTGGGGTTGCATGAAATGGGCTGGGCCAATTTTTCCGACATTTGCTGTCAGGATATTGGCAAAGTCGTTTTCAAGGTACTGGCTGTCGCGACGGTGGCCAGCTAAGAGTGTTCGCTTAATCGTATCACGGAAATTGTCACTGAAAAAGCCATAGGCTGGTAATTCGCTAGCTTTGTATTGATGGGCTAGCCGTTCTTCTGAGAGACCTGTATCCATCTTCCACCCTTCCCCATAGAGGTAGATGTTTGGATAGATAGTACGAAGCTCTTCTGCGATCTCTGTCATGGTTTGGATATCCAGGATTCCCATCAGGTCAAAGCGAAACCCATCAAAGCCGTATAGCTCAACCCATTGCTTGAGAGACTGTTTGATGTAACGACGAACCATGGCGCGTTCACTTGCTACGTCATTCCCACAAAAAGTCCCGTTGGTTCGTTCGCCATTTGCATCGTAGCGATAAAAATAACCTGGAACAATTTGTTCAAAAGCATATTCATCTGCCTTGTAGACATGATTGTAGACCACATCCATAATGACACTGAGATTGGCCTTGTGATAGGTTGCAATAGTCTCTTGAAGTTCTAGGATTCGCGCATAAGGATCGTTTGGATCACTGGCATAACTTCCCTCAGGAACATTGTACTGAACAGGGTCATAGCCCCAGTTGTAGGCCTTGAATTGATCCTCTTCATCGACACTACCGAAATCATAGACGGGTAGCAGCTGTACATGAGTGATGCCAAGATGGCGAATGTAGTCAAATCCAAGCTTCTCCCCATTCAGTTGAGGAGATTCTGTCAAAGCCGTAAACTTCCCAGGGTGTTTAAATTCCGCCTCTTTTTGGACGGAGAAATCACGGACGCTCATTTCATAGATGATCGCATCTGTCGGGTCTAATTGATTGGCAGCGCGTGTGATGGGACGCGTTATTTTTTTGCGATCAATGACCAAGCTATCGCCAGAGTTAGCTAATGAAGATAAGGCATAAGGATCATGGATCCGACGTTCGATACCGTTGACACGGAATTCATAGTGGTAGCTAGCCCCTTCCCAGTCTCCCTTGAGCAAGAGTTCCCAGACCCCGTTCTCAGTGCGAGTCATGGAATGTACCTGCCCCTGAATATGGAGGGTCACGTCTTGCGAAATCGGAGCCCAGAATTTAAACTGAGTCTGGCTGGGTGTGTAGAAACTTCCAAGATCATCACCATCATAGGTGAAGGTTTGATCAAAGATCGGTTTACGAACGATTTCTCCGTAGTAAAGAAGAGAAGAAGATCCAGTTTCATCACAAATACGATATTCTTTTCCAAGTTCTAGTGGAATAGGACTTAGGAAATAATCTTCTTTTTCGTGGGCTGCACTGGAAAGTTTTACAGGCAGTATAGCAAGGGGACCTTGATTTGTTTCCAAATAAAAAGGAAGGATGCACTCCTCTCCTTTTTGGATACGAATCAAGTCTTGATCATCTAAATAAGCAGTAAATGTAGACATAAAGACTCCTATAGTTTCGTAATCGAGTGGTCAATTAATTGACGGTAGCAAACAGTTTTTCCTTCTTTGTGGTCCTTGATGATCTGAAGAATTGTTCGGACCGATTCACGCCCTAATTCGACAGCATTGATATCGATATAGGCTTCAATATCCAGCCGCGGTTTGATGGAATCAAAAGAAACAATTGGAATGGTTAACTGTTGTTCAGAAAGGTATTTGCGAACCCCTTCAGCTACCAGAATATCTGTTGTCAAAATTGCATCCAGATCGGTCAAAGGGAGAGTTTCCATAATTTGATAGGAATTATCTTCCAGCATAAAACCAAATGAAAACTTCACTAATTTTTCATCTAGAGGGATGCCAGCCTGTTGAAGGGCTTCTTTGTATCCTTCGTAGCGGTCTTGAGAAACGAATAGCTCCTTGTTTCCTCCGATAAAAGCAATTTTTCGATAGTTTTGCTGAATCAAATAATCCGTCGCATCAAACGCAGCCTTGATGTTGTCGTTATCCACCAGCGATACAAAAGGTGAAGCGGCCTTTCCAAGGATGAGGAAGGGGAATTTGTCATTGATTGCAAATTCGACAAGTGGATCATTTGGGTTGGAATAAAGGAAAATCAAACCATCTACACGATTACCGTAGATCAGTTGTTTGAGATTCTCGAGACGTTTTTCTTCGTTTTGCCCTGTACAAATTTGGATGGCATAGTCATTGTCTGAAGCAATCTGGGTAATCCCTCTTAAAACAGTAGGAAAGAAAGGATTCTGGTAGAAAACGTCACTATCGATTGGAAGGACCAAAGCAATAACTTGACTCGATTGGCTGACAAGACTGCGAGCGTTGAGGTTGGGATGGTAGTCCAGCTCGACCATGGCCTTACGGACTCGTTTTTTTGTCTCGTCACTAATCGTAGATTTATTTTGGATGACGCGCGTGACAGTAGAAGGCGCGACGCCAGCGAGTTTTGCAACATCTTTGATGGTAACACGCATAAGAAAACCTCCTAACGGTGATAGTCTGGATCACGGAAGTGGGTCTTATAAAATACCATGGCAAGATAGAGTACAAATAAGACGTTCTGGATCATAATCGTAGTGGTAAATACTTGATGGAAGAGTAAACTGATCAACACACTAAGTAGAATAGGCAGTCCCAAACAATTGAGAATACAGTTGAAACATTCCTTGAAGGTTTTGAGTGAAAAGAGCCGAGATTTTCGAGTCAGGTAGAGGAAGAAAGAGGCTCCAAATACTAAAATTGCAAAATTCACAGCAGATAAGAAACCTGAGAAGAGGACGAGGAAGAGGCTAACGGCCAATCGATTGGCTTGGAACCAATCTTTGGAAATGGCTTGGCTTAAAGCATCTTTATTTTCAAGACTCTTTTGATTGATTGCCTGATAAGGAATGCTTGCAAGTTCTTTATTTTCTCTGCTAATTACTAGTTGAGTCTTATCGAAATAGAGGGTTAATTTTTCACCTAATGAAGTTCCTTCGTGATGACCGATGATAACATGGCCAGCTTTGTTCTTATGAACTCCAAAATGACTGTTATAGACTAGTTCATGCTGGTCAATACGGACACTTTCTTTCAAGTCTTTCATAACATCCTCCGTTAAAGGATCAAATACATCGCTAACAAAGGTTGTCAATGGATAGGTCTTAAGTTGGGCGTTTTGCAGAGCCACAGGGACTAGCGTAATAGAAATCAAAAAGAAAGAAGTAAAGAGCATTTGAAACCAGCTGAGTTTTTTGCGGTTGGCAAATGAAGAGCGGAAATCAAAGATACTAGCAAAATAATTAAAAGGATAGGGCATAACAAAACCTTTCTAAGCATGAAGAACGAGGGCAATAAAAGGAGCCCCTTATTTGGATTTTATCCTTAACGAAAGGTAGTAAGGACCAAAAGCCATACTACCCTTAACTTAAAAATAAAATATGTATGTACCAAAATACTATTTTATCCTTTGTCCCCACCGGCTGTCAAGCCTGAAACAAAGTTCTTTTGTAGGAAGAAGAATAGAATACAGATTGGAACTGCGATCAAAATGGCACCAGCCGCAAAGAAGGCGATTTTTTGATTTTTTTGGTCACTGATAAAGGTTTGAAGACCAACGGCTACCGTATAGTTCACTTCGTCACGAAGCAAGAATTTAGACAAGATATAGTCTCCGAAAGGTCCCATGAAAGCCCAAAGTGCTTGAACGGCAATCATTGGACGAACAAGAGGAAGGACGATTTGCCAGAAGCGGCGGAAGTGTCCAGCTCCATCCAATTTCGCAGATTCATCGAGGGAAATTGGAACAGTATCGAAGTATCCCTTCATCAACCAGGCATTCATTGGAATCCCACCACCAACATAAAGGAAGATTAAGAACCAAGGTTGGTTCAAGGCATTCATCATCAAAGCCATAACGAAGAAGGCTGTGAGGGCTGCCATGGTTGGGACCATTTGAATAATCAAGAAGAAGACCAAACTTTGTTTACGAGCCAAGAAATTGTAACGACTGTAGGCGTAACCTGCGAAGGTAACGATACTTGTTTGTACAATCATGGTGATAATGGCGATCACCAAGGTGTTCATATACCAAGTACCATAGTGAGTTTCAGAGAAAAGTTTTGAGAAGTTATCAAAACTAAGATTGCCACTAAAATCAAGTGTAAAGGCACTGACATTTCCTGATTTGAAGGCTGATAGAACCGTAATCAACAATGGATAAATGATAACGATTGAAAGAACCACCATGTACAGGTAAGTCAAGAAATGATTGAGGCGGCGTTTAAATTGAACTGAATTTTTCATTTTATACATCCTCCATATCAAATGCATGTAGTTTCTTGAAGGCAATCATAGAAATTGAGATCACAATCACAGAGACAATCAAGGTAACTGCAGCAGCCATTGAATATTGAGGCGTTGAGTTCGATGTTGTCAATTTATAGATCCAAGAGATCAAGATATCTGTAGATCCAGCGTTTCCTCCGACAGAACCAGGTCCTCCATCGTTAAACAAGTAAATAATGGAGAAGTTGTTAAAGTTGAAGGTGTATTGACTGATCAAGGTTGGTGCTGCAACCGCAAGGATCATTGGGAAAGTGATGTTGCGGAATTTTTGCCAACCGTTAGCCCCATCAATATAAGCAGCTTCGTAAAGATCGTTTGGAATTGATTGAAGAATCCCCAATGTCAAGACATAGATATAAGGGAAACCGAGCCAACCTTGCATCATAATCAAAGCGATTTTTGTCCAAGTAGGATCAGTCTTCCAAGGAATCAAGACCCCATCTAAGAATGGGAAGATTTTCGCAAATAAAGGAAGAACTTGCGCATTGATGGCCCCGACACTATCATTAAACATATTTGAGAAGGTTAGGATCGTGATGAAGGCTGGAACAGCCCAAGGAAGCAAGAAGATAACCCCAAAGATCCGTTTTCCTTTTACGAATGGTTGGTTGGCAACAATAGCGGTCAAGATACCGAGTACGATTTGAAGAGTAGAAGCTGCGAGGGCCCAAATAAAGGTCCAACCAAGAACCGATGTGAAGGCTGAACGGAAGGTACTCAAGGTCCACATATTCGTGAAGTTTTGGAACCCAATCCAATCCAGCAAGGTTGTTGGTGCAGTATGTAAGAAGTCGTAGTTGGTAAAGGCGATCAACAAGGTTACTAAAACCGGGAAGATAATCGCAAAGGTCATAGCGATATAAGAAGGAATAATCAATAGATAAGGGAATCCATTCTCGTAGATCGCATGGAGCATATCTTTCAAGGTTTTTGGAACGGCAATCCCATTGTTGATTCGTTTCGCAACGGTTCCTGCATCTTTGATGTTTAAAGCATAAAAGAGGAAGTAGACAACGGTAATGATCAAGTGGAAGGCCCCACGGATCAAGATAAAGAGGGAATTATCTTGTCCACGAACGGTTCCAAGTGTGACCAACTTAGCCAGTTCCCCAGCACCACTTCCAAGGAAGTAAACGAGAAAGAGAGCCGTAACGGCAAGGAAGATAGCCCCTTTCGCTTTCTGTTTGTTATAAATTTGCCCAAGACCTGGGATCAAAGATAGCCCCATCGCCTTTTTAGGGTTTTGTTCTGTAGTCATTCAAATCTCCTTATAATGTCCTTGCTAGAGAGCAAGAAGACAAGTCAGACAGTAAGCTGTGCTTGAAAATTGAACATAAGAGGTTGGGACCTAGTCTCCAACCTCTTACTCAAACCTAAAAACTGTCTTATTTGCTACCGAATTTTTGTTCAATAGTTTCTTTAATCAATTTAACAGCATCGTCAGCAGCGTCTTTAGCAGATTTCTTACCGCTTACAGCATCGAAGAGCATGGTAGCAGCTGGATCCCAAACAGTACTCATTTCTGAGATGTTAGGCATTGGTTGAGCGTTCTTGAATTGTTCAACAACGGCAGTTGTCAATTCATCATTTTTACCAACTGCATATTTACGAGCTTCTGTGTTAGCAGGAACTTCGTTTGTCTTGTCAAACAAAGCTTTTTGTTGGTCAGTGTTTGTCAAGTAGTCGATGAATTTTTGAGCGCCATCAAGGTTTTTCGCACCTGCAGGGATAACCCAAGCTTTACCACCACCAAAGGCAGAATATTGTTTTCCGTTTGGAAGGGTTGGAATCGTTGCGACACCATAGTTGACTTTAGCTTCTTTCAATGAAGCGGCTTTCCAAGGACCATCAATGATGGCAGCAGTTTTACCTTCTTGGAATTGAGTTTGGATGAAGTTAGCAGCACCTTTGGTATCTTGCAATCCTTTTGGCCATTTTGCATACCAAGTTTTCGCATATTCGATACCATCGATAGCACCTTTATTGTTCAAACCAATATCTTTTGGATCTGTACCATTTTTACCAAAGACATATCCACCGTTACCAGAAAGAAGTCCGTAAGCGTAGTAGAAGTTTGTCCAGTCAGCTAAGAAAGCAGTGTTTTTACCAGGTTCGCTAGCAAAATCATACTTGCTGTCTTTTGAAAGGTTTTCAAGATCAGAGAAAGTTTTTGGAGCTTCGCTCAAGAGATCTTTGTTATAGTAGAGAACCAATGTTTCGATAACAGCAGGTGCACCGTACACTTTACCACCGTTTGTTACAAGAGCTTCTGTAGTTTTGTCTGTGTGGCTGTCTTTGCTCAATTTCACTTCAGCCAATTGGCCATCGTTACCAAGACCACCTACACGGTCGTATGGTGCCATCATTACGTCTGGAGCTTTTTTAGATTGGTTATCAAGAGAAAGGTTATCCAATCCACCAAGAGCATCACCAGTCTTCACTTTTACTTTGATACCATTTTCTTTTTCGAAAGCTTTTGCAGCTTCTTCAATATAAGATTTGTAGCCTTTATCTACATAAACGTTGATTTCTTTACTTGAATCTGAAGAGCTTGATGAGCTATTGCTACAAGCAGCAAGTAAGAATCCGGCAAAACCAACTGTCCCAAGGACAGCAGCACTACGTAAAATTGTACGTTTCATGATTTATTCCTCCTAAAGAATAAAAAAAGATAATAATTAGAAAGCGTTTTAGACAAACGTTTTCCTAAAACGACTTAAGTATATCACAAGGAGAAAACGTTTGCAAGTAGATTTTAAAAATTTTTTAAAAAATATTTTAATTCCGAACTTTCTTCTATAAAAAGCATCGGAATTGTTGACAATAGTCTGGGGAAAGGATAAACTATGGGAGAGGGTGGTTTTGGGAAAAAATTTAAGAAAGCCCTTGCATAAAAAATAGAAAAAGGTTATAATATCTGGGAACGCAAACGTTTTCGCAAAAAATTGCGTAAACGAGATGCGCCTGTTGGATTTTATAATGGGGTAGAGGCGTTGGGAAGCGTGATAGGCTTTGCAACGATCACCTATACCGTGCACCGAATCTCAGGCTACATAGAAATTAAAAAAAGGTGGTAACCTATGAAAAAACGTCAAAGTGGTGTTTTGATGCACATTTCATCCCTTCCGGGAACATACGGAATTGGGTCATTTGGACAATCAGCTTATGATTTTGTTGATTTTCTTGTTCGGACCAAACAACGGTACTGGCAGATTTTGCCACTTGGAACAACGAGTTACGGCGATTCTCCTTATCAATCCTTCTCAGCTTTTGCAGGAAATACCCATTTTATTGATTTCGATCTCTTGATGGAGCAAGGCCTGCTTTCAAAAGCAGATCTTGAAGGAGTGGATTTCGGTCAAGATCCGACTAGAGTCGATTATGCGAAGATTTTTGAAGGGCGTCGTCCTTTGCTTGAGAAGGCAGTAGCGACTTTCTTAAAGACCAGTGACTTAAAGGAATTTCAAGCCTTCTGTGAAGCCAATGCTTCTTGGTTGGAACTCTTTGCGGAATACATGGCGATCAAGGAACACTTTGATCTGAAAGCTTGGACAGAATGGCCAGATGCAGCGATTCGCGCCCGCCAACCTGAAGCCCTTGCTTCCTACCGCGCTCAATTGGAAGATCAATTGACTTACCATCGTGTGACGCAATTCTTCTTCTTCAAACAATGGTTGGCTTTGAAAGCATACGCTAACGACCATCACATCGAAATCGTAGGAGATATGCCAATCTATGTTGCCGAAGATTCAAGCGACATGTGGGCAAATCCTCATCTCTTTAAAACAGATGAAAATGGAAAAGCAACCTGCATAGCAGGATGCCCGCCAGATGAGTTCTCAGCGACTGGTCAACTTTGGGGGAACCCAATCTATGACTGGAAAGCCATGGACAAAGATGGCTACAAATGGTGGATTGAACGCTTGCGTGAAAGCTTCAAGATCTACGATATCGTGCGGATCGACCACTTCCGTGGTTTCGAATCGTACTGGGAAATCCCAGCTGGTTCTGATACAGCAGCACCAGGTAAATGGGTCAAAGGCCCTGGCTACAAACTCTTTGCAGCAGTGAAGGAAGAGCTCGGTGACCTGAACATCATCGCAGAAGATCTTGGCTTTATGACAGACGAAGTCATCGAACTTCGCGAGCGTACAGGATTCCCAGGAATGAAGATTCTTCAATTTGCCTTCAATCCTGACGATGAAAGTATCGATAGTCCTCACTTGGCGCCAAACAACTCAGTTATGTACACAGGAACGCATGATAACAATACGGTTCTTGGTTGGTACCGCAATGAGATTGATGATCCAACTCGTGAGTACTTGGCACGCTATACCAATCGTAAAGAGTACGAATCGGTACCACATGCTATGCTTCGTACGGTCTTTGCTTCTGTCAGCTTTATGGCCATTGCGACCATGCAAGATTTACTGGAGTTGGATGGAGCTGCTCGGATGAACTTCCCTTCTACTCTTGGAGGTAACTGGGCTTGGCGGATGACAGCGGATCAATTGACTCCTGCTGTCGAGCAAGAATTACTTGATTTCACAACCATCTATCGTCGTGAAAATAAAGACTTGAAGCCAAAAAAAGTCCACAAAGCCAAACACTAATTATACTGAAAGCTTGCTTACACAGGTAGGCTTTCCTCTATTTACAAATATTGTTGAAACAAAAGGAGACGCTCAACATGGAATCATTACAAAAATATGTGATTGATCATCATCAAAAAACAATTGCTGAATGTTCAAACGAAGAATTGTACATTGCCTTGCTAAACTACACTAAGCAAGCTAGCGCGCAAAAGAAATTAAATACTGGTAAGAAAAAAGTTTACTATATCTCAGCTGAGTTCTTGATCGGTAAACTCTTATCAAACAACTTGATCAACTTGGGTCTTTATGATGACGTCAAGAAAGAATTGTCAGACGCTGGTAAAGACTTGATTCAAGTCGAAGAAGTCGAATTGGAACCATCCCTTGGTAACGGTGGTTTGGGACGTTTGGCTGCCTGCTTTATCGACTCTATCGCAAGTCTTGGTTTGACAGGGGATGGGGTTGGATTGAACTACCACTTCGGTTTGTTCCAACAAGTCCTTAAAAATAACCAACAAGAAACCATTCCAAATGCGTGGTTGACTGATCAAAGCTGGCTCGTTCGTTCAAGCCGTAGCTACCAAGTGCCATTTGCACACTTTACATTGACGTCTACTCTTTATGATATCGATGTTCCAGGTTATAAGATTGATACCAAGAACCGTTTGCGTTTGTTCGACTTGGATTCAGTGGATTCTTCTTTGATCCATGATGGAATTGAATTCGATAAGACAGATATTGCGCGCAACTTGACCCTCTTCTTGTACCCAGATGATAGTAACCGTCAAGGGGAATTGCTCCGTATCTTCCAACAATACTTCATGGTTTCAAATGCAGCCCAACTCATTCTTGATGAAGCTGTTGAAAAAGGAAGTAACTTGCATGACCTTGCGGACTATGCGGTAATTCAAATTAACGATACCCACCCATCAATGGTGATTCCAGAAATGATCCGTCTCTTAACAGATCGTGGTATCGATGTGGATGAAGCTATCAATATTGTCCGTAGCATGACAGCTTATACCAACCACACCATTCTTGCAGAAGCCCTTGAAAAATGGCCACTTGAATTCTTGCAAGAAGTGGTTCCTCATTTGGTTCCAATTATTTTGGAATTGGACCGCCGTGTTCGTGCTGAATACAAAGATCCAGCTGTTCAAATCATTGATGAGAATGATCGCGTACATATGGCCCACATGGATATCCATTATGGATACAGTGTAAATGGGGTTGCCGCTCTTCACACTGAGATCTTGAAGAATTCTGAGTTGAAAGCCTTCTACGACATTTACCCAGAAAAATTCAACAACAAAACAAATGGTATCACCTTCCGTCGTTGGCTCATGCATGCCAACCCAAGCTTGTCTCACTACTTGGATAGCATTCTTAGCCGCGACTGGCACCACGATGCTTCTAAGTTGGAAGACCTTCTTTCTTATCAAGATAAGGCTGCAGTCAAAGAAAAATTGGAAGATATCAAATCCCACAACAAACGGAAATTGGCTCGTTTCTTGAAAGACCATCAAGGTGTGGAAATCAATCCTAACTCTATCTTTGATACCCAAATCAAACGTCTTCACGAATACAAACGTCAACAAATGAACGCTTTGTACGTGATCCACAAATACTTGGATATCAAAGCTGGAAATATCCCAACTCGTCCAATCACTGTTCTTTTCGGTGGGAAAGCAGCACCGGCCTACACGATTGCACAAGATATTATCCACTTGATCCTTTGCTTGTCAGAAGTGATTGCAAATGATCCAAAAGTGGCACCATACTTGCAAGTGGTGATGGTTGAAAACTACAACGTTACAGCTGCAAGCTACTTGATTCCAGCTACCGATATTTCTGAGCAAATTTCCCTTGCTTCTAAGGAAGCTTCTGGTACTGGTAACATGAAATTCATGTTGAACGGAGCCTTGACACTCGGTACTATGGATGGAGCAAACGTGGAAATTGCTGAGTTGGTTGGTGAAGACAATATCTATATCTTTGGTGAAGATTCAGAAACGGTTATCGACCTTTACGCAAAATCAGCATACAAATCAAGCGAATTCTACGCTCGTAAAGCGATCAAACCATTGGTTGACTTTATCGTGAGCGACGCTGTACTTGCAGTGGGAAATGAAGAACGCTTGAATCGCCTTCACAATGAATTGATTCACAAAGACTGGTTCATGACCCTTCTAGACTTAGAAGATTATATCAAAGTGAAAGAACAAATGTTGAAGGACTACGAAGACCGTGACGCATGGTTGGACAAAGTCATTGTGAACATTGCTAAAGCAGGATTCTTCTCATCTGACCGTACCATCGCTCAGTACAACGAAGATATCTGGCACTTGAACTAAGCTTTTTACCTGTACCAAGGGGCAGTTTCTCATTAGCCTCGTGGGAGTGGGAGCTAACAAATGTCGAATGGCATTTGTTAGCTCTTGCTCCCTTTTTCTATACTGAAATTGGAGGTCTATGACGATCTAGTTGTCTGATTGAAGAATTTACCATAGTAAACAGGGAACCATTTAAAAATCCGACAAGCAATATCATTATTTTGTACTTTCGTGAAAAATCGGGGAAAATTTTACATAACTATTTAGTATATACTAAGAGTATAATTTGTAAGTATGAAAAAATTGCCTTCTTGAATGGGTAAAATTTCCCTGTTCATTAAGAAAACATACATTGAAAATCGTTGAAAACTCTTGAAAATTTCAATAATTGATCCTACTAAATGCAAGCAACCAAAAGAGGAAATCGCAACTGCCTGTAAAATTAAATAGTGTTTAATTAAAGGAATAAAAAATTACAAACTCGACAATTCTATGAAAAAAGTCAATTGTGATAGAATATGATTAACTGGTAGTAGCATTTTTTTGCCCCTACAGTGAGTTTTTTTGATTAAAACAATAAGGAGACTACTAAAATATGAAGAGCTATCGAGAGCATTCTTCCAAGCAAGAAACATTTTCCATCCGTAAGTTATCAGTCGGTGTTGTTTCATTGGCTGTTGCCGGATTGGTAACTGTCAATGCCTATGGAGCTGAGGTCAAGGCTGATGAAGTCACTACGCCTACAGCAGAAGCTACAATGGCTGCTACTGCAACTGATCATGCAACCTCTCAATTAACATCTACAACTGTGACAGAAGAGAACAAAACCGTTACAACTACTTATGTAGAGTCACCAGAACTTGAAAAAGCAAAAGCAACTGCAAAGACAGAAGGTGTGACAGTAACAGAAGAGGCTGAAAAAATCCAACCATCGATTGCAGCAGCAGAAGCGGATAATAAAGCTCAAACAGCTGAAATCAATACAGCCGTTGAAAACTACAAGAAGGCAAAAGCAGAGTATGAAGCAAAATCTCAAGAAATCACCTTGATGGAAAAGAGAAACGCAGATGCGGAAGCAACTTATAAGAAGCAAGTAGAAGACTACAATACGCAACAAGAAGCTTATAAAGCAACCTTAGCTGAATACAACACGAAAAAAGCAGAATATGATGTTAAAGTAGCTGAAAAAGCAGCAGCGGATAAGGCCAATGCAGAAGCAAAAGCTAAATATGATGCAGAAATGGCTGTTTATAATGCAGCTAAAGCGCAATACGACAAAGATTTACAAGAATACCAAGCTAAGAAAGCTCAATATGATAAAGACAAAGTAGCTTATGATCAGTTGCTTGCTAAGAAAGCAGAAGAAGATGCTGCAAAGGCTCGATACGAAGCGGATCTTGCAACATACAATGCTGAAAAAGCACAGTATGAAAATGACTATATTGCTTATCAAAAGAAATTAGCTGAATACGAAATTGCCAAAAAACAATATACGGATGCTAAAGAAGCATACGATAAATATATGACAGACAATGCGTATGCAGATATTAAAAATGTGTCAACTGTCCAAGATTTGACCTTCCAACGTGAAGGCGGAGCAACGCATGTCATTGATGGGATCAGCACCTACCTTACTCGTGATGCCCAAGCTCGTTTGAATACTAGCAATGTGCAACAATATGATTCCAATAAATTGGAAGCTTCTGATATTGTAGCAACCAGTCCTTGGGCGAATAATGAGACGGAATACATTCAAGTGAAAGAAGGCGACAAATTTGTTGTGACCTATGACAACTTGAACCAGTCTAGCATGCGTGAAGATGCGGATATGTATCCAATCAAACGTGTGATTTACCGTTATGAGATTTTAAGTCTTCCATCAAATGATGGCAAAGGGATTGCGGCGGTCAGCGCAGATCCAACAGTAACCCTTACAGTTGGTGCTTCAACAGACCAAGATAAACCTGTTAAAGTTGCTGTCGATATTGAATTTTATGATGGTAATGGCAATAAATTTGATTTGACAAAACGCAATGCCATTGTCGCTTTGAACTCCCTTAACCACTGGACAGGTGCTTCCTATGTAGATAGTGGAGACAAACCTCGTGCGATCACAGTAGAAGCCAAGGATGTGAATGGCAACACTGTACGGGGGACATGGGACCCGTATGCAGATGGTTCATCAATGAGCATTGAAAACAATGAAGTGAAGGTTAAAACAGGAAAAGCAGACTTTGGGACTGCTACTGTTTCCATTTCGGCGAACAATCCTCTTAAAATCGTGACACAGACCTATGGTTATGTAGAAGTCGAGGCAGGTAAATGGGCACCAGGTACCACTCCTGCGAAGGAAGAAGTAACAGATGCCTTAACTGTGAATGCTTCAGGTTCAGGAAGTGTTCATTCTATTGGAACGGAAGAATTTACCTTTGAAGGTAAGGATGACGTTCTCGGATCATACAAAGTAGATGCAACGACTGGTCAAATTACGTTCACACCTAAGAAGAAATTCGAAACAGTAAAACACCAAGAATCTGTAAATGTTGGAAGTAATAAATTTATTCCAATTCCAAACTCAAGCGTTTCTTATGATGCGGCTACTAAAGAAGTAACTTCCTTCAAAGATAACCAATATATTGAACATGGTTCCGTCTTTAACGGGGAAACATCTTCAACTCTTGAAGGTTGGGATAATCCATCTTCTAAATATCTCTATTACGGTGGAGCAGGTTTGAAGATGACAGATGGTCACTTAGTCTTTACCGCTAATGGTGCCAATGCAGCTGGTCAGCCAACGGTTTACTGGTTTGCGATCAACTCAAATGTAGGTCTTCCGAAGGAGCCAGGTGAAGAACCGAAAGAGCCAACAAAACCAACCGAACCAAAGGCTCCAATTCCACCAACGATTACAGTTGAAAATCTACCAGCAGAGCCGACGGAACCAACTCCGCCAACAGCTCCTACAGCTCCAACCGAACCTAACTATACTGTCATTACAGTTGATGTGAAGGAACCAACAGCTCCAACTCCACCAACCAAACCAACCCCACCAACTCCTGAAGTCGTTCCAAACACGAAACCGGTGAAACCGGAAGCTGAAGTGAAATGGCATAAGAATAAAGTAGTAACGGAAACAGCTATTCCAACCCCACCAACGCCAGTTCCACCAACTCCATACAACCCACCAACCCCAATTGTTCCACCAACTCCAGAGGTTCCAAGCGAACCAACTCCTGAAGTTCCGGAACAGCCTGTACAACCTGGGAACCCACAAACACCTGCGCTTCCAAATACAGGTACAGAAAACTCAATGGCAGCTGTTCTTTCAGGTGCGATGGCTGGATTGCTTGGATTGGGCCTTGCTCGCAAGAAAAAAGAGGATTAATTCATATCCCTTTCCTTCGTCCATCTAAGTAAAGAAAGCCAGAAGGCAGAACCTTCTGGCTTTTTCAATGGATAGAGGATGACCAAATGGTGAAGAAAAAGGACCGAATAGTTTTGTTTCCGATGAAGAAATAGATTTATTCAACCAAATGGTGTGAAAACAAAGCAGAATAGAAATTTTCTACAAAACCGTCAGCAATAAAGGTATACTGTTGGTGTTCGAATGAAAGTTATAGGACTCCGTTATATCTCTAAATAATCCGAATAAAACAGTTAGCATGTCGTTTTTTCATCTTTTGTGCACACTATTTCCAAATGAATTTCATTTGAACAAATCAGTAATAAGGCAAGTACTTCCATGGTTTTGAGGTGCTTGCCTTTCTGTTTGTATCGCGTTATAATAGAGGTTAAGAAATAAAAAGGAGTTTGTATGAAAAAAAATCCAATCTACTTGTATGTCCTTCTGTTTTTCTCTACAGTTGGTACCTTTAATTCGCTGGCGTCAACCTTTATCTCTTCTAAGGCTTTTGAATTATCAGATGATTTTGCCAAACAAATGGGCTTAACAACTGCTCAAGATAAGGCAGACTACGTAACCTACATGGAAAAATCTGTTCAAGTCAATCAATCTCCCTTCGCCTTTTTGATGGTCTCTTTAATAACGATTGCCTTACTTGCGATCATCTATTTCCTATTTGTGAAGAGAGATTTGTTAAAAGCTCACTATGCCTTTATTGGACAAATCGTGATTAGCTATATCTTCTCTTGCTATAATTATTTTGTATTGAGTTCCTTGTTTTCCGTTTTTTCAAACGAAACTCTTCGCCAACGCTATCAATCCTCCTCAGTATTAGCTTTGTTGCTCTTGACAGCACTAGCAGCTCTATTTTTGGGAATTATTTTGTATAAAACCTTGCGTCTTCGAAAACTTCAAGGTGTTGAAGTTCTAGATAAATAATCAATGAGTGTGAATGAAGCTCTCTTAAATGTTAAGATAGCTTCTTGATTGGAGAAAAAGATGAAAGTATCCTTTGTTTATATTAGCCTGAGTGGAAATACAGAGAGTTTTGTTCGGCGGTTAAGCGACTATTTGCTTGAAGCGCATCCAGGTCTTGAAATCGAGACGGTTCATGTGAAAGATCTGGTCAAAGAGGGTCACCCTTTCTTTGAAATGACCAATCCTTTTATCACCTTTTTACCGACTTATTTGGAAGGGGGAAATGGTGTAGACAATGGAGACGTGGAGATTTTGACGACAGATGTCGCAGATTTCATTGCCTATGGGAACAATGCCAGCAAGTGTTTGGGCGTTGTAGGCTCAGGAAATCGGAATTTCAACAATCAGTATTGTCTAACTGCCAAGCAATATAGTCAACGTTTTGGTTTTCCAGTGTTGGCAGATTTTGAAATGCGAGGCATGTTGGGAGATATCAAAAAAGTAGCTGCAATTGTGGAAGAACTTTATCAGTTGTAAATGAAAAAAATCGCTGAGGGGTCAGCGATTTGGATTGAAGAAAAAGCCATATTAAAAATTTTCCTTAGGTGAGTACGGACGTCAGCGAACTTCTATGAAGTTCCATGACTAAATCAAGATTACAGAGGACGTCTGCGGATAAAGTCAAAATAGGAAGTTTGACGCAGAATCTCTCAATTCTAGGAGAACTTATCTTTTTGACACGATCCGCAGCCCGTGTTCAATTCGTTTTGAGCCTCTTCGCTCTTTAATTTCTGGGCTCAGGCTAAAACAGTTCCCCAAACTGTTTTACTCTCAAAAATTCCGAGTGCCTGAACCTGTATTGTTTCAGGCACTTTTCTCACAGCGGAAAGTTTTGGTATTTACTTGGTTCATTCTAAAAATTCGATCTCATTTTATTCTCCGCAGAAGCACTTAACTTATTTTACTTGATAAAATAAGTTTTCTACATTCTAAATCGCTGAGGAATCAGTGATTGTTCTTTATATTCAAAGAGAAAAAGGAGACGCGAGGTCTCCTTTTTAAAATTGACGGGTTGTTTCAGTCGTTGATGAACAAAGGACGATTGTCAAGGAGGTGGGAGGTGTTTTCCGGATCCTTGTTGCGCCTTACATTTTCTCTGGTGCTTGTACACCGAGTAGGCGAAGGGCTTCTTTTAACACGACAGCTGTAGAGTAGCTGAGGGCTAGACGGCTTTCGCGTTCAGGGCTTTCGTCCAAGATACGAGTGTGGGCATAGTATTTGTTGAAGGCTTGTGCCAAGCTGATCGCATATTTGGCAATCAAAGATGGATCGTAGTTTTCAGCCGCCCGTTTGACCACACGAGAGAAGTCTTGGAGAAGCTTAATGATTTCCCAACTTTCCGGATCATTCAAGCTGTAGGTGGTGTCTGTAGATGGTGTGAAGTTGGCTTTGCGAAGGATGGATTGGATCCGTGCATAAGCATATTGAACGTAAGGTCCAGTTTCCCCTTCAAAGGAAACCATGGCTTCAAGGTCAAAGTCATATCCGTTTCGACGGTCTGTCTTCAAGTCGTAAAATTTAACTGCACCAACACCGACTGCATGTGCCACTTCTTCCTTGTTTTCAAGTTCAGGATTCTTTTCTTCGATTTGCGCTTTGGCACGAGAGATGGCTTCTTGAAGAGTTGGTTCGAGCAGGATGATATTTCCTTTACGAGTAGACAGTTTTTGGCGGTTCTTCGTTACCAAACCAAAGTCAACGTGCACCATATCATCGCTCCAGTCAAATCCCATTTTCTTCAACACAGCTTTCAACTGACGGAAGTGGTTAGACTGTTCTTGCCCAACGGCGTAGATGTTCTTGACAAAGTTGTAAGTCCGTGCACGGTACATAGCTGTTGCGATATCACGAGTGATATAAAGAGTGGCACCGTCTGATTTTTTGATCATAGCTGGTGGCAGGTTGACGTCGTCAAGGTCTACGATGCTAGCTCCTTTAGATTCTTTCAACAAGCCTTTGTCTTCCAGGATTTGAACCCCTTCATCCATCTTGTCGTTATAAAAGGCTTCTCCGTTGAGGCTGTCAAATTCCACATCAAGCAGTTTGTAAATGCGGTTGAATTCCTCTAAGCTCTCATCGCGGAACCATTGCCATAATTGAGTCGCTTCGGGATCGCCATCTTCCAATTTTTTGAACCATTTACGCCCTTCTTCGTCCAGTTCTGGATTATGTTCAATTTCGGCGTTGATACGAACATAAAGTTTTAATAATTCATTAATCGGATTGGCTTCAACAGCTTCTTTGCTTCCCCACTTTTTATAGGCCACCATCAAGAGACCGAACTGTTTACCCCAGTCTCCCAAGTGGTTGATTTTAATCGTGTTGTAGCCCATTTTGCGATAGAGGTTTGAAAGGGCGTCCCCGATAACGGTTGAGCGTAAGTGCCCAACAGAGAAAGGTTTGGCAATGTTTGGACTAGAAAGGTCGATGGTAACGTTTTGACCATGCCCTTCGTCTTGTTGCCCATAGTCTGCACCGGCTGTAATGACGGATTTGATGACGTGGTCAGATATCTTAGATTTGTCTAAGAAAAAGTTGACATAAGGTCCAGTTGCAACGACCTTTTCAAAGGCGCTTTGGTCGATCTTTTCAGCAATTTCTGTAGCAATAGCTTGAGGAGCCTTACGTTCCACTTTAGCAAGTGAGAAGGCTGGAAAGGCAATGTCACCAAGATCTGAAGATTTTGGTTGCTCAAGTAAATTCAAAATAGCGTCTTGATCAAGAGAGTCGATCACTTTGGCCAATTCACTAGCAATTAGTTCTTTATTGTTCATAGTTTCTCCTTAGTCCTTTTAACTATTATTTTAACACAAATTTAAGCTAAATTTCAATTTTTTTGGTATAATTTAGAGTATATTTATTCAAAAGTGGAGGTCCAATGAAAAAGACAGAACGTCACCTTTTGATTCAACAGATGATTCGAAATGAAAAATTGTCAACTCAAAAAGAGATTCAGGATCGTTTGGAGGCAAAAGGGATTGCAGTAACGCAAACGACACTCTCACGAGATTTACGAGATCTTGGTCTTGTGAAGGTGAAACGAAAAGATCAATTGTATTATATTTTGCCAAATGAACCAGAGGTAGCAGAAATTTATATTATGTTAGCTACTCATGCCAAATCCATCTCTCGGGCCGAATTCACACTGGTACTAAGAACAGAGCTCGGAGAAGCAGCTCTATTGGCCAATGGCGTGGATGAAATGACAGATGAGCGTATCCTAGGGACAGTAGCGGGTGCCAACACACTATTGATTATCTGCCGCGATCAAGAAGCAGCCATTGAGATTCAAGGTGAAATTTCAGGAATGATGCATTAATCAAGCTCATTTTCAAATGAAATAGGAGGAAGATAGAGGCTAGCATTGGTCGGAGCTATCTACTCCTGTTTTTATCTATGGTGCTTGCGTCAGAAAATGATGCAACAGTAAGGAATAACAACGTATGACAGTAGAAAAAATATCCCCTGGTATGCAACAGTATCTAGATATCAAAAAAGACTATCCAGATGCTTTTTTGCTGTTTCGCATGGGAGATTTTTACGAATTATTTTATGAAGATGCAGTAAATGCGGCCCAAATTTTAGAGATTTCTTTAACCTCACGGAATAAAAATGCAGAGCATCCGATCCCTATGGCGGGTGTTCCCTACCACTCGGCCCAGCAGTATATTGATGTTCTCATCGAACAGGGGTATAAGGTCGCGATTGCCGAACAAATGGAAGATCCCAAAGAAGCCAAGGGGGTCGTTAAGCGGGAAGTGGTACAGGTGATTACCCCTGGTACAGTGGTGGATTCGACCAAACCAGATAGCGAGAATAACTTCTTGGTGGCTTTGGATCGAGCAGGGGCTAACTATGGACTAGCCTATATGGATCTGGTGACAGGGGAGTTTCAGGTGACGACCCTCAATGACTTCAGCATGGTTTGTGGAGAAATCCGCAATTTACGGGCGCGTGAGGTGGTCCTGGGTTATGAGTTGCCAGAACAGGAAGAGCGTGTTTTTGTAAGCCAGATGAATCTCTTGCTGTCACATGTAGAGACGGTGCTTGACGATGTTCAACTCTTAGGGGATGATCTGAGTGAGCTCGAAAAGAAAACCGCAGGAAAACTTCTCCAGTATGTCCATCAGACACAAATGCGGGAATTGAGCCACCTCAAGAAAGTCCATCACTATGAGATTTGCGATTTCTTGCAGATGGACTTTGCGACCAAGGCCAGTCTGGATTTGACAGAGAATGCTCGGACCGGGAAGAAACATGGTAGCTTGTATTGGTATTTGGATGAAACCAAGACGGCCATGGGAGGACGTTTGTTGCGGTCCTGGATTCAGAAACCCCTGGTCAATTTGAAACGGATCCAAGAGCGTCAAGATGTCATTCAGATTTTTATGGATCATTTCTTTGAACGGAGCGATTTGACCGATAGCCTCAAAGGGGTCTATGATATCGAACGCCTAGCGAGTCGGGTTTCCTTTGGCAAGATCAATCCCAAGGATCTCTTGCAGCTAGGAGACACCCTGAGTCATGTACCAACGATCAAGTCGATCTTACTGGGGATTGGGGATCCGGTCTTGGATGTCTTGATTGCACGCTTGGATGAACTTCCCGAATTGCACCGCTTGATTACATCAGCTATTGCTCCGGAAGCGTCTGCTGTTATTACAGAGGGAAATATCATCCGTACCGGTTTTGATGAGCAATTGGACCAGTACCGTGTCGTTCTTCGGGATGGCACAGGTTGGATTGCAGAGATTGAAGCCAAGGAGCGCGAAGCCAGCGGCATTACAGGCTTGAAGATCGATTACAACAAGAAGGATGGCTACTATTTCCACGTCACTAATTCTCAATTAAGCCACGTTCCTGCTCATTTTTTCCGCAAGGCGACCTTGAAAAATTCAGAACGCTTTGGTACGGAAGAATTGGCACGCATTGAAGGCGATATGCTAGAGGCGCGTGAGAAATCTGCCAGCCTTGAATATACGATTTTTATGCGGATTCGTGAAGAAGTTGGCAAGTATATCCAGCGTCTGCAACAGTTGGCTCAGGCGATTGCGACGGTTGATGTTTTACAAAGTCTAGCTAGTGTTGCCGAGTCCCAACAATTGATTCGTCCGCTCTTCCATGACGAAAGACGGATCGCGATCGACAAAGGCCGTCATCCGGTTGTTGAAAAAGTGATGGGAGCCCAGTCCTATATTCCTAATAGCATCTTTATGGATGAAGAACGGGATATTCAGTTGATTACAGGGCCAAACATGAGCGGGAAGTCTACCTATATGCGCCAATTGGCGATCATTGTGATTCTTGCGCAAATCGGCTCCTATGTTCCAGCGCAAAAGGCTGAGTTGCCAATCTTTGATGCGATCTATACCCGGATCGGAGCTGCGGATGACCTGGTATCGGGTCAGTCTACCTTTATGGTAGAAATGATGGAGGCCAATCACGCTATTCGCAAGGCAACGCCCCAGTCCTTGATTTTATTTGATGAGTTAGGACGCGGAACGGCGACCTATGATGGAATGGCTCTTGCCCAGTCCATCATCGAATACATCCACGATCGTACCGGTGCTAAGACCTTGTTTGCGACCCATTACCATGAGTTGACAGCTCTCTCAGAGACCCTGTCCCGGTTGGAAAATGTCCATGTCGCGACCTTGGAGCGAGATGGACAGGTCACCTTTTTGCACAAGATTGAACCCGGTCCAGCGGATAAGTCCTATGGGATTCACGTAGCAAAGATCGCTGGTTTACCAGAAGAGTTGTTGAAGCGGGCGGATGCGATTTTGACCAAGCTCGAAGGACAAGCCCAGCAAGTACCGTTTGTGGATGAAACTCCTAAAAAGGGAGCACCTTCACAGGTTGCTGAACAAATGTCCCTCTTTGAGGAGGAGGCAGAAAATACAGTGATCACGGAATTGAAGAATCTGGATCTCTACAATATGACTCCGATGGAAGTCATGATGGCAGTCGCCGAATTGAAAAAGAAATTGTAAAAAAAGATCCTCGTGACGGCGAGGATCTCAGATTGAAGACAAAGTCATCTTAGAAACTTTCCTTAGGTGAGTCTGGACGTCAGCGAACTTCTAAGAAGTTCCATGACTTAGTTTTGAGCCTAAGGTCTCAAAACTCCCGAGTGCCTGAAACATTTGTGTTTCAGGCACTTTTCTCACAGCGGAAAGTTTCAGTAGATGATTGAATAACTATAACGAGTATAATTTTTATAGAATTTATTAGATTTGTATAAAGGAACAGCTTATCTCCACTTTTCAGATCCTCGTAGCATTGAGGATCTTTTTGCTTAGTGGTTAGTAATGCTTTGATTGATTTCTTGAACTTGTTTTTTATAAAAATGATGGGAGACTAACCAGATGATCACATAAACGAGGGTGAATTCGACAATGAGCGAGAGGTAAAATCCGAGTCGTGCTGGGAACCAGCCGGCCAAGGTAGCTAGGGGAATAAAGCCAAGTAACATGAGTAGGTAATGGCTTAGAGTAGCCCGCAAGAGGCTCCAGTCTTTTTGAAAGAGGAGACTTCCCAAGCTAAAGAGAACCCCAATCGCACCCCAAACGAGGACGCAATAGAGCATGACCAGTGAACCGTGAACATGATGCAAGAACATCCAGCGGCCGACTGCAGAGTTGGGACTTAAGGGAAGGTACAACTCAGGTGAGAAGCGGTAGGAAAAGAAGATGGATAGGATGAGCCCGATGAGAATCCCTTTTAAGGCGTCAGAAAATGATTGTTTTAGCATGATAATTTCTCCTTAATGGCTTTTAAATAACGACGGGATGAGTATGCTAAACTCCCGTTTTTGAGATAGATTTGAACCGATCCTCCACTAGTGAAGTGCAGGTGATCGATTTCTTTGGTATTAATAATTTCAGATTGGGAAATTTTGAGAAAGAAGGTCGGTAAGTCTTCAGATAGCTGATAGAGTGGTCCAGTCAGGATAAATTGATCTGTCATGGTCTCACCAATCACTTGCCGATTTTCAATGTAAAAACGTTGGAATAGCTGGCTTTCGATCAGGTAAGCCTCCCCATCCTTTTTGGCACGTAAGCGCCCTTTTTGATCCAATTCTTCCACAAAGTCACGGATTCTCTCTACACGCGTAGATAGTGTAGGTGCTGTAATCGTCACCGCTTCTTCTTGGAAGTGGGAATCAATGTGTACTTCTACTTTCATAAGATATTTTCTCCCTCCTTAGGTAAAGTCGGTTAGCCTGCTAGCCCGGCTCCTTCTTTACACTACTATTAAACACTTTTTCCAAAGGGAAGACAAGGGAATTTGTTTATGTGGTCATTTTCTTTGCCTATGCGGTTTTTAGGGAAGAAGATGAGGCCAACCTCCATTTTTTAAGAAAGGGAGTCCTGTGGATCTGTGGTATAATAGAGCTACATGTATCGGTGAAAAAATAGGTAAAGGAGCAGCTATGTCACAGATTATTGAATTGCCAGAAGTCCTAGCCAACCAGATTGCGGCAGGTGAAGTAATTGAACGACCTGCTAGTGTGGTCAAGGAATTGGTTGAAAACTCGATCGATGCTGGAGCTAGCCAGATCGTCGTTGAAATCGAAGAAGCAGGATTGAAGTCGATTCGGATTACAGACAATGGGGAAGGGATAGCGCATGATGAGGTCGCTCTGGCCCTCCGTCGACATGCGACCAGTAAGATCAAGAATCAAGCGGATCTTTTTCGCATTCGAACGCTTGGTTTTCGTGGTGAGGCCATGCCTTCCATTGCTTCTGTCAGTATTCTAACGGTTTTAACGGCGCAAGAAGGAGCTGCCCACGGGACCAAATTGGTCGCAAAGGGTGGTGAAATTGAGGAATTGGAACCAGCGACAAGCCCTGTTGGGACCAAGATCACAGTGGAGGATCTCTTTTTTAACACCCCTGCTCGTCTCAAGTACTTAAAGAGCCAGCAGGCAGAGCTGTCCCATATCGTGGATATTCTCAATCGCTTGAGCTTGGCCCATCCAGAGATTGCTTTCACCTTGATTAATGACGGAAAAGAAATGACTAAAACAGCGGGGACTGGCAATCTCCGGCAAGCGATCGCGGGTGTTTATGGTCTGGCGTCTGCCAAGAAGATGGTGGCCATTGAAAATCGCGACCTAGATTTTGAAGTGACAGGCTTTGTGTCTTTGCCTGAATTGACTCGTGCCAATCGCAACTACATCAGTCTCTTTATCAACGGCCGCTACATCAAGAATTTCTTGCTCAATCGGGCTATTTTAGACGGTTACGGTAGTAAACTCATGGTGGGTCGCTTCCCGCTTGCGATCATTCATATCCAGATCGACCCTTACTTAGCGGATGTCAATGTTCACCCGACCAAGCAAGAAGTGCGTATTTCTAAAGAACGAGAACTGATGGCCTTGATTTCCCAAGCCATTGCGAATGCTCTAAAAGAGCAGGACCTAATTCCGGATGCTCTAGAAAATCTAGCCAAGTCGACCATTCGTCGAGCAGAAAAGCCAGTACAGACAACCTTGCCTTTAAAAGAAAACCGTCTCTATTATGACCGCGAAAGTCAAGATTTCAAGCTTCGACCAGAGGTGGCAGATCCTCAACGGCCTCTAATAGATGAGGGAGCTACAGATTCTACAAGCCAAGAAAAACCAGCGGAAAAACCGACAAGCGCGATCAAGTTTGCGGAAAGAAAGGCTACGGTATATGATGAACTGGATCACCCAGAGTTGGATCTAGCTAGTCTAGACAAGGCTTATGACAAGTTGGACGGGGAAGAACATTCGACCTTCCCAGAGTTGGAATATTTTGGTCAGATGCATGGAACCTATCTCTTTGCCCAAGGCAATGGGGGCCTCTATATCATCGACCAACATGCGGCCCAAGAACGGGTCAAATACGAAGAATATCGGGAGAGCATCGGGGATGTGGACAGTAGTCAGCAACAACTGCTGGTGCCTTATATCTTTGAGTTCCCTGCAGATGATCTGATCCGCCTGCAACAGCGCAAACACCTCCTAGAGGAAGTGGGCGTCTATCTAGAAGAGTACGGAGTCAACCAGTTGATCTTGCGGGAGCATCCGATCTGGATGAAGGAAGAAGAGATCGAGTCGGGCATCTATGAGATGTGTGACATGCTCCTCTTGACCAAGGAAGTGTCCATCAAGAAATACCGGGCTGAGTTGGCCATCATGATGTCCTGCAAACGCTCCATCAAGGCCAACCACACCCTGGACGATTACTCCGCGCGCGATCTGATCTACCAACTATCCCAATGTGACAACCCCTATAACTGCCCCCATGGCCGTCCGGTTTTGGTTAACTTTACCAAGTCCGACATGGAAAAGATGTTCCGACGCATTCAGGAAAATCACACCAGTATGCGGGAATTGGGCAAGTATTAACAAAGAATAAAGGAAGACTATGTACGAATACATTAAAGGAATCTTAACGAAAATCACCGCCAAATACATCGTGGTGGAAACAGCTGGGATCGGCTATCTCTTGCATGTGGCCAACCCCTATGCCTACTCTGGCAAAATGAATCAAGAGGTGCAGGTCTATCTCCATCAAGTGGTCCGTGAAGACGCTCACCTCCTCTATGGCTTTGCGACCGAAGAAGAGAAAAAGCTCTTTTTAAACTTGATTTCGGTCTCTGGAATTGGCCCAGTCTCAGCTCTAGCCATCATTGCTGCGGATGACAATGCAGGTCTTGTCCAAGCTATTGAAAGTAAGAACATCACCTACTTGACCAAGTTTCCGAAAATCGGCAAGAAAACAGCCCAACAGATGGTCCTGGATCTAGAAGGTAAGATCAATCTTGATCTAGAAGATGCACCGGCTCAGTCCAATGCCAAAGTTTCAGAAGAAAACCAAGCTCTTGAAGAAGCTATGGAAGCTATGTTGGCTTTGGGTTACAAGGCAACGGAACTCAAGAAAATCAAGAAATTCTTTGAAGGGACGACCGATACAGCTGAGAACTACATCAAGTCTGCCCTTAAGATGTTGGTGAAATAGGAGAAGTCTATGCCAAAACGTTGTGGCTGGGTTAAAATGAACAACCCGCTCTATGTAGTCTACCATGATGAGGAGTGGGGACGTCCCCTCCATGATGACCAAGCGCTTTTTGAGTTGCTCTGTATGGAGACCTATCAGGCGGGACTTTCTTGGGAAACGGTGCTCAATAAACGCAAGGCTTTCCGTGAGGCTTTTCATGGCTATCACCTTCAACATGTTGCAGAGATGTCGGATGAGGAGCTGGAAGCTTTGTTAGATAATCCAGCCATCATCCGCAATCGTGCTAAGATCTTTGCAACGCGTGCCAATGCTCAAGCCTTTTTGCAAGTCCAAGCAGAGTTCGGCTCTTTTGATGCTTATCTCTGGTCTTTTGTCGGTGGAACAACCATCAACAATGATGTCCCGGATTACCAGCAGGCTCCTGCGAAGACAGCTCTTTCCGAACAGCTTGCTAAAGATCTCAAAAAGCGTGGTTTCAAGTTTACGGGTCCCGTTGCGGTCCTATCCTACCTACAAGCAGCAGGCCTCGTCAATGATCATGAGAATGATTGTGAATGGAAAAGTGGAAATAAGTAACTTTAGAAGATGACTAGAATATCAGAGAATATAGAAAAAGAGAGTGGGACAGAAATCGGTCATTCGTTAGAATTCGATTTCGTCGTCCCACCTCCGCACAGTTGAGTAGGGCTGTAAAAGCTGATGAAATCAGCGTAGTAGAGCCCACTCAACCACTGCGTCTTGCTCGACAATTCAAAGACAATTGAGAGGCTAGGACTTTTGTCCCAGCCTCTTATTTGTTATAGTCAAAGCGAATGACTTGCTCCGTTGCGTCTACATACGCGTGGACTCCAAAAGGAACAATTGCTCTTGGTGTGGCATGGCCAACATTCAGATTATAGATAATCGGGATATTGTTGTCAATGATATCCAATAGTACCTCTTTATAGTCGTCATAGAAAGTTTCATCCATAGGTTTTCCAACCAAGAGTCCACTGACGACCTCAAATATCCCCGTTTCTTTTAAAGCCTGCAACATTTTTTTGAAATCATCAGGTTCAGGCTTTTCTTCACTTGTTTCTAGCAATAGAATCTTTCCTTTCCAGTCGGATAAGTCAGGGAAAAGTTTGTATTTTTGGCAGAGGTCTGTGCTATCTGCGTGAAGAGAGTTGTCAAAAATATCATAGAGAGACTCAAGACAACCACCGAGGATTTCTCCCTCAAACTGAGCATTACCTTGTAACAAGTCAAAACCTGTATTTGCATGGCTGACACGAGGTGTTCCCAAAGCTTTGGGACTAAAATCAGTCCGTTCCTCATACCAAACGTCACTAGGGCGAATTTCTGAGATTTTTCCCGTCTCAATCAATTCTTTAAAGTAGTGGCGGCTATATGGCAACATTTCTTTATCTAACTCACAAATGTCTGCTAGAAAGGATTGGCCGTAAAAAGTCTTGATTCCTAGTTTATGCAACATGAGATGGTTCATGGTCGTATCCGAGAAACCGAGAAAAATCTTTGGCTTGATAACCTTTTGTAGTTGGTCATCTTCAAAAAGATAAGGTAGCAAGCGATAGGTATCGTTTCCACCAATGGCGCATAGGATCATGTCGATGCTATCATCAGAAAAGGCCTGAATCAAATCCTCTGCACGAGCTTCAGGATGTTCTTTGATAAAATCTAAGCCTTTTAGCGAATGAGGTAAAAAGACAGGATTGAGTCCGAGGCCCTTGAGGCGTTGAATACCCAAGTCCACTTCGTGCTTGACAAAGTCTTCACCCATAGTTCCACTAGATAAACTTATAATACCAATAGTAGAAGTCATATATGATCCTCCTAAAAATAAATTGATGCTATTGTATCATAAAAAATGATAGAAAAATATAAGGAGTAGCGTTAGAGATACGATTTTATGTCAATAAAGCAATAGAAAAATAACCGCTCGATGTGCTTACTTCAGAATATAGGCAAGCCCTTTTAGAAGTTGGTTACCACGTAGTTAAATCTCTTAGAAATATTGATGTAATGGTATTTTTAAGAGTTTTTACTTCATACTCTAAAAGAAAAAGATTGAAGAAAGTTGTCCAAAATAGACTTTATCTTCAATCTGTTTTTTAAATAATTTAGGAAATTGTGTTAAAATGAAATGAAAATTACGAATAGTATAAGTAGGAGGCACCATGAAGGCGGAAATTATTGCAGTTGGAACAGAAATTCTAACAGGACAAATTGTCAACACCAATGCCCAATTCTTGTCTGAGAAATTAGCTAGTTTAGGGATTGATGTCTATTATCATGTGGCGGTAGGAGACAATGAAGGTCGTCTCTTCTCGACCATTGAGACGGCTTCAAAACGTAGTGATTTGGTGATTTTATGCGGTGGACTTGGTCCAACAGAGGATGATTTGACCAAGCAAACCCTTGCTAAGTTCTTAGGGAAAGAACTGGTTTTTGATCCGACAGCACTTGCCAAACTCGACACCTTCTTTGCCAGTCGCCCTGATTATGTCCGGACGCCCAATAATGAGCGACAAGCACAAATGATCGCCGGATCAATCCCTCTTCAAAACCGTACAGGTCTCGCGGTTGGAGGTTTGATTGAAGTCGACGATGTGACCTATGTCGTTCTACCTGGTCCTCCAAGTGAGTTAAAGCCCATGGTTAATGAACAATTGGTGCCTCATTTAACAACAGGGGAGCAGCTCTTTTCTAGAGTTTTGCGCTTCTTTGGGATTGGGGAAAGCCAGCTGGTTACGATCCTAGCCGATGTCATTGAAGGGCAGAGTGATCCAACAGTGGCTCCTTATGCCAAGACGGGAGAAGTGACCTTGCGTCTGTCTACAAAGGCGAAAGATCAGGCAGAAGCGGATGCTAACCTCGATGTCTTAGAAAAGGAAATCTTATCACGCCACACCCTGGATCATCAACCCTTGCAAGAGTTGTTTTACGGTTATGGAGATGACAATTCAATGGCCAAGGTTGCTTTTGATCTTTTGAAACAGACTGGTAAGACCATTACAGCTGCAGAAAGCCTGACGGCTGGCCTCTTCCAAGCAACTCTGGCAGATTTTTCAGGGGCGTCCAGCATCTTTGCAGGTGGTTTTGTCACCTATAGTCTGGAAGAAAAAAGCAAGATGTTGTCTATTCCAGCTCAAGAGTTGGAGCAACATGGAGTGGTGTCTCATTTTACAGCTCAAGCCATGGCTTCACAGGCCCGTAAGTTAACAGGATCCGATTATGGTGTTAGCCTGACCGGAGTTGCGGGACCAGATAGCCTGGAAGGACATCCAGCAGGGACTGTCTTTATCGGACTGGCGACTCCAAATGGAGTGGATAGTGTCCAAGTCAATATCGCCGGACGTAGCCGGTCTGATGTCCGCGAAATTGCAGTCCTTCATGCCTTTAATTTGGTGCGCCTGGCTGTATTAAATGGTGAAAATTTGGTATAATGAAGTTTGTACCAAATGAAGGATGATTCTACAAATGGACAGGAAATAAGCCTTTCAAATGACGGAAACCGTTGGTGAGTGGAGTGTATTTCCTGTATAGTAAAAAATAGGAGAAAAGAATGGCGAAAAAACAGAAAAAATTAGATGAGATCTCTAAGAAATTTGGAGATGAGCGTGAAAAAGCGCTCAATGATGCCCTGAAGTTGATCGAAAAAGACTTTGGTAAAGGATCGATCATGCGTTTGGGCGAACGCGCGGAACAAAAAGTTCAAGTCATGAGCTCTGGTTCATTGGCGCTTGATATTGCCTTGGGTGCTGGGGGCTATCCAAAAGGCCGGATCATCGAAATCTATGGTCCAGAATCATCGGGTAAAACAACCGTTGCCCTCCATGCAGTAGCGCAAGCACAGAAAGAAGGAGGTATTGCTGCCTTTATCGATGCTGAGCACGCTTTGGATCCATCTTATGCAGCAGCTCTTGGGGTCAATATTGATGAACTCCTCTTGTCTCAACCAGACTCAGGGGAACAAGGACTTGAAATTGCTGGTAAATTGATCGACTCAGGTGCGGTTGATTTGGTGGTTGTCGACTCTGTTGCAGCCTTGGTACCTCGTGCGGAAATAGATGGTGATATTGGAGATAGCCACGTTGGTTTGCAAGCGCGGATGATGAGCCAAGCTATGCGCAAACTTGGAGCTTCCATCAATAAAACCAAGACCATTGCCATCTTTATCAACCAATTGCGTGAAAAAGTAGGGATCATGTTTGGGAACCCTGAAACAACACCTGGTGGTCGTGCCCTTAAATTCTACGCTTCTGTTCGTTTAGATGTTCGTGGAAATACCCAAATCAAGGGGACTGGGGACCAAAAAGATACCAATGTTGGTAAGGAAACCAAGATCAAGGTTGTGAAGAATAAGGTGGCTCCACCCTTCAAAGAGGCCATGGTTGAAATCATGTACGGGGAAGGAATTTCACGTACCGGCGAATTGCTGAAAATTGCGACAGACCTCGATTTGATCCAAAAAGCCGGCGCTTGGTATTCATACAATGGCGAAAAAATCGGTCAAGGATCTGAAAATGCCAAGAAATTCTTGGCAGATCATCCAGAAATTTTTGACGAAATCGACCACAAGGTTCGGGTTCATTTTGGGTTGATTGAAGACGATGAAACAGTGAAACCCCTTGATAAAACTGAAGAAGAAGCTCCTCTTGCAGAAGAAGTAACACTAGATTTAGATGATGCGATTGAAATTGAAGATTAATTTTTTTCAAAATAGGTCGCTAGACTGATGGTTTTTGTGTTATAATTTAATACGATAGTAATATCGTGTAGCGAAAGGAGTGCATGCATGATTAAAATTTATACAGTGTCAAGTTGTACTAGCTGTAAGAAAGCAAAGACTTGGCTCAACGCTCACCAGCTAACTTATAAAGAACAAAACCTCGGTAAGGAAGGAATCACCAAAGAAGAGTTATTGGATATCCTTACAAAGACTGAAAATGGAGTGGCAAGTATTGTCTCTTCAAAAAATCGTTACGCTAAAAATCTAGGAGTGGATATCGAAGACTTGAGTGTTAATGAAGTGATTGATATCATCATGGAAACACCTCGTATCCTTAAAAGCCCGATCTTGGTAGACGATAAACGCCTCCAAGTGGGTTACAAAGAGGACGATATTCGTGCTTTCTTACCACGCTCCGTTCGAAATGTAGAAAATGCAGAAGCACGGATGCGTGCAGCACTTTAAAGCGACGAAAAATCAGGAACAGCTTGTTTCTGATTTTTTTATCTCCTAAAAAATAGAGATGGTGTGCTATTTCAGACACCATTTTTTAAAATCTATGATACAATATTTGAGAAAACAATAACTAGTAAGGAACGAAGCATGAAAAGAAATCTCCTTTTATTGGGTGCACTAGCCTTGTGTTTGACAGGTTGTGGCCCTAAAAAACAAGTGAAAACACCAAGTTCAAGTGACCAAAAAGCAATCAAAGCGAAGGCTGAACAATTGCAAAAGGACAACAAAAGTATTTTGCAAAAAGCCGAAGACAACCAAGTGGTGACAAGAACTTTTGTCTTTCCAAAAGATGATAAAGGGACCCAACAAACCCAAATTGTGACCTATGTGGGGAACACCTTTAAAAAGTTGCAGACTATCAATATGACGGCGACCGATGAGGAGTTGAAAAAAGGAATTCAGCAAGTCGGTCTAGAGGAAGCGCAAAAACAATTAAGGGACTCCTTTAACAAGGACGATGCTTTTAAGGAAGCCTTGACAGTTCCTGGCTTCACGGCTGATTTGACCCTAGAGAATGAGAATGAGTACAAGGTCACCATCACCTATGATTTTGAAGCGATGGATGTCAAGAAGGCGGAAGGTATGACTTACTTCAAAAACAATCACTTACCAGAGTTGTTGAAATTGACACCAAGCCAATTTGCAGAAAATCTCATCCATGCTGGAGCAAGTGAGCAAAAATAATTTGAAAATGATCGCCAAATAGCCTGAAAAAGCTGTAAAATCAAGGACTTGTCCATTGTGAAAAGGCTTTGAATATGGTATAATGGTGGTATTGTAAAGAAAGAGGGTGTTCTTGTGGGATTTACAGATGAAACAGTACGTTTTAATCTTGATGATTCAAATCGTAAAGAAATTAGCGAAACTTTAAAAGATGTCTATTTGTCACTGGATGAAAAAGGCTACAATCCAATTAATCAAATCGTAGGATACGTACTCAGTGGGGATCCTGCCTATGTACCTCGTTATAATAATGCACGGAACCAAATTCGGAAGTATGAACGAGATGAGATCGTTGAAGAATTGGTGCGTTATTATTTGAAAGGACAAGGAATAGACCTCTAATGAGAATTATGGGATTGGATGTTGGCTCAAAGACAGTTGGGGTCGCTGTGAGTGATCCCCTTGGTTTTACAGCTCAAGGTCTTGAAATCATCCAAATTGATGAGGACAAAAAAGAATTCGGTTTGGAGCGCCTGTCTGAATTAGTGACGCAATACAAGGTGGATCGTTTTGTGGTGGGCTTGCCTAAAAATATGAACAACACAAGCGGACCACGTGTAGAAGCTAGTCAGGCTTATGGTGCTATGATTGCTGAAACATTTGGCTTGCCAGTGGAGTACCAAGACGAACGCTTGACAACTGTCGCTGCAGAGCGGATGTTGATTGAGCAGGCTGATGTCAGTCGTAGCAAGCGGAAGAAAGTTATTGATAAGTTGGCCGCCCAGCTTATTTTACAAAATTATTTAGATCGCAATTTTTAGAAAGAAAATGAGGAAGAATAGTATGGCACATGATCACAACCACGACCATGAAGAACGCGAATTGATCACATTGGTGGACGAACAAGGAAATGAAACGCTTTTTGAAATCCTTTTGACCATCGATGGCAAGGAAGAATTTGGAAAGAACTATGTCCTTTTGATCCCTGCCAATGCAGAAGAAGATGAAAATGGTGAAGTTGAAATCCAAGCTTATTCATTTACAGAAAACGAAGATGGCACAGAAGGTGACCTTCAACCAATCCCAGAAGACTCAGATGATGAATGGAACATGATCGAAGAAGTCTTCAACAGCTTTATGGAGGAGTAAAAACGTCCGGGGGACGTTTTTAGCCCAGCTCCTAGAAATACGAGAGAGCTGGTAAGCCAAAAGGGTTTGATGGAAATAGGAATGTGAAAAAACGAGTACAAAAGAAAGGAGCGCAAATGTCAGAATCGGCTTTGTCGCTTTTTTCTTTTAGGAGAAAGATATGAATCAGATTGAAGAATGGATGAATAGTCGGATAGGTCTAAATTTTCGATCGGGACTGGATCGTATGGAACAGGCGGTAAGCCTTTTAGGGAGACCGGATAAGGCTTACCCAATCATTCATGTAACAGGAACCAATGGCAAGGGTTCTACGATTGCTTTTATGCGCCAACTGTTGATGGCTCATGGGAAGAAGGTGGGAACCTTTACGTCTCCCCATATGATCAGTATCCATGACCGAATTTGTATTGGGGACAAGCCGATTTCGGATGAAGATTTTACTCGGATCGGTCAAGAAGTGCAGCAGATGGAGCAGACCTTGCTTCAAACTCAGGACCAACTCTCTTATTTTGAGATTATCTGCCTCATGTCCCTTCTCTATTTCAAGGAACAAGCAGTGGACGTGGTCTTGTTGGAAGTTGGCATCGGAGGACTTCTGGATACGACCAATGTGGTGACAGGAGAAATTGCTGTTATTACGTCGGTTGGTCTGGATCACCAGGAAACACTGGGAGGGACGATTGCGGAAATCGCCCAGCAAAAGGCGGGGATTTTTAAAGAAGGTAAGAAAGCAGTGGTCGGTCCTTTGCCTGCTGAAGCTGCAGCTATTTGTCAAGAAAAAGCGGAGCAATTAGCTGTGGATCTCCACGCCTTCCGAAAAGATTTTGGGTTAAAGCAGGATCGTTTTTGGAATGAAAACGTGGAACTTGTCTTGCCGTCTCTGGGCTTGAAGGGTGATTACCAACGGGAAAATGCTGTAGTAGCTCTAGAGGCCTTTCTCCTTTACATGGAAGGTCAGCCTCAAACAGTAGATTTGGATCTGATCCAGCTTGCTCTGCAAGAGACACGGTGGCCAGGGCGCTTAGAATTAGTTGGTGACCAGGTGTATTTGGATGGAGCCCATAATCCTCATGCCATGGTGCGTTTGATCGAGTTTGCAAAAAGCTTAACTGGGAAACGCGTGAAGATTTTATTTGGAGCTCTCAAACGAAAAGATTATAGTGGAATGCTGGAAACACTTCAAGCTGGGTTACCAGAAGCTGAATTAATGTTGACGACCTTTCATTACGGAGAAGTGGTGGCAGAGGGCGATCGACAAGACCTGCCCTATGTAGCTGATTACAAAGCTTATATTCAAGAATTTATGGCTCGGCGTCATCCGGATGAGGTTCTGTTTGTGACGGGCTCCCTGTATTTTATTGCAGAAGTCAGGGCCTGTTTATTAGAGGGTTAAACAATTGACCTAAAGACTTTCTTGGCGTATACTGGTGATAAATAGTGTACGGTTATAGCGAAAGGAGTCGATCATGATAAAAAAAATAATGTATGGACTGAGCTTAGCGATGGCGATCGTATTGGCAGCTTGTAGTCAACCGGCAAAACCAACAAAAAGGTCTAGTGAACCATCCTCTAGTGCCGCACAGACAGTCTCTTCAACCAGTGCTGAAAAAGAGCAAGTGCAGTCAATCGATGGTAGCTACCGAGGCCAGGATGCCGAGTCCACGATATTGCTGGTTGTGACAGGGCAAAAAGGAACCTATACAGTCACAGACTCGGATGGAGAAGAAGAGACCAAAGAGGTGGCGATCGATCCGGTCAATCAATCCATGCGTATTGGAGATGAACTCTACCGTTACCGAGTAGAGGGTGATCAGTTGTCACTGGAAGATTTGGAACAAGCAGAAGATGACCAAGGAACGATTGTGCTAACCAGGCAATAATCACTCCTGTTGGAGGACCATGAAAGGTCCGTCTGACAACGATTTTTAAGGAGGCTGGGACAAAAGTCCTAGCCTCTCAATTGTCTTTAAATTGTCGAGCAAGGCGCAGTGGTTGAGTGCTCAAAGCACTGCTTTGAGGTGGCGGATAGAACTTGCGAAGCAAGTATCCTAAGTCTTTGTTCGCTTTTTAAGCTTCAAAGATGCCCTATGTTGACGGAAACTATGTTTCCTTTATCTGCAACCTTCAACAGTCTCCCAGACTGTTGAAGCTGTGCGGAGGTGGGACGACGAAATCGAATTCTAACGAATGACCAATTTCTGTCCCACTCTCTTTTTGCTTGCTTTTGATCTTCCCAAATAGGGATTTGGCTGGACGTTGCATCGGAAAAGAAGAATTGTTATACTAGTAGAAGGAAAAAGGAGGATGTTTGTGACCTTTCGAAAATTACGTCTCTTAATGTCCAAGTATGGATTTAGTATCTTGTTTATGGGCTTTGAACTATGGGCTTCCTTTGCGGCCTTCTTCTGGCTAAACAAATGGTTTCCGCACTGGCTGTCTGTGGCGGTCATTGGACTCTTGTATGTGACGACGATTCTTGCCATAGTGAATCGCAATACCCCTCCAGAAAACAAGGTGACTTGGCTCTTGATTGCTGTGATTCCTGTCTTTGGCTCCCTCTTGTATCTCATGTTTGGCGAACGGCGCCTGTCCAAAAAAGAAATGGCCCAGCTGAAAAATATGGAATCAATGAAGTTTCGAGAAGACAACAGCAAACAATTACGCGCGGAACTCAAGCAAGAGAGCAAGGCAGTTTATGGTATGGTCAAATCCATTCTATCCATGGACCACAATGCAGATCTCTATAATGGAACAGCTTCGACCTTTTATCCCCTTGGGGAAAACATGTATGAGCAACTCCTAGAGGATTTGAAAGCTGCGAAAAAGTTTATCTTTATCGAATTTTATATCATCGATGAAGGCTTGATGTGGAATAGTATTCTGGAGATTTTAGAGCAGAAGATTAAAGAAGGGGTCGAGGTGAAACTTCTTTATGACGATATCGGCTGCATGGCAACCTTGTCAGGAAATTACACTCGTCGCTTGCAAAAAATGGGGATTGATGCCCATAAATTTAATAAAGTGATTCCACGTTTGACCGTAGCCTACAATAATCGAGACCACCGCAAAATTTTGGTCATCGATGGTCAAGTCGGCTATACGGGTGGGGTCAATCTAGCAGATGAGTATATCAACCATATCGAGCGTTTTGGTCATTGGAAGGATAGTGCTGTCCGCTTGGATGGGCGTGCAGTCAAGGCCCTGACGCGGCTCTTTTTGATGAACTGGTACATTAACCGTGGAGAAATTGAAGATTTTGATCGCTACCATATTGAGAATAAGGCGGTTGAAGGCCAAGGACTCTATATCCCGTATGGAAGTGGTCCTAAACCAATGTACAAATCCCAGGTCGGGAAAACGGTCTACCAGAATATTATCAACCAAGCGACAGATTACGTCTACATCACAACACCTTACTTGATTATTGACTATGATTTGACAGAGGATATTCGAAATGCAGCCCTTCGTGGGGTAGATGTTCGAATCGTAACGCCTCATATCCCAGATAAGAAGTTGATTCAAATCGTTACACGTGGGGCTTACTTAGATCTGATGGATGCTGGGGTGAAAATTTATGAATACACACCTGGCTTTATTCACAGCAAGCAAGTCTTGGCGGACGATGAAGTAGCGGTTGTAGGGTCGATTAATTTTGACTATCGGAGTTTGGTCCATCACTATGAGAATGCGGTTTGGATGTATCAAACACCAGCTTTGAAAGACATACGAGCGGACTTTGAACACATCTTTGAAGTGTCTCAAGAGATTACCGAGGATACCTTCCGCTTTACTTGGCACCAAAGTTTAATCAAAGAAATCATGCAATTATTTGCGCCAATGTTGTAAGAAGAGTAGAACGAGTGAGAAAGAGTTCAAGAGATAATCTCGGCTCTTTTTCAAATGACTGTAAGAGGCTGACAGAGCCAGTAGAATTTGGTATACTAGAGAAGAAAATGAGCTTTTTTGAAAATGAGAGAGCAAAAGGAACATCTAGGAAAAGGAAAAAGAATGAGCGAAAAAGAGCAAGAAATGACTTCGAAAAAATTGGGCATTCACGTTGGAGATAGTTTCCAAGATACACGTGAAATTCGTGAAGTGCTAGACAAGTCAGTCTTTCGAGAAGAAGAGCCAATGCATGGGAGTCGGGCAGAAGTCTTAGAAGAGCCGGTCACCACGGCTGTATCTGAGCCTGAGTCTGAACCGGTCGTGGAGGAAACTTCAGAGCCAAAACAAGAACAAACCTTGAGCCGGATGAGTCGTCATGCGCGTGAAGCTGCAAAACCAGTGCTAGAAGAAACAGCGACAAAATCTGAGGTGGAAGAAGAGCCTAGACATGCCCACCGTCAATGGAAGCGTCCAGTACCGGTTGTGATTCCTTTGATTTGTAGTATCTTGTTTAGTTTGTTGCATGTTGGTTTGCCATTTTTGACGCGATTTGCCACCAATCAGCAGTCTCAAAATCTCTATGCAGGTTGGGCGATGACGAGAGGTCAAGCTCCATTTGGTGATTTTTATGGGACCAATGGTTTTCTTTATTATGTGATTAACTGGCTTGGCAGCCTAGCAGGTGGCCATTGGATTCTGGTGATGCTACAGGCAGTTGCCCTCTTTTATGCAGGAACTTCTCTGTATCAGATGGTGCGCTTGCTGGTAGCGAATAAAGCAACTGCTCAGAATGTTCAATTGCTCTTTTATTTCTTGCTACTGGCTCTTGGTTTTGGAGGGACTTATGTGACCTTCTTTAGCCTTCCTGTTTTGTTTGCAAGTATGAATCTGATCTTGGCTTATTTCATTGGGCATCGTAAGGATGAAGCCTTCGTTGTCTATGGAGCGATGGCGGCGATTGCCTTCTTGATCGAACCAATGACCAGCACCTTGTTTTACCTCTTGGCCTTTCTTGGTTTAACAGCCTTCAATATCAAGCAAAAGAGATGGGCGCGTGGCTTTTATCAATTCTTAGCAGTCTTACTTGGTTTTTCGATTGTCTTTTATCCGGTCGGCTATGTGACTGTTTGGAATCAGACCTTTGGCTATGCCATTAACCAAGTGACTTATGTCTTGAATGCCTTAAATTATAGCAATGGGCAAGCCTTCGGGAATGCGATCTATTACAGCTTATTGGCCCTCACCTTGGGTCTTGTCTCTGCATTTTTGATGAGCTTTAGCAAGCAAAAAAATACACAGCTACGGATCTTCCGCTTTATAGGCTGGGTAGGATGTTTGGTCGTCTTCATTATTTCGATCGGCCTGCCTGAGCAAGGAGCTTATCAATTTTTACCAATGTTGCCATTTGTTCTTCCCTTGTTTGCCATTTGGTTTTCACGAGATGGGGAAGAAAGCGAGTCTACAGAACGCCGCACTCGTAAGGGAAAAAACAAGGAAGTCTGGTCTGCTTACTTTACCAGTCAGGCTTTCCTACCACTTGTAGCCTTTGTCTACTTAATTGCTTATCCAATCACTCAGGATTTGGTCCTTCAATCTGGGCAATCCAGTGAGCGGAGTGTCATTGCCAGCTATATCCAAGACCATAGTAAGAAAAAGGATACCATCTATGCTTGGGATACGACGGCAACTCTTTATCAAGAGAGCAATCGCCTATCTGCTTCAGCCTTATTGACACCGACTTCCTATCTAGGGATTAATGAGAACCGGACCAATGTGATTCAACAAATCGATCGAGCCCAACCCAAGTATATTGTGGTGAATAATCAGGTTGAATTGACCACTGAGATGAAGCAACTCTTAAAAGCAAATTACCGTCTTGTAGACAAGAAATATTCTCATTTCAAAGTCTACCAAGCATCTTAATAAAATCAATATCTTGTGTTTTAGAAAGATTTTAACAAATTTTTCCACAAGATATTGATTTTTATTTTTCTAGTGGTATAATACATCTTGTACGATGTAAAAGTAATGAAAGAAGGCAGTTTGCGATGATCACCTTGAGAGAAGAACAGCTGAGAATGGCTCCTGATATTTTTGTAGAAAAACGAGATGGCCGTCGGGTTCCATTCGATGTTGAAAAAATTTATAAAGCTTTGTTAAAGGCCACAAAAGAAGTAACTTCTCTCACTCCGGTGATGGAAGCCAAACTAGAGGCCATTGTTGACCGCATTATTGCAGAAATCTTGGAGCGCTTTCCAAATGGCGTGAAGATCTATGAAATTCAAAATGTCGTCGAACACGAGTTGCTTCAAGCCAATGAATATGCGATTGCTGAGAGCTATATCACTTACCGGACCCAGCGGGATTTTGAGCGCTCAAAAGCGACGGATATCAACTTTACGATTGGCAAACTCCTCAATAAGGATCAAGCCGTTGTCAATGAAAATGCCAATAAGGACAGTGATGTTTTCAACACCCAACGGGACTTGACAGCAGGGATCGTAGGCAAGTCGATTGGCCTAAAAATGTTGCCCAAACACGTAGCCAATGCCCACCAAAAAGGGGATATCCACTACCATGATTTGGACTATAGTCCCTATACTCCGATGACCAACTGTTGCTTGATCGATTTTGAAGGCATGCTGAAAAATGGCTTTAAGATTGGGAATGCAGAAGTAGAAAGTCCTAAGTCTATCCAAACTGCAACGGCACAAATCTCGCAGATTATTGCCAATGTGGCCTCTAGTCAGTATGGGGGCTGTTCAGCAGACCGGATCGATGAAGTCTTGGCCCCTTATGCAGAAAAGAACTACCAAAAACACTTAGCGGATGCCAAAGAGTGGGTACTTCCTGAAAAGCAAGAGGACTATGCTTGGAGCAAGACTCAAAAAGACATCTATGATGCCATGCAATCGCTAGAATATGAGATCAATACCCTCTTTACTTCAAATGGGCAAACTCCCTTTACTTCGCTTGGCTTTGGTCTCGGAACTAGCCGTTTCGAACGGGAAATCCAAAAAGCGATTCTGAAAATCCGGATCAAGGGACTGGGTTCGGAACACCGAACAGCCATCTTTCCAAAATTGATTTTTACCCTCAAACGGGGCCTCAACTTAGAGCCTGGAACACCCAACTATGATATCAAGCAATTGGCCTTAGAATGTGCTACGAAACGCATGTATCCCGATGTCCTCTCTTATGACAAGATTGTGGAATTAACAGGCTCCTTCAAGGTACCCATGGGCTGCCGTTCTTTCCTTCAAGGATGGGAGGATGAAAATGGTGTGGAAGTCAATTCTGGCCGGATGAACCTAGGGGTTGTGACGGTCAATCTCCCTCGGATCGCTCTTGAATCAGAAGGGAACAAAGAAAAGTTCTGGCAAATCTTTAATGAACGAATGAACATTGCTGAAGATGCTTTGGTTTACCGGGTGGAGCGCACCAAAGAAGCGACACCAGCCAATGCACCGATTCTCTATCAATATGGGGCTTTCGGGAAACGCTTGGGTAAATATGATCAGGTAGATCAGCTCTTCCGTCATCGCAGAGCGACTGTTTCACTTGGTTATATCGGACTCTACGAAGTCGCAACCGTCTTTTATGGCTCAAATTGGGAACACAATCCAGAAGCCAAACAATTCACGATCGATATCATCAAGGATATGAAAGCGCGCGTGGAGGAATGGTCTGACCAGTATGACTACCACTTCTCCATCTATTCGACACCGTCAGAAAGCTTGACAGACCGCTTCTGCCGCCTGGATACGGAGAAATTTGGGAAGGTTCCAGATATCACAGACAAGGAATACTACACCAATAGTTTCCACTACGATGTTCGTAAGAACCCAACCCCATTTGAGAAGCTGGATTTTGAAAAAGTTTATCCAGAAGCTGGAGCTTCTGGTGGCTTTATCCACTATTGTGAGTATCCTGTGCTCCAACAAAATCCAAAAGCCCTTGAAGCAGTTTGGGATTATGCCTATGACCGGGTCGGTTATCTCGGAACCAATACGCCAATTGACCGCTGCTATAAGTGTGATTTTGAAGGTGACTTTACGCCGACTGAACGTGGATTTGCTTGTCCAAATTGTGGCAATAGCGATCCGAAAACGGTCGATGTGGTCAAACGGACCTGTGGTTATTTAGGAAATCCTCAAGCTCGCCCGATGGTCAATGGCCGTCATAAGGAAATCGCGGCGCGTGTCAAACACATGAACGGATCTACTATCAAGTATGGTGGGCATGAAGTAACAGATTAGAAAAGGATATTATGGGAAAATACCAATTAGACGATAAAGGCAAGGCCCAGGTTCAACGATTCCACGAAAAGCATTCGACAGGTGGAGTCAATAAAAAAGACCGCGTGGCTAGCCTGAGAGAACAATTTTTAAATAAAAATAAGAAAAAGTGAGAGTCCGCTCTCGCTTTTCTCTTAGTGGGAGGGAATGATGGAATTACGCAGACCAACATTAGCAGATAAAGAAGCTGTATTAGACATGATGGTAGAGTTTGAAAAGAGCCAATCCGCCCACGACGGCGGATTTTGGGATACTGAGAACTTTGATTACGAAGAGTGGTTGGAGACAAATATACAAAAAGAAATGGGAACAAATTTGCCTAAAAATCGTGTCCCTTCTATTCAATTTGTATCATTTGATGATGTAGGTCGTGCTCTAGGATTTTTGAATCTGCGATTGAGATTGAATGAAGGGCTGTTGAATTATGCTGGCCATATCGGTTACTCCATCCGCCCTTCTGAAAGAGGCAAAGGCTATGCCAAAGAAGCTCTTCATCAAGGTCTGCAAGTGGCTAAAGAAAAGAACATTCATCGTGCTCTGGTGACTTGTAGCACAGAAAATCCTGCCAGCAGAGCTGTTATCTTAGCTAATGGTGGGGAGTTGGAGGATGTTCGAAATGGAACGGAGCGGTATTGGATAGAGGTGGAGTAAAAGGATGACATGGAATACACCAAAACCAGGAGAGTGGAAGAGTGAGGAACTGAGTCAAGGGCGCATCATCGATTACAAGGCTTTTAACTTTGTGGATGGAGAAGGAGTGCGCAACTCCCTCTACGTAGCAGGTTGCATGTTTCACTGTGAGGGTTGTTACAATGTAGCGACCTGGTCTTTCAATGCAGGCATTCCCTACACCAAAGAGTTAGAGGAGCAAATCATGGCTGATCTGGCCCAACCCTATGTTCAGGGCCTGACATTGCTTGGTGGGGAACCTTTTCTCAATACTGGCATCCTGTTGCCCTTGGTCAAGCGCGTGAGAAAAGAGCTACCCGACAAAGATATCTGGTCTTGGACCGGTTACACTTGGGAAGAGCTGATGCTGGAAACGCCAGACAAATTAGAGCTTCTCTCACTGATTGATATTCTGGTGGATGGGCGCTATGATAAGAGCAAACGCAACCTCATGTTGCAGTTTCGTGGTTCATCCAACCAGCGGATTATTGATGTTCAACAATCTCTCAAAGAAGGAAAAGTCGTCATCTGGGACAAGCTCAATGATGGCAAAGAAGCCTTTGAACAAGTCAAACGGGACGATCTTTTGTAGGCTGTTTAGCTGAGAGTGGGACAGAAATCGGTCATTCGTTAGAATTCGATTTCGTCGTCCCACCTCCGCACAGCTTCAACAGTCTGGGAGACTGTTGAAGGTTGCAGATAAAGGAAACATAGTTTCCGTCAACATAGGGCATCTTTGAAGCTTAAAAAGCGAACAAAGACTTAGGATACTTGCTTCGCAAGTTCTATCCGCCACCTCAAAGCAGTGCTTTGAGCACTCAACCACTGCGTCTTGCTCGACAATCCAAAAACAATTGAGAGGCTAGGACTTTTATCCCAGCCTCTTTATTTTCTTGAATCAGTATACAGGCGTTTAGTTAATTTTTGAAAGCGGTTACATCATAGTTGTACTTAATAGACAAATTAGTGATAATTAATGCATTTTTTGTTAAAAATATGTTACAATAAATATGATTAGGACTAATTGGAGGTATTTATGTCAGAAAAAAGACGAAGTCGTCGTTCGGAGCACAAGTGGGGGCAATTGCGCATTGTCAATTCTGTCTTGCTTATTTTTTTGTGCATTACGGCCATTTGGGCGACTTATACGATCTTGGCGAATAATATCTTGGCCTTTCGCTATGTCAATGTCCTTTTGATTGCACTCTTCGTGCTACTAGTACTTTTGTCGGCATGGTTGATTGTAAAAAATCAGGCTAAAAAGACAACCCTTTTTTTGCTTTTGGTCGGTTTACTGGCTAGCTCGGGAGTCTTGTTTGCCAGTCAACAACTTTTGAACCTCACCAGCAATGTCAATGGTCATTCCAACTACACAGAGTTCGAGATGGCTGTCTATGTCAAGAAAGATAGTGACATCAAAGATATCAAAGAGATTAAAGAAGTCACGGCGCCCAAGGGCAACAACAACGAAGCCAACCTCACGGCTCTCTTGGACAATATCAAAAAGACGAAGGGTCAGGATATCTCTGTAGTAGATACCCCAACCTATCTCGATGCTTATAAAAGCTTGCAAGAGGGAAATGCCTCGGCGATTGTGCTTAACAGCACCTTTGAGGATACCATTGCTGCTGAAGATGCTGACTATGCGAAAAAATTAAAGAAGATTTATTCTTATAAAATTCGAAAAGAAGTAGCAGCAACCAGCAAAGTGTCTGCCAATGCAGATGTCTTTAACATCTATGTCAGTGGGATTGATACCTATGGCCCGGTCACTTCAGTTTCTCGATCAGATGTCAATATCATCATGACCGTCAATCGGAAGACCAAGCAAGTCTTGTTGACCACAACGCCACGGGATGCTTATGTACCGATTGCGGATGGCGGGAACAACCAAAATGATAAGTTGACCCATGCGGGGATCTACGGTGTGGATGCATCCATTCATACTCTTGAGAATCTCTATGACATCAAGCTCAACTACTATGTTCGCCTTAATTTCACGTCCTTCCTCAAGTTGATTGACCTTCTAGGGGGGATCGATGTGGAAAATGACCAAGAATTCACGAGCTTGCACGGGAAGTTCCATTTCCCAGTAGGAAAGGTACATTTAAACTCAGAGCAAGCACTTGGCTTTGTTCGGGAACGTTATTCTCTTCAAGGTGGTGACAATGACCGTGGCAAGAACCAAGAAAAAGTCATTGCAGCCATTATCAATAAGCTAACCTCGACTAAAGTCTTGAACAACTACAATGAGATTATCGGAAATCTCCAAGACTCTGTCCAAACCAATATGCAGTTGCCGGTCATGATGAACTTGATCAATACCCAGTTGGAAACAGGTGGCTCCTATGATGTGACCTCTCAAGCCATTACAGGACAAGGTCGTACCGATCTGCCATCTTATGCTATGCCTGGTTATAACCTCTATGTTATGGAACTGGATCAAGCCAGCTTGACTAAGGCCAAGAAAACCATCCAACAAGTTATGGAAGGAAAAGAAAAATGATTGATATCCACTCACACATCGTCTTCGATGTGGATGATGGACCCAAAACCAGAGAAGATACGCGTGCTCTCTTGACAGAAAGTTATCGTCAAGGGGTGCGGACCATCATCTCTACTTCGCATCGCCGCAAGGGTATGTTTGAAACCCCTGAGGGAAAAATTTCAGAAAATTTTCAAGAAGTGAAAAAGATTGCGGCAGAAGTTGCACCGGATCTGACAATTCATTACGGAGCAGAAATTTACTTTACAAATGATGTCTTGAAGAAGCTGGAAGAAAAGACTATCCCGAGTCTTGCAGAGACGCATTTTGCCCTCATTGAATTTAGCATGGGAACGCCCTATAAAGAAATCCACACAGCCTTGGATCGCCTGCTTCATCTCGGTATTACGCCGGTGGTAGCCCATATTGAACGCTACAATTGTTTGGAGAAAAATGAGGAGCGCGTGCAAGAGATGATTGACATGGGTTGCTACATGCAGATCAATAGTTCCAGCGTTCTCAAGCCTCGCCTCTTTGGAGATGAGCAAAAGCACCTCAAAAAACGGGCTCGCTATTTCTTAGAAAAAGATTTGGTCCACTTTGTGGCCAGCGATATGCATAATTTGACGAAACGACCGCCCTATATGGCAGAAGCTTATCGCTTGATCCAGGAAGAATACGGCAAAAAACGGGCAAGAGACCTCTTTGTCAACCATCAACAGCTCTTGTTAGCAGATGAATTAATCTAACCATGAAACAGGTGGAGAGATCCACATGAAGGAGTAATTAGGAAATGAACAATCAAGAAAATCAAGCAGTGGAAATTGATGTTTTCGCTATGCTAAAGACCCTATGGAAACGCAAGTTTTCAATCGTTTTGGTCGCTCTGGTTTTTGCCATTGCTGCATTTGGCTACAGTGCCTTTTTAGCCAAGAAAGAATACCAAAGTACTAGCCGGATCTATGTGGTCAGCCGTCAAAATCAAGACAACAATGCCTTGACAAACTCGGATTTGCAGGCTGGTTCTTACTTGGTTAAGGACTACCGCGAAATCATCCTTTCTCAAAATGTCTTGACCCAAGCAATTGATGAGTTGAAACTCGATATGACCCCAGCTGAGTTGTCTAAGAAAATCAATGTATCTGTTCCAACCGATACACGGATCCTCTCTATCACAGCCAAGGATGGGGATCCAAAAGAAGCGGCGCGCATTGCCAATGGCCTTCGCAATGTAGCTGCTGAAAAGATCATCTCGGTGACCAAGGTGTCCGATGTTACGACTTTGGATGAGGCAGAAGTGCCTCAATTGCCTTCATCACCAAATATCCGCCGCAATGTCCTTCTTGGTTTTGTCGCTGGAGCTGGTCTTATGGTGGTGCTCTTGGTTGTCGTAGAAGTCTTGGACGATCGTGTCAAGAGACCAGAAGACATCGAAGAGTTGATGGGCTTGACCTTGCTTGGTATTGTGCCAGATATTAAGAAATTATAGACTGGGGATTGCATGAATACGTTAGAAATTTCAAAAAACAAATTACAAGAAATTCGGAAGGCAGAAGAGTATTTCAATGCTCTTGCGACCAACATCCAACTGAGCGGTGTGAATCTTAAGGCCATTGCTGTCTCATCTGTTAAAGAAAATGAAGGGAAGTCTACTACATCAACCAACTTGGCTGTTGCCTTCGCGCGCGCAGGCTACAAGACCCTCCTGGTCGATTGTGATATCCGGAACTCGGTCATGACAGGGATTTTCCGTAGTCGTACCAAGATCCAAGGCTTGACTGATTTCTTAGCTGGTCGTAGCCAGCTGGATCAGGTCTTGTATGCGACAGATTTTCCAAACTTGGATATCATCGAGTCTGGACAGGTAGCTCCAAATCCAACGGGTCTCTTGCAAAGCAAGAACTTCACCGTCATGATGGATGCACTTCGGGAGCATTTTGACTACATTATCGTGGATACGCCTCCAATTGGGGTCGTGATCGACGCGGCGATTATCGCTCAACGCTGTGATGGAACCGTTTTGCTTACAGAATCAGGTGCCAATGGACGCAAGGCTGTTCAAAAGGCTAAAGAACAATTAGAACAAACAGGCACCCCTTTCTTAGGAGTGGTGCTCAATAAATTTAACATTAAAACTGCTGAGTATGGTTCGTATGGAGGATACGGATCCTACGGAGAGTATGGGAAAAAGTAAAGAATAGGAATTAGGGGAAATGGGAGAAGAAAGAATTGAACTGGAGAAATTGAATATTGTTCTTTTTCAAAGTTTAGCAGTCCTATTTTCGGCATACATTGTGAGTCTCTTTAAGGATGCGGAATACACGTCGCAGACAATTGCGATTCTCTATCTGCTTCATTTTGTAGCCTTTTATATTAGTAACATCGCTTATCGGTTCTACGGTAGAGGATACTTGGATGAGATGTTCCAAGTTTTAAAATACAATGTACTTTTTTCGATAGGGATTACGTTCACCTCTTTTATGCTTGATGGAGTCTTTTCCATCTCTCGTCGGGGGATGATCTACTTCTTTCTTTTCAATACCCTTGCTGTCTATGTCATGGATCTCTTGCTCAAGAGATACCGCCGATCTGTTTCTCCTCGTCGAAAGAGTGGGCGAAAGATTTTTCTTCTGACAGCGACCAGTCGGATGGAAAAGGTATTTGATATTCTGCATTCACCCAACCTCTATCATGGAGAACTAATCGGTGTCACTGTCATGGATGATACGACATTTGATCATGCAGGTGTGCGTGTCATTCAGCCAGATCAAATGTTGGCCTTCGTTACGAAGGAAGTGGTGGATGAAGTGTTTATTAATCTTCCAAGTGAAGATTACAATATCAGTGAATTGGTTTCGGAGTTTGAGAATATGGGGATTGATGTGTCGGTCAATCTCAATGCCTTCAATTTTGCCCCTTTAGGGAATAAGAGAGTGCAAGAAATTGGAGGGTTAAGCGTCGTTACTTTCTCTACCAATTTTTACAAGCCAAGTCACGTCTTTGCCAAACGCCTCTTAGACATTGTAGGAGCCCTCTTTGGTCTCTTGATTTGCGGTCTAGTGAGTATTGTCTTGGTTCCCCTGATCCGCAAGGACGGTGGGCCTGCCTTCTTTGTGCAGAAACGAGTTGGTAAGAACGGACGGTATTTCAATTTTTATAAATTCCGCTCCATGCGTGTCGATGCCGAAGAAATCAAAAAAGATTTGATGTCTCAAAACACCATGACAGGTGGCATGTTTAAAATGGAAAACGATCCGCGAGTGACGCCGATTGGACGTTTTATCCGTAAGACAAGTCTCGACGAATTACCCCAATTTTACAATGTTCTGATCGGTGACATGAGTCTGGTCGGAACTCGACCACCAACCGTGGATGAATACCAAGAGTATACGCCAGACCAAAAACGTCGCCTCAGCTTCAAGCCGGGGATTACGGGCCTTTGGCAGGTGAGTGGACGCAGTGAGATTACGGACTTTGACGAGGTTGTCAAACTCGATGTGGCTTATATGGATGGTTGGACGATCTGGAGAGATATTCAGATCTTGCTCAAGACCGTGAAGGTTGTACTTAGAAAAGAAGGAGCGAAGTAGGGAAATCCCTACTTCGTCCTTTCCATGTTAGGAGAAAAATGAAACGATCAATTTACATCGTTGGATCCAAAGGTATTCCAGCAAAATATGGTGGTTTTGAGACCTTTGTTGAGAAGTTGACAGAATTCCAACAAGATAAAAATATCCAGTATTATGTAGCTTGTATGCGGGAGAATTCAGCAAAATCAGGAATTACTGCAGATACTTTCGAGCATAACGGCGCAATCTGTTACAACATTGATGTCCCCAATATCGGTCCTGCGCGTGCCATTGCGTATGATATCGCAGCTCTCAATAAGGCTATTGAAATGGCTAAAGAAAATAAAGATCAAGCTCCGATCTTTTATGTCTTGGCTTGCCGGATTGGTCCTTTTATCTCAAAAATTAAAAAGAAAATCAAAGCCATCGGTGGCACTCTCATGGTCAATCCAGATGGTCATGAGTGGCTTCGCGCCAAGTGGAGTCTTCCGGTCCGTAAGTACTGGAAATTTTCTGAGCAACTCATGGTTAAACACGCCGACCTATTAATCTGTGATAGCAAGAATATCGAGGCTTATATTCAGAAGGATTGCGCTAAGTATCAGCCACAGACGATCTATATTGCTTATGGAACCGATACAAGCAAGTCTCTCCTGAGTAAAGAAGACGAGAAGGTACGGACCTGGTATGCGGACAAGCAAGTCTCCGAAGGAGATTACTATCTTGTCGTGGGACGTTTTGTACCTGAAAATAACTATGAGGCCATGATTCGTGGCTTTATCCAGTCCAATTCCAAAAAAGATTTTGTCCTGATTACTAATGTAGAGCAAAACAAGTTCTATGAACAGTTACTTAAAGATACTGGCTTTGACAAGGATCCTCGTGTGAAGTTTGTTGGAACGGTGTACGACCAAGAATTGCTCAAATACATTCGTGAACATGCCTTTGCCTATTTCCATGGTCATGAAGTCGGAGGGACCAATCCATCCCTTCTTGAGGCGCTCGAGTCTACTAAGCTCAATCTTTTGTTGGATGTTGGCTTTAACCGTGAAGTCGGTGAAGATGGCGCTCTTTATTGGCAGAAAGACCAATTGGCACATGTCATTGATCAGGCTGAACAATTGGATGATCAAGCGATTGAAACTCTCAATCAAAAATCTAGTCAACGGATTGCCCAATCTTTCACATGGGAAAAGATTGTTACAGACTACGAGAAAGTATTTAAAGGTTAATCATGCAGAAAATTTTATATCTCCATGCGGGTGCCGAAATGTATGGCGCTGACAAGGTGTTGTTGGAGCTGATTAAAGGATTGGATCAAGATGCTTTTGAGGCACACGTTATCTTACCTAATGATGGTGTCTTAGTGGCTGCTTTAGAAAATGTCGGTGCCAAAGTGAAAGTCATCGACTACCCAATCTTGCGCCGGAAATATTTTAATCCCAAGGGAATTCTGGAGTATTTTGGTTCTTATAACCGATATTCTAAACAAATTTCCAACTATGCCAAAGAGAACGGGATTACCCTCATTCACAACAATACTACGGCGGTGCTTGAAGGCATTTATCTCAAGCGGAAGTTGAAACTTCCTTTGATTTGGCATGTGCACGAAATTATTGTCAAACCAAAAGCCATTTCAGATTTTATCAACTTTTGGATGGGGCGCTATGCGGATAAGATTGTGACAGTTTCAAATGCTGTAGCCAACCACGTCAAACAGTCTCGCTTTGTAAAAAATGAACAAGTTCAAGTGATTTATAATGGGGTCGACAATGCTGTCTATCATGAGATGGATGCTAGCTCGGTCCGTGAGCAGTTTGGAATTGATCAGGATGCCTTGGTGATCGGTATGGTTGGTCGAGTGAATGCTTGGAAGGGGCAAGGAGACTTTTTAGAAGCTGTGACGCCAATCTTAAAAGCCAATCCAAAAGCAGTAGCCTTTCTAGCAGGTAGTGCTTTTGAGGGGGAAGAGTGGCGCGTGGATGAGTTGGAAAAAGCTATTTCAGACTCTCCATCAGCTAGCCAAATCAAGCGAATTGACTATTATAGCAAGACGACAGAACTTTATAATATGTTTGATATCTTTGTCTTGCCGAGTACCAACCCAGACCCACTGCCGACAGTCGTCCTAGAAGCCATGGCTTGTGGCAAGCCTGTAGTGGGTTACCGTCATGGCGGTGTCTGTGAAATGGTGCAGGAAGGTGAAAATGGCCTTCTCGCTACTCCAAATCAGCCTGTGGAATTGTCAAAAGCTATTCAAGAATTAGCGGATAATACCGAGAAGCGAGAACAATATGGCATGGCCTCTGTCAAACGCCAAAAAGAACTCTTTTCATTACAAAGTTATATTGGGAATTTCTCGGAGTTGTATAAGAAATACTAAGATGAATACTGAAACAATTAAGAACAAATTAAAACCGTTTATCTATCCAATTATTAACTTTATTCCTAGACGAAGACTCAAGAATAAGAATTTCACGATTATTTGTGATAATTGTTGGGCTGGGAAAGTCTATCAGGAGTTGGGATTACCTTATCAAACACCCTTTGTTGGACTGTTTGTCTTTTCACCTGATTACATCAAAATGCTCAAGAATTTAAAATATTATTTGAGTGGAGATATCCCCTTAAAATTTGTTAAGGAATCAAAATATATCGAGGATTTTGATAATGCCTATCCACTTGCCCTTCTTGATGATATTGAACTTCATTTTTTGCATTATGCAGATGAAAAAGAAGCAACTCAGAAATGGCAACGTCGTTTGGCACGCATTCACTGGGATAATCTATATTTCAAATTCAATGATAATGATGCTTGTACTTATGAGCTCATGAAAGAATTTGAAGAACTTCCATACAAGAGTAAGGTGATCTTCTCTTCGAAGAATTATAGTGACTTACCTTCCTTGGTACATTTTAAGTCAGCTGAAAAGCAAGGATACGTTGGCATCGATTTGAAAACGTACCATCGCTATTTCAATGCAGTAACTTGGTTGAATAAGGGTGGAGAGGATCTAACTAAATGAAAAGAATAAGACTTATTATTCCATATTTCGGAAGACTTCCAAAATTTTTCCCTTATTTTTTGTTGACCGCCAAACGTAATCAAAAGATTGATTTCTTAATTTATACGGATCAAAAGGTTGACCAATTTGACATTTTAAATGCTAAAAATATAGAATTTGTAACTCTTTCTTTTGATGAGTTAAGAGAGAAAGTTCAGTCTAAGTTTGATTTTAAAATCTCTCTTAAAACACCGTATAAATTATGTGACTATAAAGTTGCTTATGGGCTTATCTTTGAAGAAGAATTAAAGGGTTATGATTACTGGGGTTTTTGTGACACAGATGTCTTACTAGGTGATATTTATCAATTTCTTGAAGAGCATAGCTTTTTTGAAAATGACTATGCTAGATATGGTCTTTTAGGTCATCTTCAAATTTTTAAGAATTCAAGAGAAGTTAATCGTGTTTTTATGTCTGGGCAAGGTTTATATTATAGATTAGATTATCACAATGTCTATACTAGTGAACAAAATTTTATTTTTGATGAGGCAGAAGGTATCCAAAAGCTTTTTGAAAAATGTCATTTCAAACAACTGCAAGATAAGTTTTTTGATGATATTGATATTAGTCATTTCTTATTTCGGGAATATGGCGAAAATGAACCGAAACGCTATTATTTTTGGTCAGAGGAAAATGGTTTGGAATCGATAAATTTAATCGATAGTGATATAGTGGTTAAGCGTCCTCTATACGCACATTTCCAAAAGAGAATGATTAAATGCCCTGACTTTAAACTAGTCGATTCATTTTATGTTATACCAAATCAATTAGTTATTGGAGAGAAAATTTCTAAGCAAGAGCTAGTAGAGGTGACAAGAAATAAATTCTATTGGGAATATGTTAAATCAACAATGTTAAAGAAATTTAAAAAAGAAAAATGGACACTAGAGTTTATTCGTCATAAATTAAGGATGAAGAGTTAATGGATAATATAGATTTGAGCATTATTGTTCCAGTATTTAATGTCGAAGGTTATTTAAAAAGAGCCTTAGATTCTATACTTATGCAATCGTCACCAATTAAGTATGAGATTCTATTAATTGATGATGATTCAACCGACCGAAGTGGTGCGATTTGTGATGAGTATCAAGATAATTATTCAAACATTTTTGTTAGACATATTGAGAATAACGGAGTTTCGGAAGCTAGAAATTTAGGGATTTCTCTCTCGAGGGGGGAATATTTGTACTTTATGGACTCAGATGATTTCTTATCAGATGATTTCTTTGAGAAGATATGTCCTAATCTTAATGGAGAATGGGATGTTCTTTGTTTTGGTTACAATGAAATTAAAGAAACCAATAACACTATTTTGTCTTGTCGTTCTCATTCTTATCAGCACCTGGGACTTCTTAAAAAGGAAGAGTTTAGGAATGACTTCATAGAGCTTTTTAAAACTGATATGATGTATAATGTTTGGTCGAGAATTTATAACAAAGAATTTATTCTAAAAAATAATATTAAATTTCCTAGTAAACCAATAGGGGAAGATACTTTATTTAATTTCCAAGTTTATCAACAATTAGATAACATTCTTTTTATTGATTCGACTCTTTATAATTATATTGCGGGTAGAAGTGGATCTGCACTGACGAGTTTTCATCCTAGAAGAATTGAAATTCAATTAGATGAACTTCAAGAATTACATAAATTGCTTGAACAGTTCCAATTAGAAGATGCTACATTAATGCAGGATATTAAGACCAAAATTATCATAAGTTCAGTTTTTCAAATCTCTAATTTAAAGTTGAAAAGACAAGAAAAAATAGAATTATTACAGTCCATTATTTCAAATAAAGCTTTTGACAATATTTTTTCAGGGAATGGAGATCAAATCATTGGTCCTTATAATATGTTATTAAGACAGCGAAATATTTCTTCTTTTCTTAGAAGATTGAGTATTGATCTTCTCACCAAAAAAAAATTTCGGACAGTCATTTTTATTGAAAAAATGAAAATGAATCCAATTTTACGTAAAATTGCTTTTAAATAAATTAGCTATTCTTATAAACAGTAAAAGGGTATTATGTTAAAAATTAAATTTGAGAACCTTATGGTTATTCTAGTGTTGACCCTCATTGTTGGGTACGATACTCTTATGACAACAATGTTAAACAGAACGATACCAAATCTTCCGGTTGTTTTATTAATCTGTTTTTCATTATTATTATGTTTTAGATTTTTATATATAAAAAAATTCACCTTCTTTTATATCTTAACTGCTATTTTATTACTAGTAACAAGCTCTATCGTATTTATGCATACGGGCGGGACTAATTTCCTACTTTATTCATTATTGATTTTGTTATTATATGATGCAGATATTGATGTTATCTTAAAAACATACGTTATTGTGTCAGGAACGATAGTGTTGGGAGTTTTCTTACTTTCAATTCTAGGAGTTATTCCTAATTTACAATTTGCTCAGGTCCGTTCGTCTGGCTTTGTGATTAGAAATTCCTTTGGTTTCATTTATCCAACTGACTTTGCGTCCCACTGTTTTTATTTATTTATTGCTTGGGGATATGTACTACGGAAAAGGTTCATCATACTACGAACCTTAGTAGGTATTAGTTTAGCATTTTTTATCATCAAATTTTGTGATGCTCGGTTAAATGCCCTTTCTGTACTTGTAGCAACTGTCATTTTTATTGTCATGTATGTTACTAAAGAAAGAAAATTTAAAATTTATGGGATCCTACCTTATTTTGCAGCTATATTTTCTTTCTTAATGTTTTACTTATCGTATTTCTTTACCTGGTCTTCTTCATTATTTGTGAGTTTGAACAACTTATTCAGTATGAGGTTATTTTTAGGGAAAAATGCAATAGAGACCTATGGATTACATTTGTTTGGAGCAACCGGGGTTAAGTTTATAGGATATGGTGGCACAACAGAATCAGTATACAGTTATAACTATGTAGATTCCTCTTATATTCAAATGTTATTTTACTACGGAGTTGTTCCTGTCGTATTACTGGTATTGATATATGTACTTGCATCGAAGAGACTTTATAAACAAGGAATGTTTTTATTTCTAGCTCTATTATCACTTATTACAATAAACTGTATGATTGAAGCATTTTGGGTAAGACCAGGATATAATATTTTTATATTCACACTTTTTGCCAACCTTTTACCAGTTCAAAATAAAATGATAGATAGAGTTGAATGAACATGAAAGTTTTAAAAAATTACGCCTATAATCTTTCCTACCAATTATTGGTCATTGTGTTACCAATTATTACGACACCTTATGTAACTAGGATTTTTAGTTCTAAAGATTTAGGTACCTATGGTTACTTTAACTCTATTGTGACCTACTTTATTCTCTTAGCGACCTTAGGAGTTGCTAACTACGGGACCAAGGAAATTTCTAGTAATCGTAAGGATATTCGGAAAAATTTCTGGGGTATTTATACCCTCCAATTGATTGCCACTTTTTTGTCACTTTTTTTGTATGCGCTCTTGTGTTTATTTTTGCCAGCAATGCAAAACATGGTGGCTTATATCCTTGGGCTTAGTTTAGTATCTAAAGGAATGGATATTTCTTGGTTGTTCCAAGGTTTGGAGGATTTTCGTCGTATTACGGCAAGAAACACAACGGTTAAACTCTTAGGAGTTATTTCCATTTTCTTATTTGTAAAAACTTCCGGTGATTTATACCTCTATGTGTTTCTACTAACCTTTTTTGAATTACTAGGACAATTAAGCATGTGGCTCCCAGCAAGGCCATATATTGGTGAGCCTCAATTTGATTTGTCTTTTGCTAAGAAGCATCTTAAGCCAGTTATTTTACTGTTCTTGCCTCAGATTGCTATTTCACTTTATGTGACTTTGGACCGTACTATGTTGGGGGCCTTGTCATCGACAAATGATGTAGGGATTTATGATCAGGCTTTGAAAATTATTAATATTTTATTGACGTTGGTGACTTCATTGGGAAGTGTAATGCTTCCAAGGGTATCTGGTCTTTTGTCTAGTGGAGACTATAAGGCTGTTAACAAGATGCATGAATTCTCTTTCTTGATTTATAATCTCGTCATTTTCCCAATTATTGCTGGTCTCTTGGTTGTCAATAAAGACTTTGTTAGTTTTTTCCTAGGAAAGGACTTCCAAGCAGCTAATATTGCCATTGCTATCATGGTCTTTAGGATGTTCTTTATTGGTTGGACAAATATCATGGGAATTCAGATTTTAATTCCGCATAATAAGCACCGTGAATTCATGCTTTCTACAACGATTCCAGCATTTGTTAGTGTGGGACTTAACCTTTTATTGATTCCACCATTTGGTTTCATTGGGGCTTCCATTGTTTCCGTTCTTACAGAAGCTTTGGTATGGGTGATTCAGCTTAATTTTGCAAGAAAATTTATTAAAGATGTTTCGATTCTTCCTGCCATGTCTAAAATTATCATTGCATCAGTTGTGATGTATCTTGGACTTTTTGTCTTCAGAACCTTTGTTCAATTTAAACCTATGCTAAACGTAGCAGTAGATGGTTTTGTTGGAGCCATCATTTATTTAATTTTGATTGTTGTTTTACGTGTCCTTGATGTGAGAGACTTGAAGGAACAGTTAATGAAAAACTAAGGAGTAAACTATGTACGATTATCTTATTGTTGGTGCTGGATTATCTGGCGCTATATTCGCACATGAAGCTACAAAACGTGGCAAAAAGGTAAAAGTGATTGACAAGCGTGATCACATCGGTGGAAATATCTACTGTGAAAATATTGAAGGCATCAATGTTCATAAATACGGTGCTCACATTTTCCATACGTCCAACAAAAAAGTCTGGGACTATGTCAATCAATTTGCAGAATTCAATAACTATATTAACTCACCGGTGGCGAACTACAAGGGTAGCCTCTACAATCTTCCCTTCAACATGAATACCTTCTACGCCATGTGGGGAACAAAGACTCCTCAAGAAGTCAAGGACAAGATTGCGGAACAAACGGCTGATATGAAAGATATTGAGCCCAAGAACCTTGAAGAACAGGCGATCAAGCTGATTGGTCCAGATATCTACGAAAAGTTGATCAAGGGCTATACGGAGAAGCAATGGGGACGTTCTGCAACAGACCTGCCTCCTTTCATCATTAAGCGCCTCCCAGTTCGTTTGACCTTTGATAATAACTACTTTAATGACCGTTACCAAGGGATTCCAATTGGTGGTTACAATGTCATCATTGAAAATATGCTTGGCGATGTAGAAGTGGAGCTTGGGGTTGATTTCTTCGCCAATCGTGAAGAACTGGAAAGCTCTGCTGAAAAAGTGGTCTTCACAGGGATGATTGACCAGTACTTTGACTATAAACACGGAGAGTTGGAGTATCGCAGTTTGCGTTTTGAACACGAAGTCTTGGATGAGGAAAATCATCAAGGTAATGCTGTGGTCAACTATACGGAGCGTGAAATTCCTTATACTCGGATCATTGAGCACAAGCACTTCGAGTATGGGACTCAACCGAAGACGGTGATTACCCGTGAATACCCAGCTGATTGGAAACGAGGCGATGAGCCCTACTATCCAATCAATGATGAAAAGAATAATGCGATGTTTGCTAAGTACCAAGAAGAAGCCACTAAAAATGACAAGGTTATCTTCTGTGGGCGCCTAGCAGACTATAAATACTACGATATGCACGTGGTGATCGAACGTGCCTTAGAAGTCGTTGAGAAAGAATTTAGTAAATGACAGAAGAAAAAATTGATATCGTGGTTCTTTGGGTTGACGGAAGTGACCCGGAGTTTGTCCGTGAGAAACAAGCCGTGACAGGTCAAATGGCAGAAATAGACCAGGAAATCGATGGTGAGCAACGTTATCGTGATTACGGTATTTTTAATTATTGGTTTCGAATGATTGAAAGGCATGCTCCTTGGGTAAATCATATTTATTTAGTCACAAATGGGCAAAAACCGGAATGGTTGAACTTGGAGCATCCACAACTCAAGTTGGTCACTCATAAGGAATTTATCCCTAAAGAGTATCTACCTACTTATAATTCAGCGGCTATTGAGCTGAATCTCCATCGGATTGAAGGCTTGTCGGAAAACTTTCTTTATTTCAATGATGATATGTACTTAATCAGAGACAGTCAGCCTTCGGATTTTTATAAAAATGGGCAACCGAAACTTTTAGCAGTATACGATGCTTTGGTTCCTTGGTCACCATTTACAAATACTTATCACAATAATGTTGAGTTGATTTATCGCCATTTTCCTAATAAGAAGGCTTTAAAATCTTCACCTTGGAAATTCTTTAATTACCGTTATGGATCTTTGATTTTGAAAAACTTGTTACTCTTGCCTTGGGGGCCGACGGGATACGTGAACCAGCATTTACCTGTTCCGATGAAAAAGAGTACCTTGGCACATTTATGGGAAATTGAGGGAGAAATTTTGGATAGAACCTCCAGAAATAAGATTAGAAATTATGGGGTAGATGTCAATCAATACATCTGTTCTCTCTGGCAAATTGAAAGTAACCAGTTTTATCCGATGTCAAAGAATTTTGGAGAGACAATTGGTTTAAATCAAGTGGATAAACTTGATAAAATCTTTGAAGATAAACATAAAAAACTGCTTTGTGTGAATGATGATAGTGACTTTAAGGAAGAAAATCTCATTCATTTTAAAGAAATCATACAAGAACGCTATCCTAAAAAATCAGCTTTTGAAAAATGAGAAATAAGAGATGAAATACTATTTAAAAGAAGAATTTTTACACGATCATAATGTGAAAAATGCCGGGAATAAGGCACGTAATGATGTTGAAGTGATCTTTAATAGACTAGGTTATGCCCCCTTAAAAGTTAGGGTAGATGACTGGTATAAAATGAATGTTCTTAATGCTCAGATTCACAAATATAGAGCACTTTTGAGAGCCTTCAAACGCTTAAAGAAAAATGATGATATTGTGATACAATTTCCCTTGTTACATCATTCTTTATTTATTAACAGTCTACTAAAATCTCTTAAAAATAGAGGTGTTAACACCTATCTTCTGATTCACGATTTAGAAACCTTGCGTTTTGTAAATGACAGGACTCTACCATTTAGAATGAAATTACGGATGAAATTAACGGAAAGTGATACATTTCATAGTGTAACTGGCATTATTGCCCATAATCCAATTATGAAGTCAGTCTTGGTGGATAAAGGGATTGCGGAAGAAAAGATTGTCAGTCTTGGTATTTTTGATTATTTGATTCCCAATTTCCAAGAAAAGAACGGACTGTCAAAAAATCAGCCAATTATTGTGGCTGGTAACTTGGAACAAGAAAAAGCTGGCTATCTTTACTCACTTCCTGAAGAACCTGCTTATAACCTATATGGTGTAGGTTTTGACGAGAGTAGAGCACTTGAAAACGAGACCTACTTTGGTTCTTTCCTTCCTGACGAGCTACCAGCAGCTCTTGAGGGTGGTTTTGGGCTTGTTTGGGATGGTGATAGCGCTGAGACATGTAGCGGTATATTTGGCGAGTATCTTCGTTATAACAACTCTCACAAGGCGTCACTATACTTAGCCTCAGGTTTCCCGCTTGTAGTCTGGAAACAGTCAGCCTTGTCTCATTTTGTTCTTGAGCAGGGTTGCGGGATTGCAGTAGAGTCTCTTCATGACTTGAAGGAGGCAATCGATAATCTTTCAGATGACGATTACCAAGACTTGGTGAACAATGCCAAGCGTGTTGGTCAAGAGATTCGTGACGGGCACTACCTAAAGATAGCATTAAGACATTTGAAATAAGGTAAAAAGAAGTTCAAAAGGACTTCTTTTTTTGAATTCCAAAAATTATCACTAATTTTAAAAATTTGTACCATAAAGCTTTTAATCGTTGAAGCTGTGTGGTAAAATGATAACCGTATAAAATTTGTATAAAGGGAAGTTAAATGAAAAAGAAAGATTTGATTTTTTATGCGAGTGCGGCCGTTTTGATGGCCGTGTCTGCTCAAGTGGCGAAAGCAGATGAGTTGGTTGCAAATGATTCAGTCAAAACAGAAGGCAACCAAACTCAAACTGAAAAGACCACAGTAGCGGCAACGACCGATACGCAACTATCGCATTCAACAACTAGCTACACTGCACCGGCAAATGTAACCGAGCAGTCAACAGAGCCTGTTGTTAGTGAGTCTCCATCAGAAAGTCTGGTATCGACCAAAGAGAAAGATGCAGTTGCAACGATTACCGATAAGACTGAAGGAAATTCTGTTCAGTCGACGGGTACCACTACGTTTTATAACACAGGTGCGAACGCTCCAGCGGGTCGTTCAACAGATGTGGCGGTGCAGCCAAAATCATTCGTTGATGTGAGTAGCCACAATGGAGACATTAGTATTGGAGACTACCGTACCCTAGCTAATAAAGGTGTCGGTGGTGTCGTTGTGAAACTGACAGAAGATACATGGTACAATAACCCAAATGCGGAGAACCAAATTCGTAATGCACAAGCAGCAGGGCTTCAAGTATCAACTTATCACTTTTCACGTTATACTTCTGAAGAATCAGCGCGGGCAGAAGCACGGTTCTATATTGCAGCTGCACAACGTTTGAGTTTGCCTAAGAATACCCTCATGGTCAATGACATTGAGGATAGCAATATGCAGCCAAACATTAACCGTAACACCCAAGCTTGGGTGGATGAAATGCGTAAAAATGGCTACACCAATTTGATGTTTTACACTAGTGCTAGCTGGTTGGATGAAAACAATCTTCGCAAGAAAGGTCCTGTCAACACCGCTCAATTTGGTCTTCAAAATTTCTGGGTAGCCCAATATCCTGCTCCGAAATTATCTGTTGAAGATGCTAAGAGTTTGCGTTACAACGGCAAAGCAGGGGCTTGGCAATTCTCTTCTCAAGCAGAATTGCTTCCAGGGAAACATCTCTTTGACCATAGTGTAGACTATACAGGACGTTTTACAGCAAATGCAAAACCAGCAGCTGATCCAACAGTAGGAAACTTAAGTGGAACGATCAACATTGTCAATAATGATACCATGGCAGGTCGATTTGATGTTGTAATTTCAAATGTTAAAGCCCCTAACGGAGTTCAAACCGTTTCGGTACCAATTTGGTCAGAAATTAATGGCCAAGATGACATTATCTGGTATACTGCTGACCGTCAAAATAATGGAACTTATACAGTAAACGTTAAGGCTTCAGCTCATAAAAATTCAACAGGCCTTTATAATGTTCACCTTTACTATGTTCAAAACGATGGGCAATTGACAGGTGTTGGCGGAACAACGACTCAGGTCTTCATTGGCAAGGCCCCTGAGCAGTTAAGACCAAAAGCAAATTTTGCAATTGAGAATAACAATACTCGAAATGGGACATTTGACGCCGTCATTACTAATATCACTTCACCTTTGGGTGTTAAGGAAGTTTTGGTTCCGTCATGGAGTCTTGAAAATGGTCAAGATGACCTCATCTGGCATAAGGCAACTAAGCAAAGTGATGGTAGCTATCGTGTCACTATCAAGTCGAGTGAGCATAAAGGGAATAAAGGAAATTACCGAGCAGATGCTTACATTGTAGATAATTCGAATAATCGTCACTATATTGCTGAAAAAGTAGTAGCTGTTGATTATGCACGACCAAGTGGTGCCTTTTCAATTGAGAATAACAATACTGTAGCAGGGACATTTGATGCGGTTATTCGAAACATTGTCGCTCCAAATGGTGTGAAAGAGGTATTGGTTCCGTCATGGAGTTTAGAGAATGGTCAAGATGACCTCATCTGGCATAAAGCGACTAAGCAAAGTGATGGTAGCTATCGTGTCACCATTAAGGCAACCGAACATAAAGGGAATAAAGGGAACTACCGAGCAGATGCTTATGTTGTAGATAACTCAAATAATCGTCACTATATTGCTGAAAAAGTAGTAGCTGTTGATTACACACGGCCAAGAGGTGTCCTTTCAATTGAAAACAACGATACTGTAGCAGGGACATTTGATGCAGTTGTTCGTGACATCGTTGCGCCAAATGGCGTTAAAGACATCTTAGTTCCATCATGGAGTCTTGCTGGTGGTCAGGACGACCTCATCTGGCATAAGGCTACTCGTCAAGCCGATGGTTCTTACCGGGTGACGATTAAGGCAACAGATCATAAGAACTCTACAGGAAAATATCGTGCTGATGCTTATCTTGTAGATAATTCTAATACTCCTTTTTACCTAACCGAAAAAGTCGTAGAAGTTACCCAAACTCGTCCGACTGCAAGTCTTATTATTGAAAATAATAATGCTGAATTGGGAACTTTTGATGCGGTTGTTCGTAATATTTCTGCTCCAAATGGTGTTAAAGAGGTATTAGTTCCGTCATGGAGTCTTGTGAATGGCCAAGATGATCTTATTTGGCACAAAGCGACTCGACAATCAGACGGTAGCTATCGTGTTACCATCAAGTCCGATGAACATAAGAATTCGCTTGGCAATTATCGTGTTGACCTCTATATCGTAGATAATACAAATCAACACCATTATATCACTGAAACGGTGGTGAATGTTAAGCATAACAAACCAATTGGTACGATTTCAATAGTGAACAACAACAAAGATACGGGCACCTTTGACGTCATTATTAAAGATGTCTACAGCCCTAAAGGCGTGCAGATTGTTCAAGTTCCAACTTGGTCTGATAATGATGGTCAAGATGATATCCGTTGGTACGAAGCTACTCGCCAAGCCAATGGAGACTACAAGGTATCTGTGAAGGCTAGTGACCATAAAAATTCCACTGGGAAGTACTTTGTTCACCTATACTACATTCAGAATGATGGCACACGAATCGGTGTTGGTGGGACAACTACAGACGTTGAATTCCGTAATGCTAAGACAAAAACACAGGCCTACATCAAGGACGTGAATTCGAATAACGGTACTTATACAGTAGTGGTTGATCAAGCTCCTCAAGGCCGTCAGATTAAGAAAATCAGTGTTGCTGTTTGGTCTCAAACACATCAAGAAAATCTCTACTGGTACGATGCTATACCGACTAGCACACATACTGAGGTCAATGTTTCCGCAGTCAATCACAAAAATATTGCTGGAAATTACACAACTCATGTTTATGTAGATTATACAGATAATACAGTAGAAGGATTTAACCTTGGACAAACGGCACTTTCTCCACGTAATCGTCGAGTTGAGCCGCAAACGGCTTATTATTCGCAACGTGATCCTCGATGGGCTGGGAAATGGTATGGTGTGAGTAATTTGGACCAATCAGGGTGTGTTCCAACTTCCTTAGCGATGACATTCACGGATATTCTCGGAAGGGAAGTGTTACCGACTTCAGTTGCTGATTATTTATATTACAACACTAATTCCTTTAATAAAATTTCGGTTGCGGGAACTGATGCGGAAGGTATCGTTTTAGCAAGCAGAAATTGGGGACTTAATAGTCAAATGATTACCAGAAAAGAATCAATTGCAACATCCTTAGTTGCAGGAAAGCATGTTCTCGCTGCTGTTGAGGAAAGTATTTTTATTAATGCTCCATACACTCATGAAATTGTTCTTCATGGGTATGATAATGGTAAAACGTATGTGAGAGATCCATTCAATGCGAACAATAATGGATGGTATTCTATTGATTATATCTTCTCAGTTAAAAGCACAGACCCAATTGATACTAAATTAGGTTCACCATTTTTCAGTATTTTTGCTTAAATAATTTCAATAAAAATTTTCTAGCTGGTATGTTGATAGAGGAATGAAAAGCTAGACCAATAACAAAAAAGAAGCCCGGTGGCTTCTTTTTTCACGCTTTCAACCCTTTTTCAAAACTCTGGGAGGGGGCTTCGACTTGGATGGTTTCAAGGGTCAGTGGATTTGTGAAGGTCAAGCGGTGGGCATGGAGCATGAGTCGCTCTCCGCGTTCAGGGTTATAGAGAGGATCCCCGACAATTGGGTGCCCATGATGGGAGAGATGGACCCGGATTTGATGAGTACGCCCTGTCTTGAGTTGGCATTTGACGAGGCTGTTTCGTCCGATTTTTTTCAGTTGTGTCACTTGAGTTTCTGCGTACTGACCCTTTCGTGGATCAACCAGGCGCTTGCGCCGATCGTGGCGATTGCGTCCAATTTTATCCTTGTAGATGATGGTCTTTTGAGGTAGGCTTCCTTGGATCAAGGCCCAGTACTCGCGTTGGATTTGTTTCTCTTCCAAAATTCGGTTGAGAATGGGCAGGATAAAAGGATTTTTGGCAAATAAAATGGCCCCACTGGTTTCTTTGTCTAGTCGGTGCACGACGTAGCAGGTGGCCCCAACGTAGCTGGAAACATGGTTGAGCAGAGCAATTTCTGTCGGCTCATTGGCATGGGTCTTCATTCCTTCAGGTTTATTGACGATGATGACATGCTCATCCTGATAGAGTTCTTCGACCAGACTCGGATCACCTGCGGGTATCTCCTTTTCAGGATAATCATCCGCGTCAAAGATCAGCTGGATCTGGTAACCTTTTTGAACGGGGCTCTGCCAGTTGATGGTTTCTCCATTCACCAAGACGTGCTTCTTGGTTCGTAAAAAATACCGGATCTTACGGGGAATGAGAAAGTAGTCCTCGAGTAGCTCTTTCACGGTTAATTGCGGAAAGGATTGTGGAATAGTAAATTGATAGTTCATGCCCCTATTGTAGCAAAATCTAAGCTTAAAGAAAACTAAAGCGAAGGGGAGGAAAAGCGATCTTTTCTTGCTAGGACAGGGAGAAGGTGTTACAATAGCAGATATGAAAAGAATAAAAGAATTATTTGAAAATGTGATCACTTTTTTTAGAAAGGATCAGCCACGTAAACCGGTAGCAGAAGTAGTACCCGAATCGGAACTGTCAGAAGAGACAGTAGAGCCGACCTATAGTCGCTCGGGCAAGCACAGAAGTAAGCCCCTCTCTCAGCATCCCTTCCGTCGCTTTTGGCGTCGTTTCCACTTAACCAAGATTCTCCTGATCATTGGTCTAGGATTTAGTCTCTTGACGGGGGCCTACCTCTTCTATATTGCGAAGACGACCAACGTCAAGGATTTGCAAAATGCTCTGAAGGCGACCACTATTATCTACGATAAAAACGGCGACCAGGCTGGAAGTTTGACCGGGCAAAAAGGAACCTATGTTGAACTCGATGCCATTAGTGAGAATCTGCAACATGCAGTTGTCGCAACAGAGGACCGGAGTTTTTACAAAAATAGTGGGATCAATTACAGCCGTTTCTTCTTAGCGATTTTGACCCTGGGTCGCTCAGGTGGGGGGTCGACCATCACCCAGCAGCTGGCTAAAAATGCCTATCTGTCTCAGGACCAGACCGTGGAGCGCAAGGCCAAGGAGTTCTTCTTAGCCCTTGAAATCAATAAGAAATATAGTAAAAAAGAAATCCTCACCATGTACCTCAACAATGCCTACTTTGGAAATGGGGTCTGGGGGGTAGAGGATGCCTCCAAGAAATATTTTGGAGTGTCAGCGAGCCAATTGAGCCTGGACCAGTCTGCGGTTCTAGCGGGCATGCTCAAGGGACCGGAGATCTATAACCCGCTCTACTCAGTAGAAAATGCGACCAATCGTCGCAATACGGTCCTTCAAAACATGGTGGCAGCTGGCTATATTGACCAAAAAACGGCCGATCAGTCTGCAGCCGTTGATATCCATGGCCAGCTAGTCGATGCCTATCAAGGCAAATCAGAGGATTATCGCTACCCTTCTTACTTTGATGCAGTAATCAATGAAGCGGTCAATGAATACGGATTGACCGAAGAAGACATTGTCAAAAATGGCTACCGAATCTATACCGAGCTGGATCAGAATTACCAAGCAAGCATGCAGGTAATCTATGACAATACCGCCCTCTTCCCAGTTGCAGAAGATGGCACGCGCGCAGAGTCCGGTAGTGTCGCCCTCGATCCTAAGACGGGTGGGGTGCGAGCTCTCGTAGGGCGTGTCGGAAGCGATCAAAATCCGGGATTCCGTAGCTATAACTATGCGACCCAGGCTGCCCGAAGCCCTGGCTCCACCATCAAACCCTTGGTGGTCTATAGCCCAGCTATTGCTGAAGGTTGGTCTACCAACAAAGAGTTGGACAATAGCACCACCCAATACGGAAGCTATCATGTCAACAACTATGCAGGAATCCAGTCAAGCCCGACCGTACCGATGTACCAAGCCTTGGCAGAATCCCTTAATCTCCCAGCTGTTGCGACGGCTAATGATTTAGGCCTGAACAAAGTTTTTGAGTACGGGAAAAAATTCGGCCTCAATATGGACAAGGTAGATAAAAACCTTGCTGTCGCCTTGGGATCTGGTGTGACAACCAATCCGATGCAGATGGCTCAGGCTTATGGGACTTTTGCCAATGGCGGTGTCATGAATGATGCCCACCTCATTACCAAAATTGAAAATGCTAGTGGTCAGGTGGTCAAGAGCCACAGTCAGAAATCCACACGGGTTCTTAGTGGGTCGACCAACGACAAGATGACCAATATGATGCTCGGAACCTTTAGTAATGGTACGGGGGTCAATGCAGCACCTTACGGTTATACCATGGCAGGAAAAACGGGTACGACAGAGACCAGCTTTAACAAGGACCTCTCTGGAGACCAATGGGTGATCGGTTACACACCAGATGTGGTCATTAGTCAGTGGCTTGGCTTCCCAAAAACGGATGAAACTCACTATCTGACCGATAGTAGTGCAGGGACGGCTTCGGAGATCTTCCGCAATGTCGCAAATAGTGTGCTCCCCTATACCGATGGAACCCGATTTGATTCTGTTAAAAACTCCTATGCAGAAAATGGAATTGCTCCAGCTGGAGAAGAGCAGGCGCAAACAGAAACCAAAGAAGACAAAGGATTCTTTGAAGATGTCAAAGAAAAGGCATCCAATATGGTCGATGATGCTAAAAAAGCGATCGACAAGGCGGATATTCCAGGAAAAGCGAAAAACGCTTGGGATACCTTTAAAGGTTGGCTTGGTTTCTAATCAA